>JACDHV010000113.1 GCA_013820855.1 Gemmatimonadales bacterium | reverse complement strand
TGGGCCTGCTCCCTCGGCGACAAGGTGAGCTCAAACTGACGGGGACGTCCGGTGCGCAGGGCGGCTCCATTCGCGGCTGGAGGACGCCACAATATAAGCAAGAAACTAATGGGACGCTACACTAGAGCCGTCAGGCCCTTCGCCAGGCTGTACATGGGTAGCTCCTCTCTGTGTGCTCGCTTTGACGACCCACCCTACCGACCTCGAGTCCTGATGCCCTAACATGCAGCAGCTTACCGAGGCTGTCGAGCCGTCCACAGCCCCTGGAGCTGCTTGCGAGACTTGTAGGATCGGCAGGATGAGAAGGCGTTGCGCTCGCCGACCACGACGCCCCACGTCCGGTCCGTGCAAGACGTGTCCCATGCGCGCTGGCCTCCACCACGCTGCCCAACTCGGTGGCGCCATTGCCCCATTCCCGCAGCGCCCGCGCGCCCGCAGATCCCGGACCGACCTCCTCCTCATGGAGTCGATCATCCCCGAGCTCCGGTCGGCGCCATTCAGCGATCCGGCTTGGCTCTCGAGCCGAAGTACGACGGGTAGGTGAGCCAGCTTGCCTAATCAACTGCAGGGGAAGAAGTTTGGACCTCCAGGGCGTGGTGGCCGAGTGGTTTAAGGCAGCGGTCTTGAAAACCGCCGACCGGGCAACCGGTCCGTGAGTTCGAATCTCACCCACGCCGCTCTCTTCCAACAACTTACGTGCTGCAATGGCCACCGGATGCCGGTGACCATGTGCTTGGCCCTCATGACGCGCCACTAGAGAGC
Source organism: Gemmatimonadales bacterium (assembly GCA_013820855.1). GTDB lineage: Bacteria > Gemmatimonadota > Gemmatimonadetes > Gemmatimonadales > GWC2-71-9 > CAVVWJ01. Next base: position 9,833 of record JACDHV010000113.1, on the reverse strand, counting down.
AGGATGCAGTAGTCGACTAGGCCCTGGGCGGCCTCGTGCGGTCCTCCCTCGAAAAAAACCTCGTTCTCACCTTCACTTTCGACCGCGAACGATGGGCAGAACTCACCTTCGGCAAACACGTTGTCGAGATCCTCGACGAATCGGAAGATCTCCGGATGTCCGGCTGCGGCGTGGCCACTCTGGTCGAACTGCGGGTCTGGGCCGCCTCGGTTGAGCTGTCGCCTGCGCATCCTACGCTCAGGATGAGCGCAGCCGACGCGCATGCAGCTAAGAGACTGATGTCACCCAGCATAGATCCTCCGCGCGTTTGTTCTTTCGGGGACTCGGCGCTCTCGGGGCTTGGGAGGACGTCAGTCGCGGCGGGAGGTCGTGGCAGGCGTCGGTCCGACGGCGGGAATCGCCAAGCGCAATGAAATGCGATGTCGGAGAAGCAGAGCCATCATACGATCTGGGCCTGGCAGACGCACCTCGCTGTATGAGCTGCCAAACGGGGCTCGGGCGCTGAACTAGCTGAGCAACTTAGCCGTGGCCTCTTGGGGAGAAGCTGTGACGATTGTTTGAAGCTATGTCACTAGTCCAGCAGCATCGAACCGGCATGTTCTCTGGCGTCTAAGGACGTCTTATGGGTCGTCTACCGGGTCGCAGGCGAAGCGTCCCCCGGCGCCACAGCAATTTGATCGGCCTATCCGCTGCAAGCGAGGATACCACCTACTTATTAGGCGCGTGGTGAGATCCGCGCTCCGAGTGGTCAGTAGTGGTCGCGGGAGCAGCGAACCCCCGCGTTCGCCCTCCAGTCTCGACGCACCGCCACTATGGGTGATCGCTTTGGCCGCGGTAGGGTCGAGGCCGAGCCAGTACACAGAAGGGAGCCTGCCGAGTAGACCTCAGGAAACGCTCCGGGCCAGGACCGGACCCGCCACCCGCTCCGCCGCCTCGGCCAGCTCCGCCTCGAGATCCTCGGCCGACCTCCGCCCGATGAAATGGCGGTACCAGACCTCCGCCGTCAGCAGCAGCCAGATCCGGTTGCCGTGGTCCCGGCGCCCCTCGAGATGCTCGCTCACCAACTGGCGCACCCGCTCGGTGCGGAGGTAACCGTCGCGGGCCAGCTCGCTCCCCAGCAGCAGGCGCGGAGCCAGCATCCGGACTTCCTCGTTCAGGATGTACATCAGCGGGGAGGCGAAGCCCTGCTTTTTCCGGGTCAGCACCTCGCGCGGGAGGTAGCGCTCGGCGAGCTTGCGCTCGAGGTAGCGCAGTTGCCGGCCTCGCACCTTCAGCCCCACCGGCACCCGCGCCATGCACTCGGCGAACCGCACGTCGAGAAACGGCGAGCGCGACTCCAGGCTGTACGCCATCGTGGCCCGGTCTAGGATCATCAGCGACTGGCCAGGCAGCCGTGACGCGACGTCCACGTACATCATCCGGTCCATCGGGTCCTCGGCCGGCGCCCCGGCGAAGAGATCGAGGATGCAGGCATCCGGTCGCGCGCCGCCCAGCTTGCGATGGAACTCCGGCGTGTACAGCTCGCGCCGGTGCGCCTCGTTGAACCAGAAGAACTGCATACTCTCCGAATAGCGCTCGCCGCCGCTCTTCCGGGCCATCTGGTCCACCCAGCGGAGCTTGTGGGTGACGCTCTTGAAGGTGAACTGGTCCGGCATGCGGCCCAGCACCTGGCTGGAGACCAGATCGCGCACGGCGGCGGGCACGCTCCGGTAGAGATCGAGCCACCGGTCGGCCGAGTACCGGTCGTAGCCGCCGAACAGCTCGTCGCCGCCGTCGCCGCCGAGTACCACCTTTACCTCCCGCGCGGTCATCCTGGCCAGGTGCAACAGGCACATCGACAGCGGGTCGGCCGGCTCGTCCAGCGCGGCGATGAGCCGCGGGAGATCCCGCACGACCGTCGGTGTGACCTCCTCCGCGAAGTGGCGGGTGCCGTATCGGGCCGCGACGGCCGCCGCGGCGGGCAGCTCGTTGAGGTCCCGGTACGGTATCCCCATCGAGAAGGTCCGAAGCTCGGATCCCAGCGCTCGCGCGGCGTACGACGCGATGAGCGTGGAATCGAGTCCGCCGCTCAGGAACGCCCCGACCGGCACGTCGCTCAGCAGATGCGCGGATACCGTCTCCGCGAGCAGTCCGTCGATGCGCTCGAGGAGGTCGGCCTCGCCGTCGGTCCACTTGGGCCCGTAGGCGAGCTGCCAGTAGCGCTCGACCCGCGGCGTCCCGTCCTCCCAGACCATGTAGTGTGCCGGCGGCAGCGCCAGGATCCGCGGAAAGAACGTGCGCGGCGGCTGCACGAACCGGAGGGTGAGATACTGGTCGAGTGCCTGGGGCGAGAGCTCGGCCAGGGTCGGGTCGTCCGCGAGCAGCGCCTTCACTTCGGAGGCGAACGTGAGCCTGCCGTTCGACACGGTGTAGAACAGCGGCTTCTGCCCGAAGTGGTCGCGGCCCAGGAGCAGGCGCCGCCGCCCGCGGTCCCAGAGCGCGAAGGCGAACATGCCGCGCAAGCGGCCCAGCATCGCCTCTCCGTGCTGTTCGTACAGGTGCAGCAGGACCTCGGTGTCGGTGCGCGTGCGGAATCGATGCCCGGCCGCCTCTAGCTCCGGGCGCAGCTCGGGATAGTTGTAGATCTCCCCGTTCATCACCACGACGACGCTGCCGTCCTCGCTGGCGATCGGCTGGTGCCCCCCCGCGATGTCGATGATGCTGAGCCTGCGCGCGCCGAGCCCGGTGCCGCCTTCGACGAAGACACCCCAGTCGTCGGGCCCGCGGTGCCGGATCGCGTCGCACATGCAGCGGATCTCCCGCTCCGATACGGCGGCGGGGCCCACCCGCCCGACGATGCCGCACATCAGCCGGCCTTGCGGGCGCGGGCCACCATCATGTAGCCCGCCGAGAAGGGAATCAGCCGATCGAGCAGGGTCCAGCCGCGGAGCGCGGGGTAGATCGCGGAGTACACCTTGTAGGCGATGCCGACCTTGTCGAGCGCCTCGGCGGACATCGGGGCGGTGTCGCCGTGAAAGTCCTGCTCCGCCGGCTGCTTTCCCTGCATCGCCTTGCGGTGATAGGCGTAGTTGAGCAGGTCCTCGAGCGACTCGGTGAAGATCCGGCAATAGTCGTTCACGCTCCGCACCGTGAGACCGTGCCGCTCCATCAGCTCCCGCGCGCGGTCCGGCGGGTAGCCGTCGCGCGCGTGTCCGAAGCCCTCCTGGTCGGCGGTGAAGCCTAGCAGCCGCTTGAGGGCGAACCCCGGTCTGCCGTGCTCTCCCTTCGGTGCCATGAAGAGGAACTCGCCGCCCGGCTTCAGCGCCCGCACCATTTCGGCGAAGAAGGCGTCGTCGTCCTCGATGTGCTCGAGGAAGTTGATCGCCGCGACCACGTCGAACGATGCCGTCGGGAACGGCAGGGAGCGCTCGTCGATGTGCACCACGCGGTCACCGACGAGCTGTTGGGCGGAGCGCACGTGGTCGCGCTCGAAGTCGCAGCTGGTCCAGGTGCCGCCCCGCCGACGCAGGAAGTAGGAGGTCAGGCCGGTGCCGCAGCCCAGCTCCAGACACTGCCGCCCCTCCACGGGAGGCAGATGATCGAGCAGCGCCTTCATCGTCTCCTTCTTCTTGAGGGAGCGACGGTACAACTGGATCTGCCACGGCTCGGTCAACGGGCTCCCTCCGCTCATGATGCCAGTGCCCCCGAACGCCGGTAGTCCTCCAGCGTCCGACGAATGCCCTCTCTCAGCTCCACCCGCGGAGCCCAGTCCAAATTCCGTCGGGCGTGGCTCGTATCGAACTCCGAATCGCTCCAGAAGAAGTCCATCCGCCGGCGGTAGATCGGCGGATCCACGCCGAGCACGCGGGAGACATCCTCCACCACCGCCGCGACACCCAGCATCGGCTTGAGCGGCAACCTGACACCGTAGCGCCGGCTGCCCGTGGCGGCCTGCACTCCGGCCACGAGCTCCCGAAGCGTACACGCCTTCGGCCCCGCGAGAATGAAGGACTCCCCCAGCGCCTGGTCGCGCTCGCAGGCGCGGAAGAAGCCCGAGACCACGTCGTCCACGTAGATCATGTGCCGCCGCCCTTCCCCACCGCCGAAAAACGGAAAACGCCCCGAGCTGATTCCCCGGAACAGCTTGAGCAGCCGATGGTCCCGGGGGCCGTAAACGTCGGCGGGCCGAAGGATGGAGTACGGCAGCGACCGCTCCGCCCCGAAGTCCCTCACCAGTCGCTCCGCCGCGACCTTGGTGCGCTCGTACACGTTGCCCGGCGCGAGCGGCGAGTCCTCACGGGTGATGCCGGGTGCCCGGTGACCATAGATGCCGATGGTGCTGCAGTACACGAATCGCCGCACCCCTTCGTCCGCCGATGCCTCCAGCAGCCGCCGAGTCCCGTCCAGGTTCACCGACTCGAAGAACTCGTCGCTCTTCGCACCCTCCCGCATGGCCACGGCCAGATGAAAGACGTGGGTGGCGCCCCGGACCGCTCGCCGGCAGAGCTCCGGGTCGGTGATGCTGCCCGCCAGCACCTCGACCCCCTGCCCCCGCAGCAGCTCGACGTTGGCCCGCTCCTCCGGCCGGTCGGTGAGGCCAAGGGCCACGACCTCCGCGCCGAGCCGCCGACCGTGCTCGGCCAGGTGAGACCCGATGAATCCCGTCCCCCCCGTCACCAGCAGCCTCATCCGTAGCGCTGCTCCAGGGCCGATACGATGCGCTCACTGGCGTGCCCGTCACCGTAGGGACTCACCGCGGTCGCCATGCGCTCGTAGGCCTCCGTGGACGTGAGCAGGCGGCTCGCGGTCGCGACGATCCGCTCGCGATCGGTGCCCACGACGACGGCGGTTCCCGCCTCGACGCCCTCCGGCCGCTCGGTCGTATCGCGCAGCACCAGCACGGGCTTGCCGAGGCTCGGAGCCTCCTCCTGCACGCCGCCGCTGTCCGTCAGGATCAGGTACGACCGCGCCATCAGATGGACGAACTCCACGTAGTCCACCGGCTCGATCAGCCGCACCCGAGGGGTGTCGCAGAGGCCGGCCTCGACGGTGCGCTTGACCTCCGGATTGGGGTGGACCGGCAGGACGACCTCGATGTCGGGGAACCGGGCGACGAGGTCGCCGATCGCCGCGCAGATCGCCTTCAGCGGCTCGCCGAAGCTCTCGCGGCGGTGCGTGGTGACCAGCACCTGCCGCAGCCGGGAGTCGAGCCCGGCCAGTGCCGTGGTCGTGAACTGATGGTCCGCGCTCACCGTCGCCAGCAGAGCGTCGATGACCGTGTTGCCGGTGAGGACGACGGTGTCCGGTGGCACCCCCTCGGCAAGGAGTCGGTCGCGGGCCATCGCGGTTGGGGCGAAGTGGAGGTCGGCCAGGCGGGTGGTGAGCACCCGGTTCATCTCCTCGGGAAACGGGTGGTAGCGGTTTCCGGTACGCAGGCCGGCCTCGACGTGACAGGAGGGAATCCGCTCGAGGTACGCCGCGAACGCCGCCGCGAACGTCGTCATCGTATCGCCCTGCACGAGGAGCACGTCGGGACGGACCGTCCGAAGGAGCGGCGGCAGGAGGTCAAGCACCCTGGCCACGACGTTCGCCGGCGATTGGCCGGGAGTCATGATCGCCAGGTCGTGATCGGCCGTGAGCGCGAACACATCGAGGACCTGGTCGAGCATCTCGCGATGCTGCGCCGAGACGCAGACCAGGCTCTCGAAACGCTCGGGCCGAGCTTGCAGCCGGCGGACCACGGGCGCCATCTTGATCGCCTCCGGCCTGGTGCCGAAGACGCTGAGCACCCGGATCATCGGACGGGCGCGCCGGCCTCGAGCCGCGCCGCGAGCGCCTGCATGGTGACGAACTGGAAGCCGCCCTCGATGACCCGCGCGAACACCTTGCGGAGGATCTGCTCGCGCACCCCCTCGTAGCAGGGATGGCCGTAGAGCACCACGAGGTCGCGGCCCTCCAGATGCCGGTCGAGCTCGCTCAGCACTTGCTGTTCTGGCGTGCCGCGCGCGCCGTGATACTCCAGGAACGGGATCGTGCGGGGACCGGACAGGGTCACCGGAATGGTCCAGTGGCGGAGCCGGCGACCGTCGGCCACGGCGCGGCGGGGCTCGCCGCCGATGGCGTCGCCGTCGTAGTCGAAGCCCATGCGGTCCAGCATTCGCATCACGCGGCCGTCCGAATAGAAGCCGGGCGACGAGAAACCGCCCGGCTGGCCGAGATGCCGGGTGAAGTGCCCGTACGACTCCTCCACGTCGGCTTCCAGAACGCCGTCGGGAAGCTCGTGAAACCGGCGGCTCCATACGACGTGGTCCATCCCTCCGTGCAGTCCGAGCTCGTGCCCCTCCTCCTGAAGCCCATGGAGCACCGGGACGAACTTCAGTCCGACCGGGCGGGCCAGCGCGGTCTCCAGAAGGAACCGGGGCCATCCGGTCTTCTGGATGAGGTGCACCCCATCCTTGTCCGCGAGCTTGGCTCGCGAGCGGACCATCCCCTTTCCCAGCCATTCGCGGAGATTGGTGGACCGCCCCATGTTGACGAAGAACGTGTTGGGTACGGCGAAGTCGCGGCAGACCGAGCGGATCCTTGGAAGCCCATCCGTGACACACACCCGATGATCGACGTCCCAGCGGAAAACGAAAAGCCGCCCCGTCACGGGCTCACCATGGCGCCGACTTCGAGGTACAGCCGCTCGAACTGCTCGGCCGAGCGGTCCCAGTCGAAGAGCCGAAGCGCGCGCTCCCGGCCCGCCGACCCCATCCGGCGCCGCCGCTCGGGATCTGCGAGCAGGGAGCCGATCGCCGCCACCAGGGCCGAGGTATTGCCGCGAGGCACCACTAAGCCGGTGACGCCGTGCTCCACGACCTCGGGCAATCCCCCGGCGTCGCTGGCCACTACCGGCACCTCACATCCCATCGCCTCGGCCGCCGGAATCCCGAAGCCCTCCTCCAGCGAGGGCACCACGGAGATGGCGGCGGCCCGGTAGTAATCGGGAAGGGTGACGTTGGGCACCCAGCCGAGGAAGCTGACGTCGTCACTGATGCCGAGGTCTTCGGTGAGCTTCACCAGCGCCGGCCGCTCGAAGCCGTCGCCCGCGAGTACCAGTTTCAGGCCCGGGAACCTCGGCTTCAGCTGGGCCACCGCTTCCACCAGGAACCGGATGCCTTTCCTGGGAAAGAGCTGGCGGCAGGCGAAGATCATCTCGGGACCGAAGCGGGGATCGACCTTGTTTCCGCCCGGCGCAGGGCTGAAGCGGCGCAGGTCGGTGCCGTTGAAGATGAGCCGGATGCAGCGCTCCGGCGCCCCCGCGCGAAGGGCATGCTGCCGGCAGTCCTCGGTGATGGCGGTGAGCGCGTCCACGTGGCGCAGCGTCCAGCGCAGCGGCGGTCGCACGTACCATCGGGTCGGGAAGTCGTACCCCTGCTCCGGATTCACGTACACGTCACCGCCGTGCATGGTGATCACGCTGGGAAGCCTGAGCCGCCGCGCGGCGAGCACCGCCGCCGGGCCGGTGGGAATCGCCCAGTGCGCATGCAGCACGTCCGCGCCGCGCTCCCGGGCCGCCGACACGGTCGCCCGGTACTGCGCCTCCATGTAATGCGTCATCACGGCGAGACGGGCGAAGCGGCCCACGAAGCTCACCTTGCCCTGCGCGACCCGTCCGTAGGTGAGGTCCGACGGCAGCTCCATGGGGAAGCGCACGACATCGACCCCGTCGAAGCTATCCTCGGCGGGGAGGGAGCGATCTCCGGGAGTCACCACGGTGACCTGATTTCCACGCCGCACCAGGTGCCGGTTGATGTCGTGGACGTAGGTCGCCTGGGTATCGTTGGCGTGCTGCGGGTACCAATAGGTGGGACAAACGATGCGCAAAGGCGCTCCCGACCGCCGGTGACTCGGCAAGGGCACGTCCGGCGTGGCGACCTCCAGCCCCCCTCTCGTCATCGGTTAGTTCCCCGCAAAGATTTCCATGATCGGAGTGGGCAAACGCTGTCGTAAGTTCAACATCCGTGCCAATCGGAGGGTCCGGAAGGACCGGGTTCAGGCCCGCTGAAAGCCAGTCGCGAGTGTTCCCCTGGGGGATCGGGGCGACAGGGCCGCTTTCCGACGCTACACCGGAACGCGTCTGGCGAGCTGAAACATCTGCGGGGCCAGGCGCCGCAAAGGCTTCCTGGCCTCGCAACTTAACCGCTTTCCACAACACCGTGCAGTGATGAGGGTTACCGGGAAGGCCACCGGGGCACTACCCCTCCTTCTCCAACAGAACCCGCACCTTCGTGGCCAGATCGTCCTGGGTGAAGGGCTTGGCCAGGAAGGGCGCGCCCGGCTCGAGCAGGCCGCCCCGGAACACCTCGGACGCGAATCCCGACATGTAGAGGATCGGCTTGCCGGGCCACCGTTCTTCGACATGGCGCCCCAACTCCCGACCGGTCATTCCGGGCATCTTGATGTCGGTGAGCACGAGATGGATGGGGCCGTTGTGCTCCTCGATCGTGGCGAGGGCCTCTCGCCCATGGCGCGCCTCGAGGGCCTGATATCCAGTCCAGGTGAGCATCCGGCAGGCGAGCCGCCGCACGGCCTCCTCGTCGTCCACCACGAGCACGGTATAGCCTCCGGCCGGCCGTTCGGGCCGCCGTGCCAAGGGTGACGAGCCTTGCAGATCCGGGCTGGTGTTGAGCGGCGAAAACATGGGGTGAAATGCGAAGGTACCAGAACCGCGGTAGGACCCGCAAGCTCCACGTCCGGGAAGCGGGCGCCTCGAGCGAGCGGGGGCAGGGACCTGCCTGCCTGGCGAGACTCCGTCTGCCCGGTGCCGCGGCAGGCGGCTAGGCCAGCAGTGCGGCGGCCGTCAGAATAGACGTACCCCACGCCACAAGGCGCCATTCATGTCGCAGCATGGCTAGTTCCTTTGGGGACCTGAACCGCCCAGGAGCTCCGAGAGCCACTGCATGCATCGCACGTCGAATTCCTTCGTGCTTAATTCCTTCGGACTGGTCCACGTGCCGATGAACTCTCCCTGGCGCGACACGGCCCACATGACAGCGTGCTCATCGGGTGCCCACCCCTCGACTCTCTCGAAGCTGTACGGCTGCCCCGCGAATCTCACGGACCGCCGACTGGATTTCATTGGTTTACCCCGTAGTAAGCAGCACTTGCAGTATTCAGCCGTGCACGCGGGGGTGCAAGAGCGGCGACGGGCCTCGACGGCGATTCAGGAGGTCGCTCGTCCGGGGTCGTCGGACGCCTGGTCACCGGCTCGCGCGGCGTCCTCGAGATGGCGCACCGCTGCCGCGGGGTCTCCCGTCATCGAGGTCACTCTAAGCGCGCGGACCAGTTGACCGGCCAGAGCCTCGGCACTCGCCGGATCCATGGGCCGGCCGCGGACCAGGCCTGGAACCGACTGCGCGAGCTGATGGACCAGATGCTCCTCGACGGCGTCGTTCCACAGGGCCAGGAACTCGCGCGTGTTCCGCGGAACATGATGCTCGTCGCCAGCCATCTGCCCTCCCGAGTGGAGCCCGTCGAAGTGACTCTGATGCTACACCCGGAAAAGCCGCTCAGATAGGGTCGAACGGCCCCAGGGGGGACTTCCCCGCTCGTTCCCTGCCCGCCGGCCCTCCCCGGCTCACCCACCACCTCGGCCGGCAGGGCTCAGCCGGGGCGGCTCGCCCGGCCGCGGGCTGCACGTGCCGAAACGCCGTTCCGTCCACGAAGAACATCGTCGGCTGGGGCTCCCGGGTTCGGGGCGGAGGGGTTAACTTCCGCAGCCGAAACGAGCTGGAGTGGTGGCCGAGTGGCTGAAGGCACCGGTTTGCTAAACCGGCATAGGGGGTCAACCTCTATCGAGGGTTCGAATC
>JACDHV010000112.1 GCA_013820855.1 Gemmatimonadales bacterium | reverse complement strand
CTGGGCCGGTTTCACGAGCGCACGTGGCAGATCGAAGACGCGCTTGGCCGCCAGCACCGGCGGCACTACTGAACCGTGTTACCCATGTCCTTAGACTGCTTTGTTACCCATGTCCTTGACCGCTCACGCGGTACAACCCGGGTACATCGCTGACACCTGTCCGGGCACATGGGTGACACTTCTCCTGACCCCCGTGGGAGGAGGAGCGATGCCCTGGCAGGAGACCCAGCCCGTGCTCGAACGACACCATTTTGCCCAGGATCTCGAGAGTGGCGCGTGGACGATGACCGAACTCTGCCTGCGCTACGGCGTCAGCCGGAACACGGCTACAAGTGGCTCGATCGCTACCGCCAGAGCGGCGCGCGGGGGCTGTACGACCACAGCCGCGCCCCGCGCTCCTGCCCCCACCAAACGCCCGCCGACCTCACCGCGATGCGCTTCAGCGGGTCCGGTAGATAGCGGACCACGGCCTCGAACTTCTCCGGCTCGAAGAAGCCCACGCGGGCGTTATGGACCCCGATGCTCGGAAAGTCCGGTCGCGGGTTCATCCTGCCCTTCATCGCGCGGCGCAGCACGGCCAGCTCGTACCGAACGGTGGCGGCGGCCGCGTTCTTCAGGCGATGCGTGGCGTACTTCTCCAAGGCTTCGGTCGTGATCGCGCGTGCCGGCCACTCCGCGAAGTGCTCACGGAGGTGGTTGAAGGCGGCCCGGGCCGGCCGGTGGAGCGGTTTCCGGCCAGCTCGTATCTCGCTACGATGCCCTCCTCCAGATCCTCGAAGGTTAGCTTCTGCGCCCGTGCGGCGGCCTGCTCTGGAGATTGGCCCAACCGCTGCTTGAGTAGGGCGGCGGCCACGCTCCTCTTGCGGCTCCTCGAGGATTCCCGGTGGCGCCGGCCCTCGATGGAGTAATCGATCACCAGACCTGCAGGTGGCGGGTTGGGTCGTTGGGGTCGCGGGGCTGGTAGATACGGCCAGTGCCTCGCTCGCGCTTTGTCATGTACGGTTCTCCCATGCGGGTTGTGACCTGTGCCGCAAAGTCCGCACCCTCGGCGGGTCCGCGATCGCGAGCGGATCCACACCGGCAAATTTCAGGCAAAGGTATGCCGCAAGATCCTGCGCGGCGCTCACAATGAGCGGAGTAAAGTGATTGGCTCAGAAGGAGATGCGAACGCCGGGAGTCGAACCCGGACCCCTTGCGGGACAGGATCCTAAGTCCTGCGCGTCTGCCGGTTCCGCCACGTTCGCGTCCGACAAATATACCCTTGCCGATTGATGAAGAACGTCGTGCTCACCCCACCGGCACGCACGCGCGCGCGGTGATCCGGATTCGCTCGCCCGGGGACGGCAACGGCTCCCCGGCCCGCAACCGGAGGTCCACCCGGACGCCGTCGGCCAGCCCGACCGCGTGCAGGTGATTCCCCATATCCACCACGCGCTCCACCAGCATCGCGAACCCCGGCTCGCCCTCGCCGAGCACCCAGGCGCCCGCCGGCACACCGATCGTACGCCCGGCCGCCCGAACCACCGTGTAGCCCAGCAGCTCGGCCGTCGTGCGATCGGCCGGCCGGGCGTACACCGATGCCTTGGGTCCCGCGGCGCGCACCCTTCCCTCCACCAGCACCACCAGGTGGTCCGCCAGCCGGAACGCCTCCTCCCGGTCGTGCGTGACCAGAATCGTCGTCGCGGCGAAGGTGGCCAGCATGCGGGGCAGGTCGTCGAGCAGCTGCACTCTCGTCACCCGGTCGATGCCGGTGAGCGGCTCGTCGAGCAGCGTGACCGGCGCGCGGAGCGCGAGGGCACGCGCCAGATTCGCGCGCTGCGCCTCGCCGCTCGAGAGCTGTCGCGCCGAGCGGTCGAGCACCGGCTCGATCTCGCACTCCCGGGCCGCCTCGGCGATGCGAGCCTCCCGATCGGCCGCGGGCAGCTCTCTGAGCCGCAGCGCGAGATCGAGATTGCGGCGCACGGTGCCGCCGACGAAGACCGCCTCCTGGAACGCGAAGCTCACATGCCTCCGTGACGCCGGATCCCGCCCCACCGGCGCGCCGCCGATGCGGACCATGCCCGCCGACGGCCGCTCGAGCCCGCCGATGAGACGGAGCAGCGTCGTCTTGCCCGAGCCGTTGGGCCCGAACACCGCGGTGGTGCTTCCCCCACCGAACTCAAGCGCCGCGATGTCGAGCACGGTACGGCCGCCGCGCTCGAAGCGCAGACCTTCCGCCGCGACCTCCATCAGCCGTTCCGGCGCTGCTGGATCAGCGTGAGGAGCAGGTTCACGGCGAAGGCGAGCCCGAGTAGGAGGCAGCCGAGCGCCAGCGCCACCGGCAGATTGCCGCGGCTGGTCTCGGTGACGATGGCCGTGGTCAGCACTCGGGTGCTGCCCCGCAGGTTGCCGCCCACCGTCATCGAGGCACCGACCTCCGAAATGATGGCCCCGAAGCCCGCCATCACCGCCGCGAGCAGGCCCAGCCGAGCCTCGCGACTCAGGATCCAGAGCTGGCGCAGGCGTCCGGCGCCGAGGCTGGTGAGCAGGTCGGGCAGTTGGGGCGGCAGCGCCTGGATCGACGCCGCGGTGAAGCCGACGACGAGCGGCGTGGCGATGACGAGCTGCGCGATGACCATAGCCTCCCTGGTGTAGATCAGCTCCAGACCGCCCAGCGGCCCGCTGCGGGTGAGCAGCACCCAGACGACGAGACCCACCACCACCGGCGGCATGCCCATGCCCGTGTTCACCGCGCCGAGCAGCACGGTGCGCCCGGGGAACCGCCCGCGCGCGAGCGCGTACCCGAGCGGGACGCCGAGCAGCATGGCCAGCAGCGTCGCCATCCCCGAGATCGCCAGCGTCCGGCCGATGATGCGGAACAGCTCCGCGTCTCCGCCGGCGAGCAGCACCAGCGCCTCGTCCATCAGGGCAGCTCCTTCACGGCGTCGGGAAAGAAGAGCGGTTGGCCGTAGCGAGCCCGGCCGTAGGTACCGATCATCGCCTGCGCCGGCCCCGACGCCAGAAACTCCACGAGCGCACGGGCCTCGCGCGGCTTGACCTTCACATGTCTGGCCGGATTGACGACGTAGGCGTGATAGACGTTCAGCAGCCGGGGGTCGCCTTCCACCAGGGGAACCAGCTCGTGGCGCTCGCGCAGCGCCAGGTAGGTGCCCCGGTCGGTGAGCGTGTAGCCCCTGCGCTCGGAGGCGACCAGCAGCGTGGCCCCCATGCCCTGCCCGGTCTCCTCGCGCCGGCCGATCCTCTCCGGCGCCACGCCGGCCGCCTTCCAGAGCTCGAGCTCCTTCTTCTCCGTGCCGGATCCGTCCCCCCGCGAGACGAAGGGGCCGGCAGCCGCGATCCTGCGCATGGCGGTGGCGAGATCGGCGCCGCGGATTCCCGCCGGATCGTCCGCCGGTCCGACGAGCAGAAAATCGTTGTGCATGATCCGGCGCCCCTCCACCAGATCGCCGCTCTCGACGTACGACCGCTCCGCCTCGGGCGCGTGCGTCAGGACGGCGTCGGCGTCGCCGGTGCGCGCCATCGCCAGCGCGGCTCCGCTGCCGACCGCGATCACCTTCACCTCGATGCCGCTCTCCGCGCGGAAAACGGGAAGCAGCGAGTCGAGCAGCCCGCTGTCCTGGGTGCTGGTGGTCGTGGCCAGCACCAGGTCCTGGCACTGCGCCCCAACCGGGGGCACGATGAGCAGGCAGGTCCCGACCAGGAGCCCACCGAGCCGGGCAAAGAAGGGGAGCATGACACCCTCGCATCGAGTGATGGCGGCAACGTATCGCGCTCTCCAGCGATAGGCAACGTATTGCCTATCGACGGAGTCAGCGGTACGTTCGGATGCCCGTGGCCTTGAAGCTCGCGTGAACCGTCATGCCCTCCCGTAGCCCGAGCCCGGCCACCGCCTCGCGCGTCACCTCCGCCACGAGCGCCGGCCGGGTGCCGAGCACCACCCGCACGCGCTCCCCGGAGGGGGGCTCGGGCGCCATCTCGACGATCGGCCCCGCGAACACGTTCTGGGCGCTGCCTTCGGGGGCATGGGCATGGATGGTGATGTCCCTCGGGTCCACCGTCAGGAACACGTCGCCGGGGGCTCCCGGGTCCGAGACCGCGAGGTCGCCGTCGCCGGTGCGGACCGTCGCGGCCGCGCGCTCGGCGCCGACGCTGCCCGCGAACAGGTTGGTGCCCATCAGCTCGGCGACGTAGCGCGAGCGGGGATAGCGCAGCAGGTCGTCGCGAGTGCCGGTCTGGGACACCCGCCCGCTCTCGATCACCACGATCCGGTCGCCGAAGAGCAGCGCCTCGAGGGGGCTGTGCGTCACGTACAGGGTCACGCAGCCGAGGGCGCGGAGCAGGTCGCGCAGCTCGCCGCGCACCAGCCGGCGCGTCTGGAGGTCGAGCGCGGCGAGCGGCTCGTCGAGCAGCAGCAGCCGCGGGTCGAGCACGAGAGCGCGCGCCAACGCCGCGCGCTGCTGCTGCCCACCGGAGAGCATCGAAGGCCGGCGGCGGCCCAGGTCGGCGATGCCAGCACGGCGGAGGGCTTCGGTGACCCGCGGGGCGACGGTCCGGCGGCGCGCCCTCTGGGCCCGGAGCCCGAAGGCGACGTTCTGCTCCACGGTGAGATGGGGGAAGAGGGCGTAGTCCTGCGGCACGTATCCCACGTCGCGCCGCCACGGCGGTACCGCGATGCCGGCTTCCGGCGCGGCGTACACCACGCCGTCGAGCACGATCCGCCCCCGGTCGGGCTGGTCCAGCCCGGCGGCGAGGCGGAGGAGGGTGGTCTTCCCCGCGCCGCTCTCGCCCACGATCACGGTGGTGGAGCCGGCGGGGGCGTGGAAGCCCGCCTCCAGCGCAAAGCCGCCGCGGCGGCTACGGACGTCCAGCTCGAGCACGGTCGAGGGCGCCGAGCCAGGACGGCGCCAGGCGGATGGACAGAAGGACGCCGACCGAGAGGGCCAGCAGCAGGACCGACATCGCCACGGCGGCATCCACGTCATGCTGTAACGCGAGGTAGACCGCCAGCGGCATCGTCTGGGTGACGCCGGGGAGGTTGCCGGCGAAGGTGATCGTCGCTCCGAATTCGCCGAGCGCCCGGGCCCAGGTCATGCCGGCACCGGCGAGCATGGATGGGAGTGCCAGCGGCAGCATCACTCGGCGCAGGGCGTGCCCCGGTGACGCGCGCAGTGTCGCGGCCGCGTCGAGGTAGCGCGGCTCGATCCCGCTGAGTCCCGCGCGTGTCGCGGTAATGAAAAACGGGGCAGCGATGAACGCCTGGGCGAGCACCACGGCGAGCGTGGTGAACGGGACGGATACGCCGAGCAGGGCGAGCGTCCGCCCGGCGAGGCCGTGCCGTCCGAACGCGAGGAGCAGCGCGAACCCCGCCACGGTCGGCGGAAGCACCATCGGCAGATCGATCAGGACCTCAACCAGCCGCTTGCCGGGAAAGGAACGCGTGGCGAGCAGATACGCGACGGGAAGCCCCAGGGCCACGACCAGCGCCGTGGCGGCCGCGCTCGTGAGAAGACTCAGGCGCAGCGCCTCCAGCAGCATGGGGTCGCCCAGGCGCGCCAGGAGCTCGGACGGCGGTACTCGCGATACGACGGCCGCGAGCGGGAGCCCCAGCAGGAGAAAGAGCCCGGCGGCGGCGAGCACCAGCAGCAAGCGGAGACCGCCGCCCATCAGTACGCGGCCGGTGGCGGCGTGAACCCGTGTCGGGCCAACGTGGCTCTTCCTTCGGCGCCGAGAACCAGGTCCACGAACGCGCGTGCCCAGTCCGGCGCACGAGAGGCCGCCAGCACGACGATCGGATAGCTCGCCACGACGTTCGCCGCGGCGGGGAGCTCGAGCACGCGGAGCCGGGAGGCATGGTCGGGGGAGACGTCCGACCGGTAGACCAGGCCCGCGTCGGCCTCTCCGAGCTGCACCTTGGCCACCACGCCCTTCACGTTGTCCTCCTCGGAGACGACGTTGGCGAGGACCCGTTGCTCGTAGTCCGATCCGAACCCTGGAAGCCGGGAGAGCTTCCGCAGCACTTCACGGCTGTAGCCACCGGCGGGCACCGGTTCGGCGGCGAGCACCAGCTTGAGCTCCGGGCGGGCAAGGTGCTCGATGCGCTCGACTCCGCCCCCATCGGCGGCTGGCCGGATCACCACCAGGCGATTGTGGGCGAAGATCGCGGGCTCGCCCTCCGCGAGGCCCTGGTCGCGGATCCGTGCCATCCAGCGCCGGTCGGCGGAGGCGAAGACGTCGGCCGCGGCGCCGTGCTCGAGCTGGGCGGCGAGCTGTTGGGAGCCGGCGAAGTTGAAGCGCAGGGTGAGGCCGGGGTGCCGGCGCCGAAACAGTGCGCCGAGCTCCTCGAAGGCGCCACTGAGCGAGGCCGCGGCGAATACGGTCAGGGTCGAAGGAGCCGGCGAGCTCTGCGCGCCGGCGGGTGTGGTGCCGATCGCCGCCAGCGCGAGCAGCGGTCGAAGCAGGCTCATGCGGCGCCCGGCTCCCGGCCGATCATGATCTCGGTGGACTTGATGACGGCGATGACCTCGTCACCCGCCGCCAGCCGAAGCCGCTCGGCCGACCCCCGGGTGATGACCGAGACCAGCTCCTGCTCGCCGATCCGGATCCGGACTTCCGCCATCACGCCTTCCACCGCGACTGAGACGATGGTGCCTCGGAGCTGGTTCCTCGCGCTCAGGTCGAGCCCCGCGACCGGCTCGATCCTGGACCTGGGCCTGCCCAGCAGCTCCTCGAGGTCTCTCCGGTCGAACAGCCACTTGCGTCCGACCCTTCGCCCGGGCAGCCGACCCGCCCGGGCGAGCGCCTGCACCCGTTTGATGTGCAGCCGCAGGTACCCGGCGGCTTCTTCGGTGCTCAGCAGTTCCATGGGGCCCCCAAAGTTCCCCTAAGCTACCTCACAGGTACCGAAAGGCAACTCCATGTACCTGCGGCTGCGGGTGGCTACGTCCCACGCGGGCACACTCCCGCCGCATTCGGCAGAATTCGATTGTAGGAGAGGGGAAACCAGTAACTACTTGTCTCGAAGCATCGCGGACAGAGGCGTGTGGCGTGAAACGCTGATTGGACGGGTGCAGCCAAAGTTCAGATCCGGCCGCCGATCAGGCGGTGCGCTCCTCGGTCCACTGCCGGAAGAGCTGCTCGCAATACTCCACCTTGTCCGAGCTGAGCGTCTTCACGCGCCTCCCGTCGGCCAGGATGGCGAAGGCGCAGAACTGCGCCACGGTCGGTTTCCCATTGGGCCCGGTACACTCCCGGACCGCCTGACGGTTCACCGTCACCCACACCGACCGGCCCGGATTTCGACGCTGCCAGGCGGCGCATCGGGCATCGATGTCGGGATCCACCTGGATGCCCTCCGGCTGCACCACGATCCGACTCACCTTTGCGGCGGCTCCCCGCGGAGCTCGCTGGGTGCGTCCGGCGCCCGCCGGCGCGGAATCCGCCTTGGTCTGGCCGGCCGCGGGCCGGACGAACTGCCATGGCGTGCAGCGCTCCGCCCTGAGCCGGCCGCGCGTCATGGGGGCGACACACGAGTACCCGCTGGCGGTCTGTCCGGGCGCCGGCGCGGGGACGCGCAGGGTATCGGAGTACTCGTTCGCCGGCACCGTGGACACCTGCGAGATGGCCCCGTCGTTCACCCCGACCTCCACGCGCGCGGATTCTGCGAGCTCCGGCCCGCGAGGCAGCACGAGCCGCCAGTCCACCACAACTCGCAGGGAGTCACCCTCCTGCACGACGTCCGAGTGGACGTCGATGGCCTGCACCGTCCGCGCCGGCGCCTCCTCTCCCGAGGGCCGGATCAGGAAGTACCAGGCCGCCGCGCCGGCGCCGGCGAGGAGGAGCAGCACGAAAACCAGTCTGCGGCACCCGCCGCGCCGGCCGACCGGCTCGATATCCACCACCTTGGCCCGGCGCGCCACTAGCGGCTCGCCCCCAGCACGTCCAGGCCCTGCTCGAAGACGATGTCCACCGGGATTCCTTTGCTGCCGAGCCGATCCAGGTCGCGCTGGAGTGCGGCGGGAATCGTGGCGCGCTCGCTCATGAAGCGGGTGACTCCTTCGTAGTCGCCGTCGCCCTGATAGCGGAGAATCCGCGCGGCCATCGAATCCACCGCGGTCCGCATCTTCGGAAAGTCCACCCGGTACCGTCCGGTCGCGGAGTCCCGGGTGAACGCGCCGTGCTCCTGGAGGAACGAGAGCTCCGCGGCATTGGCTCGCCCGTGCGCGCTAGCCGCGCCGAACCTGATCGAGCGAAAGATGCCGGCGAGGAAGGTCACGTAGTTGTCGTCGAGGTCCACGCCGGGCAGCTCTCCCTGCTGTTGCAGCCGGGTGATCATGTAGAGCCCCAGGATGTCGGCCTTGCCCTCCTCCAGCGCGCCCGCCTGCTCCTTGAGGGCGTCGCGCACCGTTCCCGTTCCCGCGATCGTCTGCTTGATCCCCAGGCCGTGGGCCACCTCGTGAAACATGACGTTGGCGAAAAAGGAGTCGAACTCGATGTGCTTCCGCTGCTCTTCCGCGATCAGCTCCTCGCCGATGGGTACCAGGATGCGGTCGAACTTGGCCCGCATCGTGTTCTTAAGCTGAAGCCGGCGGGTGCCCTTCTCGAGCTGCACCTTTTCGTCGTTGGGAAGGTTGACGGCGATGGTCTTGGATCCGGCATTCGCCTGGCCGGTGTAGTACACCGCGTCGTACGCGTTGAGGTCGGAGTCCGTGCCCGGGCGTTCCCGCTTGTACTCGTCGGGCACCGGCAGTCCGCGCTGCAGGGCGGGGAGCAGTTTGGCGTATCGGGCCAGTCGCTCGCTCCACCGCCGATCCTTGATCAGCACGTACGCCTCGTGTGCCGCCTTGTACCCGAAGAGCGCATCGTCGTACGTCTCGATGGGTCCGATGACGATGTCGAGGCCGTTGCGCTTCATGTCCATCCAGGCGAGGTCGCTGGCCCGGTACTCGTCGGTCTCCAGCGCGCGCGCCCGAAGCTCGAGGTAGCGCTTCAGCCCACTGTCCTCGGCGAGTGTGGCGGCCTCGCGCAAGCTGGCGGCGGCACGACGGGACGGCTCCGCGAATGCCTCACGATACGGCACCGCCACGAGCCGGCCGGAGGAATCGCGGCGCACCAGCGTGTAGAGACTCCGCAGCGACGCGCCGGCCGCGGGCGACGCCTTGGCGGCGGCCTCGAACTCCTCCTTCGTCATGTCGCTCGGATAGAAGGCGGCACCTGGGGGACGGGGTCCGACGCCGGGCAGGAAGGGGACGTTGTCGTCCAGCCGATCCCACGGGCCGTAGTTCAGACGTGCGTAGGCCTGGGTGGCCGAGTCGCGGAGCGCGCCGAGCAGGGAGTCGCGGCCCGGGTACACCTGCTGCCAGAAGATGGTGTCCATCTCCTGCGCGGCCCGGATGAGGAGGGGAATCATGCGCCGCTCCCGCTCGCTCAGCGTGCTCAGATCCGCGGTGAGCCGCACCGGCGTGTACTGTGCCAGCTTCTGCGCGACCGCCGGCGTGGCCCCGGCCCCGGAGACCACCGCATCCCCCGCGTCCGAGGCCCGACAGGCGGATGATCCGGCGAGCAGCAGCGACATCCAGAAACGAATCCACCGCCTCATGTGCCCGCTCCGTTGCCGTTGGACCCATCACGCCAGCTCGATCGGCCCCTCGACCAAGACGTCCGCCGGGAGCCCCTCGATCACCATGTGGATGCGGGCCTGGAAGGCTTCCCGCCCGGTCAACCCGCCCGATGCCAGCCCGGCCTGCACCGCCTTTTCCACCTCGCGCTGCGCCGTGACGCCGAACTGCTTGAGCAGGCGCCGCAATGAGATGTTGAACCGCTCCTCGTCCATGAGCGCACCTCGCTTCCGTGATCTCCTATCCTACACGGCCGACAGCCGGGGCTGAACCCTTTACCGTCCCTCCAGCTCCCGCTCGCCCGGCGTGTGCCGGTCGGCACGTCCCTCGCCCGGATGGGCCTTGGCCTCGTGGTAGCGCTCGCCCTTGAGCCGGATGAAGGTGACGAACTGCTCGTACTCCTCCTCCGACAGCGCGTCCGCGATGCCGGGGATGAGACCCTTGACCAGGGTGATCCTCTCCTCGAGAGCCAGGGCGCTCGCCTGATCCACGAGGGCCCGGATGGCCGGGTGATTCATCCATGCTGTCTCTGGCGAGGTGGTCATCGGGGCGACTCCAGGATAGTGGGCGCACGCCGGCTGGCGCCTGCGGAAAACGTTGCCTTCGATAGCTGATAGCTGCTGACCCACGATACCACAAGGGGCCGCGACGCGGCCCCCCGGGCATCGGATCTATCACTCGCCGTCGGCGAGCCTCAGGCGCTCGACCCGGCGGCTCTGGGCGCGGGGATTGAAGATGCGGAGTGTCACGATGCTGCCCGGCTTTTCCGCGAGAAGCGCCTTGCGGAGGTCCGCCTCGGTCCGCAGCGGCTTGCCCTCGATGGAAAGGATGATGTCCGGACCGCCGCGCTGGGGATCGTCGAACAGCACGTCCCAGGCCGGCCCGCCGGGGGTCACGTTGGTGATGATGAGGCCCCGGGTATCGGCCGGCAGCTGGAGCTCGGTGGCGGCTTCCGGGCCCACGGGCTCGACGCTGATCCCCAGCCGGTTCATGGCGGTGCCTCCGGTCGTGTCCTCCCCCGGCG
>JACDHV010000004.1 GCA_013820855.1 Gemmatimonadales bacterium | reverse complement strand
GCCGGGCCGCGAGCCGGCCACCCGCGAGCACGCGGCGAGCCGGCCGCGCCCCACCGACGGCGCGCTCTCGCTGGCCCGCGCGTTCCAGTTGATGTCGCAGGCCCTGAGCGAGCTGCGCGGGCCGGTGACCCAGGAAGCGCTGCGACTGCGCATGGCCGCTCTGCACGGCCGGGAAGACGCACTGCTCGATCCGGCGCGATTTCCCCGGCTGCTCCGCCAGGCCAACGACGCGGAGATCGCCGACGTGCGGAAGGTGGGCGATGACGACTACGAGATCACGGGCAGCCGCTCCGCGGGCCCGACAACGCCGGCGCCTTCGGTCTCGGCGGCATCCGCGCCTGCCGGCGGATCGACGTCGGACCCGGCTGAGACTCCCGAGGTGGCGGAGCCGGCCCCCGAGGCGCCGGCGGGAGCCCGGGAGAACGGCCAGCGCTTCGGTGTGCGGTTCCGCCGGGGCTCGCGGGGATCGATCCGCGCCGGCGACATTCCGCTCATCGGCGTGGTGCAGATCGAGGCATCGCCCGCGGAGACTCTGCCGGTCGAGGCGGTCGTGCTCGAGACGGAGGGGCCCGCCGAGGAGAGCGAGCCCACGCCCGCCAAGCCGAAGCGCTCGCCCCGGAAGAAGAAGGCGGCGGCCACCACCGCTGCCAAGGCCGACAAGGCGGCGAAAGCCGAGGCCGCCGGGAGCGATGCCGATCCCGCTCCCGCCGCGCCGGTCAAGCGCGGCCGGTCACGGGCGAAGAAGAAGGCCGAGTGAGGGCGCACCGACGGGCAGCCACGCTGCCCGTCGCTTTTTTCGACCGACCGGCCGAAGTGGTCGCGCGCGATCTGCTGGGTGCTCTCGTGGTGTCGCACGTCGGCGGGGTGCCGACCACTGCGCGAGTGGTCGAGACCGAGGCCTACCTGGGCCATCGCGACCCGGCCTCCCACGGGTATCTCCACCGGCGGAACGAGCGCAATGCCGCGCTCTTCGGCCCGCCGGCATCGTGGTACGTCTATTTGTCGTACGGCATCCATTGGTGCGCCAATCTCGTGTGCGAGGCCCGGGGCACGGCGAGCGCGGTCCTGCTGCGAGCGCTCGAGCCGGTCGAAGGCATTGAGACGATGCGGGCGCGCCGGGGCCGGGTTGACGACCGGGATCTCTGCTCGGGGCCCGGGAAGCTCTGTCAGGCCCTGGGCATCACCCGCGAGCTCGACGGCCGCCTGATGCCGGGCGCCGAGGTCGTCGTGCTGCCGCCCACGGTGTCTCCGCCTTTCGAGGTCGCCACCACCCCCCGCATCGGCATCACCAAGGCGGCCGACTGGCCGCTCCGGTTCCTGGTCGAGGGCAACCCGCACGTGTCGAGACGTCGTGCCGGAGGGTGGGCGAGGGCGAGCGTTTAGCCGAGTGCACCTCACCGAAACACGACGGGCAGCGTTGTCACGCTGCCCGTCGTGTTTCGGTGTGTACTCCGAAGCTTACTTGTAACCGCCGGTCTTCACCGACTCGCGGGCGCTCCCGAGACCGAAGCGGAGACCGCCGCTGAAGGTGTGCGTCGGCCCGGTGAGGAGCCGTCCGAAGGCGACCGCGTTGCCGTCGGCGTCGGCGACGACCGAGTTGCTCGGGCTCGTCGTGATCTGGTACTGGCCGAAGGCCATGAATCGCCCGAGCTGGAACGTGATGCCGGCCAGGAAGGTGCCGAACCCGGTGCTGCCGAGCTCTTCGGCATCGCTCTGGAAGGCCGCCAAACTCGTGGGGGTCGGGTTCACCACGTGCATGATTCCGTAGCCCACGCCGAGATAGGGTTGCGCGGCGGCGCGGATCGGGAAGGCCATGAGCACCGCGGAGTATCTCCGGATATCGTTGAAGGTCACCGTCTGCGTGCCGCTGAGGTCGCTGTAGGAGCTGGTCTCGTCCGAGCCCACGCCCTCCTCGACCGAGAGGAGCAGGCCGGTCCGCCGGGCGACGATCAGGGTCTGACCGCCGAAGGTCGGGATGCCGGTACGGTCCTGAGTCGGGGTATCGAAGAACATGACCCCACCCTGGCCACCCACGTACCACTGGAAGTTGCCGTTGCCGGGCTCCTGGGCGGCTGCAGGAAGCGCGCTCAGGGACAGCGCCAGCGCCGCGACCGGAATGCTGCGAGAGAGCATGCGCATCACAGACTGCCTCCGTAAGGTGTCCGCACCAGGCGGGCCCTGGCGCCTACCGCGTCCCCAGTGGCGGTACGTCAAAATGCGGGGAATGTGCTGGAAAGCGCGGGAGGGGAGGGGGAACGTTGGCCAGGTGATCTGCTTGTCAATCATGAGCTTGCAGATACCCCTGCCGGGACTCTCCAACCCGTCGGAAGGGCTGCGGGTGCAAGAGGCGGGCCGACTGGGGTGGGGGGCCACAGCCCCCTACCGAATCCTTCAGATGAGGCCGAGCTGTCGTCCCACCTTGGAGAAGGCGGCCAGCGCCTGGTCCAGGTCCTCCCTGGTGTGCGCCGCGGAGATCTGGCAGCGGACCCGGGCCTGTCCCTGCGGCACGACGGGGTAGCCGAAGCCGGTGACGAACACCCCTTCGCCCAGGAGGAGGTCGCTCATGCGGATCGCGGCCGAGGTCTCCCCGAGGATCACCGGGATGATCGGGGTCTCGCCGGGCAGCGGACTGAAGCCGAGCTCCCGCAGCCGCTCGCGGAAGTAGCGGGACTGCTCGCCCAGGCGGGTGACCCGCTCGGGGTGGGCTTCGAGATACTCGATGCTCGCGAGCGAGCTCGCCGCGACCGTCGGTGGCAGCGCGTTGGAGAAGAGCTGCGGGCGGGCGCGTTGGGTCAGGTAGTCGCAGGTGGCGGCCGAGGCCGCGACGAACCCGCCGGCGGCGCCGCCGAGCGCCTTGCCCAGCGTCGAGGTGATGATGTCCACCTCGCCCACCAGCCCGAAGTGCTCGGCGGTTCCCCGGCCGCCCGCGCCGAGCACGCCGGTCGCGTGGGAGTCATCCACCATCAGCACCGCCTGGTGCTTGCGGCAGAGATCGAGAAGGTCGGGCAGCGGCGCGATCGCGCCTTCCATCGAGAAGACGCCGTCGGTGATCACCAGACGCACCCGCCGGTCGTGGGCCGCCGCCAGCTTCCGCTCCAGGTCGGCGAGATCGGCGTGCTTGTAGACGGCCGTCTGGCACTTGGTGATCGCCTTGGCCAGCCGGACGCCGTCGATGATCGAGGCGTGATTCAACTGGTCGCTGATGACGATGTCGTCCTCGCCGAGCAGCGTGCCCGGCACGGCCTCGTTGGCGTTCCAGCAGCTCCCGAAGCTGAGTGCGGCCGGGGTGCCGACCAGCCGCGCACAGGCGGCCTCCAAGGATCGGTGCACCGTGAAGGTCCCGCAGATGAACCGCACCGAGGCGGTGCCCGCCCCCCACCGGTCGAGGGCCGCCTTCCCCGCGGCGATGACCTCGGGCTGATCGCTCAGGCCGAGATAGTTGTTGGAGGAGAGGATGATGACTTCGCCGCGGCCCTCCATCCGCACCCGCGGCCCCTGCGGGCTGTCGAGGAAGTTGGGCCGCTTGTACACCCCATCGCGGATGAACTGCTCCAGCTCGCCTTCCAGCCGGCGCTCCAGGGGCTTCCTCACGCCTCGACCTCCAGGATGACCTTGCCCGCCTGGCCGGCCTTGATGACCTGGATGGCGTCGCCGATGCACTCCAGCGGAAAGCGGTGGGTGATCACCGGCCGGGGATCGAGCTGTCCGGCGTGGAGAAACCGCCGCATCTGATCCCAGGTCTCGTACATCTTGCGGCCGGTGACGCCGTAGAGCGTGAGCCCCTTGAAGATGACGTCTCGCGCGAAGTCGGTCTCGGTGGTCCGGCTCGGCGTGCCCAGCAGGTTCACCCGGCCGCCGAGCCGCGCCGCGGCGAACGCCGTGGCGTGCCCGTCGGGGTGGCCGCTCATCTCGCAGACCAGATCCACGCCGTCGCCGCCGGTGAGCTCGCGGATCCGGGCCAGCACGTCGTCGTGCGCCGGATCGAGCGTCACCTGCGCGCCCATCGCGCGCGCCAGCTCCAGCCGGCGAGGGTTGAAGTCGCTGGCGATCACCAGCGAGGCGCCCGCCGCGCGGGCGACGCCGACGGCGAAGCAGCCGATCGGCCCGCAGCCGAGCACGAAGACGATGCTGCCGGGCACCCGCCCCTCCAGAACCGTGTGCACCGCGTTGCCCATGGGGTCCATGATGGCGCCGACTTCGGTGGGGATGCCGTCGAGCCTGATGACGTTGGAAGCCGGCATCGCGATGAAGTCGGCGAAGGCGCCGTCACGGTCCACGCCGATGATCTGGGTGCGCCGGCACAGATGCGCGTCACCCAGGCGGCACTGAAGGCAGTGCCCGCAGACGAGGTGTCCCTCGGCCGTCACCAGGTCGCCCACGGCGAGCAGGCCGGCGGCCTCGGCCTCCTGGCCGAGCGACACGATCTCGCCGGCGAACTCGTGGCCCACGATCACCGGCGGCTTGAGCCGCCGGCTCGCCCAGCTGTCCCACTCCCAGATGTGGAGATCGGTACCACAGACGCCGGCATGCCGGACGCGGATCAGGACCTCGGTGGTGCCGCAGGCGGGCTTGGCGACCTCGCGCAAGACCATTCCGGGTCCGGGTCCCGCCTTCACCAGAGCGCGCATGGAGGTCCAGGAAGAAGTCGGGCGGAATATAGGACGGCCAATAGCCGCCGGCCATCGGAATGGAAGGTCCCGAACGCCGCGCTACGTTGTTCAGGCTTTGGCTGCGATCGCCGCCGCGGGCGCCGCCGTCGCGAACGACCGTGCCGCCGTCGGCTCGATCCGCACCGCGCTGATCTTGAACGAGGCGATGCGGGCATAGGGGTCGAGCTGCGGATTGGTCAGCAGGTTCGCCGCGGCCTCGCGGAAATGCATCGGCATGAAGACCTGCCCGGGCGCCTGGCGGTCGGAGATGCGGACGCCGACGAGCACGGTGCCGCGACGGGACGTGACCCGGACGCTGTCCCCCTCGCCCACGCCGAGGTCGATGGCATCGCCGGGGTGCATCTCGATGACCGGCGTCGGCTCCCGGGAGTCGAGCCCCTCGGAACGGCGTGACATGGTCCCGGTGTGCCAATGGTACATCTGGCGGCCGGTGTTGAGGATGTAGGGGAACTCCTCGTTCGGCAGCTCGTCGGGCTCGAGGAACTCGACGGGCACGAAGCGGGCCTTCCCGTCGGGGGTGGGAAACCTGTCCTGGAAGAGAAAGGGCGTGCCGGTCGAATCGGGCGTGAGGACCGGGTATTGGATCGAGCGGCGCCGCTCCAGCATCTCGTAGCTCACGCCGCGCCAGGAGGGCGTGACGCTCGCGATCTCGCGCATCACGTCGCCGGGCGAGCGCCAGTCGGTGACGAGGCCCAGCCGGTTGCTCAGCTCGATCAGGATGTCGAGATCGGGGCGGGCCTGACCCGGCGGGTCCAGGCCCGCCTCGGTGAGCTGGATATGCCGGTCGGTGTTGACGAACGTGCCCGATTTCTCCGCGAAGGAGGAGCCTGGCAGAACCACGTCGGCCCAGCGGGCGGTCTCGGTGAGGAAGAGATCCTGCACCGCGAGGAACTCGAGCCCCCGAACCCAGTGCTCGGCGTGGGAGATGTTGGGGTCGGAGAGCACCGGGTTCTCGCCCATGATGTACAGACCGTGAACCGGGCTTCCGTCCTGCACCATCTCGGTGACCATGAGCCCGTGCTTGAGCGAGAGCGACGCTTCCGGCACCCGCCAGGCTCGCGCGTATTCGGCCCGGTTGGCCGGATCGGTGACGGGCCGGTAATCGGTGTACGCGAAGGGGATCGCGCCCATGTCGCTGGCGCCCTGCACGTTGTTCTGCCCCCGGATGGGGAGCATCGCGGCGCCCCACTTCCCGATCATCCCGCAGGCGAGCATGAGGTTGAGCAGGCTCGCCACGATGTCGGTGCCGGTGTTGTGCTGGGTGAGCCCCATGGCCCACAGGGTGGAGGTGCGCGGGCCCCGGGCATACATCTCCGCGGCGGCGCGGATCGTCGCCGCCGGAATGCCGGTGATCTTGGCCGCGTTCTCCGGCGTGTAGCCCGCCACCGACTCCTTCACCTTCTCGAAGTCGTGGGTCCGCTTCTCGACGAACTCCCGGTCGGAAAGCCCGGCGGCGATGATGTGGTTCACCATCGCGTTGTAGAGCGCCACATCGGTGCCCGGCACCATCTGGAGATGCACGTCGGCCAGATCGGCGAGCTCGGTGCGGCGCACGTCGGCGACGATGAGCCGCGCGCCCTTGGCCACCGCCCGCTTGATCAGCGCGCCGAAGACCGGGTGGGTCTCCGTGGTGTTGGCGCCGGAGATGAAGATGACGTCGCACGCCTCCTCGATCTCGCGCATCGAGCCCGATGCGGCCGAGGTGGACAGCGCGCGGCTCATCGCGGCCACCGAGCTCGAGTGACAGAGCCGCGTGCAGTGGTCCACGCTGTTGGTGCCGAACCCGGCCCGCACCATTCGCATGAAGGCGTAGTTGTCCTCGTTGCTGCACTTCGCCGAGGAGAGCGCCGCCAGGGCGTTGGGGCCGCTGGTGTCGCGGATTCGCTTCAGCTCCTGGGCGGAGAGGCTGAGCGCCTCGTCCCAGGTGGCCTCCCGAAAGGCGCTGTACCACGCCGGCGGCGTGGCGACGCGGTCGCGCACGTCCTCCTGCTCCAGGTTGGGCATCCCTGTCATCGGCGGCTTGCCGACGCTGCGGCTGGGCGGCCGCGGCTTGCGCCGGGTGCCCATCTCCTCGATGGTCTGCCAGGGCCCCTCGCGGTGCCGGGGCCACTCGCCGGTCCACACCCATCGCTCGCCGTCGTGCATCCACCCCTTGCGGATGAGGGGCGTCACCAGCCGGTCCCGATGCATCGGGAAGTCGTAGCCGAAGCGGCCCTTGACGCAGGTCGAGCCCTGATTCGGCGTGGTCTCCTCGATGCTGGGCGAGGTGACCCGCATGATCTGGTCGCCTTTGATCTGGAGATCGATCTGGCAGCCCACGCCACAGTAGGGACAGACCGAGCGCGCCACCTTGTCGGGAGTGCGGACGGCCTCGGACCCGAACCGCTGCTTGGGGATGAACTCGAAGATGGCGCCGGTGGGGCAGACCCGCACGCACTCGCCGCACCAAGTACATCCCGCGTGGTCGGGGTCGCCGTCGCCGCCGACGATGATCTGCGCGTGCTCGCCCCGCATCCCGACGTCGAGGACGCCGACTTCCTGAATGTCCTCGCAGGCCCGCACGCAGCGGGTGCAGAGGATGCAGGTGCTCATGTCGTGCTGGATCATCACGTCGCCGGGACGCTCGTCGCCGGAGCGGAGCGGCAGCTCGTGGAAATCGCGGACCGGAACATCGTAGCGGGTGACGTAGCGCTCGAACTCGTTGCGGGGCTGGGCCCGCCCCCCGTTCTGGAGGTGCTCGCCCGGATAGCGCTCGAGGAGAAGGCCGAGGACGCCCCGGCGATTGTCCACCGCCGCGGGCGACTCCGTCTCCACTATCATGCCCTCCGTGGCCGGCATGGCACAGGCGGGCAGGAGCTTGCCCTGACCCTGGACCGACACCAGGCAGATCCGGCAGTTCCCCACGATGGGCAGCTTGGGGTACCAGCAGAGCGTCGGGATGTCGATACCCGAGACCCGCGCGGCCTCCAGGATCGTGGCTCCGGGCTCGAAGGAAATCTCACTGCCGTTGACGATGATCTTGGCCATTGCACACCGATATCGGGCGGGGAGGGAAGTGATCTAAGTGAGTTTAGACCCGAGAGATGGGAGGAGCAAGGTCCTCGGGCGAACGCGAAACACCCCCCGACGTGGCTTCGGGGGTGCGGGATGACCGTGGGCGCGGAACCTCGGCCTCTCGGTGCTGTTAGGCGGCGTGTTCCGTGGGCACCCGCTGATGCCAGTGCTCGGCGGCGCTCTCTTCATCCGCGGCCCACATGTAGGCCCAGAATCGCACCGGCTTGGGGGCGGGGCCACCGTTCTTGATCACGATGCCGAGCGGCGTCGATGGAATGGCGGCGGGAAGGGTGGTCACGGGACGGTCCTCGCTGACGAGAGAATTACGACTGCATCTCCCGGCGAGGAAGGCACCCCTCATGCCCCTGCGGTGCTTCCTGATAACCCTTTCTAACGCCACGACTTGAACGTCGACACCGGGTCCGGCAAAGTGTCAGATGGACGCGGCCAACGGGGAAGCCGCCGCGTCCGGTGGACACGAGGACTTGATGAGCAGGAGGCCGTCGGGGCGCCGGATGCCGGGCGACCGCTTGCGGCGGAGCGGCTCCTCCTCGACCCTCCAGCCATCGTACAGCGCGCGGATCGCATCCGCCGACAGTGCGCGGTGGCCGCCGAGCACGACGTGCGCTCCACCCGGCCGGCTCCGGCGCTGCAGGTCGGCGAGCAGGGCCGCGCGGGTGGCCGGCTTGAACCCGGCCAACGTGCTGGGATCGAGCACGACGATGTCCACGCCGTCGAGCGCCTCGAGGAAGGCGGGCAGGGCGGCGCCCAGCGGTGCGACGAAGCCCTCGAACAAGCTGGCCAGCGCCTCCGCGGCCATGCGCGACTCGACCCGCTCGACGCACCCGACGTCGCAGGCCACGAAGGTGACCGCGGCGTCGTGGGCGGCGAGGAGGTAGGTGGCCGGCTCCGCTCCGGCTCCGATCACGAGCGCGGTGTCGTGCGCCTCGACGCGGGGCAGCAGGCGGGCCAGCGCGCAGCCACCGTCGAGTCCCCAGTGCACCGGCGTGCGCTGCGCCTCGCGAAGCCGGCGGAACTGCTCGCGCCAGCGGCGGTAGGGTCTGAGCGCGAGTCGCTTCATGATGAGCCGGTCCACGGTCTCGAGCATGAGCACTTCGGTGAGGACAAACTGCCCTTCGGCCGTCGCCTGGAGCTCCGAGGCGGCCTCGTCGCCCAGCCGCATCAGTTCGTCGCGGCCGATCGAGTTCTTGAAGCCTTCGATGCGCTGAAGGATGTACTCGTGATAGTGCTGCTTGTCGGAATAGGGCGAGCGCCGCCGGCGCTGAGCACCGCGCGTCTCGGTGGCGCTCAGCATGGCACCTTGATCGGCAGGAGGCCGCGCGCGACCGGGCGGCCGGTGACGAGATTCACCGCGTGCGCTGTATGGAATGGGCTCCGGACGGACGACGGCTCCACGAAAGCCGCCGCAATGGACAATGGTGCAAATTCGTACATCGGGCGAGTCGGGTCAAGTCGCCGACCTATTCCGCCTCCAGCAGCGCTCCCTTGAGGTACCCCGTTTCGGGGATGGTGAGCACTTCGGGATGGTCCTCGCCTTGACCCAGCACGCGAGCGAGGCGGATGCGGCGTCCGCTGTCTCCCGCGGCCTCAGCGAGCATGGCGAGGAACTCGGGCAGCCGGACATGAAACGAGCAGGACGCGGTGAGCAGCGTGCCGCCGGGCGCGAGGCAGCGCATGGCGCGCAGGTTGATCTCCCGATATCCGCGGATCGCGTCGGGGACGGTGGCGCGGGACTTGGCGAACGCGGGCGGGTCGAGCACGATCACGTCGAACCGCTCACGAGCCCGCGCCATCGCGCGGACCGCCTCGAAGACGTCGGTCTCGCGGAGCTCGAGGTTGGTGAAGCCGTTCAGCGCCGCGTTCGTTCCGGCGCGCTGAAGGGCTTCCGCGCTGGAGTCGAGCGCCACCACGCTCGCCGCCCGGGCCGCCAGGTGCAGGGCGAACGAGCCGTGATAGGTGAAGCAGTCGAGCGCGCGCGCGCCCGGCCGGACGACCTCGCCGGCCAGGAGGCGGTTCGGTCGTTGGTCGAGAAAGGCGCCGGTCTTCTGTCCGTCCCACGGCGCGGCGAGGTAGCGTATGCGGCCTTCGCGCACCTCGATCTCCCGCGGCACCGCACCGAGCACCTGCTCGATGTCGGTCGGGAGCCCTTCGCGGCGCCGGGCGGGCACGTCGTGCCGGAGCAGGATGCCCGCGGGGTCGAACAGGGAGACGATCGCGTCGAGGATCGGCTGCCTCATCGTCTCCAAACCGGCGGAAAGGAGCTGAGCCACGATCCAGCGATCGTAGCGATCCACCACCAGGGACGGCAGCCCGTCGCCTTCTCCGTGCACCAGCCGGCAGGCGGTGGCGTCGATGCCCGCTCGGCGCGACGCGGCGGTTTCGAGGCGCGCACGCCACCAGGCGGCGTCCACCGGGCGGTCGGTGCGCTCCAGAAGGCGAAGGCGGATCTCGGAGGTGGGGGAGAGCAGTCCCTGGCCGATGAAGCGGCCGCGTGGATCCTGAACCTGGACCAGGCCCGGCTCGGCAGGGTGGCGCTCGACGTCGCTCCGGTAGATCCAGGGATGTCCGCGCACCCAGCGTTCGGCGCCGCGCGCCGTCACGCGGGCATGGCTCACGCCCGGTCGGGGCGGAGGGCCGTGGCCCCCCGGAGATAGCAATGCTTGATTTCGCCGCGGCTGCGGCCGGTGTAGGCGTGCACCAGTAGCCGGATACAGCGAGGCAGAGAGTCGGGCACCGGAATCTCCGTGGCGTGCAGCAACGCCACGATGTTCCACCCGAAGTCCTCGGCCGCCCGGGCGGGGAATGCCGCGTCGAGGTCTCGGGTGACGGTGAACAGCGCACTCACGATGTCGTCGGGCTGGAGCTCGTTGGTCTCGATCACGGTCCGCAGCAGCTCGTCGGTGGCGGCCAGAATCTCGACGGCGTCGTTCCGCTCGACGGTGGTGGCGCCACGGATACCGTGCAGACGGGGGGCGGGAGGCGTCATGGCAGATAATGTAGCGGCTCTGGTTCGGCTGATGCTCGTCACCGACGACCGTCTGGTCGAGGGCCGCGATCTCGTGGCCCTGGCCCTGGCGGCCGAGCGCGGGGGAGCGACCTCGGTCCAGCTCCGGCTCAAGCGGGCCACGCCCCGCGAGCAGGTCGAGCGTGCCCGCGTGCTGGTCGCCGCGCTCCGGATTCCCGTGCTGGTGAACGATCGGCCCGACGTCGCCCTCGCGGCCGGCGCCGCCGGCGTGCACCTCGGACCGGACGACCTCCCGGTCACCCTGGCGCGCCGGATCGCCCCACCCGGGTTCGTCATCGGCGCCTCGGCCGGAAGCGTGAGCGAGGCCGGCGCGGCGCGCGAGGCGGATTACTGGGGGGTCGGGCCCTGGCGCGCGAGCGGAACGAAGGCGGACGCCGGGGAGGCGCTCGGGCCGGAGGGATTCCGGCAACTTGTGGACGTCGCCGCGGGTACGCCGTGCATCGCCATCGGAGGGGTGCGGCCCGACGACCTGCGGCAGGTGCTCGCGGCCGGCGGGGCCGGCGTGGCGGTGGTGTCCGGTATTCTGGGAGAGCGCGAGGTGGAGCAGGCGACGCGCCGGTACGCCGAGCGGTGGCGCGCGGTCTGAGGGCGGCGCCGCCGGGCTCGGTCTACCGGCGCTGCCTCACCCTCGCGATGGCCCGCAGGTGCTCGTCGTAGGTCCTGGAGAACACATGCCGTCCGTCGGGCCCCGCCACGAAGTACAGGTACGGCACCTTGGCGGGATACAGCGACGCCTCGATGCTCCTGAGGCCCGGTGAATTGACGGGGCCCGGAGGAAGGCCCGGGTTCAGGTAGGTGTTGTACGGCGAGGGGAACTGATAGTCCTTCGTGAAGAGCCGCGGCTTCCGCTTCCCGGTGGCCAGGAAGATCGCGTACTGCACCGTCGGGTCGGCCTGGAGAGCCATCCCGATGCGGAGCCGGTTGTGGTAGACGCCGGCGATGGTCTCGCGCTCGTCGTCGACGCGCGCCTCGCCTTCGACGATCGAGGCGAAGGTGACCAGTT
Organism: Gemmatimonadales bacterium; assembly: GCA_013820855.1. Taxonomy (GTDB): domain Bacteria; phylum Gemmatimonadota; class Gemmatimonadetes; order Gemmatimonadales; family GWC2-71-9; genus CAVVWJ01. The sequence continues at coordinate 29,081 of JACDHV010000004.1, read as the reverse complement.
GCGCCTTGGTCCAGCCGAGCGACTCGAGACGCGGGTCCCACGCGGGCTTCCACGCCGACTTGAATCCCTCGGCCATGACCCGGACCAGCTCCGGCGCCTTCGTTCCCAGCCGTAGCGAGTACGTCTCCGGCCGAAGGAACCCTTCGAACGAGCGGACCGGAAAGCCCAGGGTCTCGGTGGCGGCGACGCTGTCGCGGGCGGCGGCCTCCACCGAGTCGGCGGGCATGCCCAACTTCTGCTCCGCCAGCGCCGCCACCTCGGGAATGGTGAGGCCCTCGGGCACGGTGAAGCGGGTGGCGACCTCGTCGCCCGCCTCGAGGATGTCCAGCACCTTCCAGGGCGAAAGGCCGGGGGCGAACTCATAGATGCCGGCCCGCACCGAGCGATCGGCGCCCCGCGCCCGGGCCAGCAGCGTGAACCAGAACCGGCTGCCGATGATGCCATGGGCGGCGAGCGTGTCGGTCACGGCGGCGAACGACGCGCCGGGCGGAAGCGTGACGCGCTCGGGGGAGGCGGTGGTGCCGCAGGCCGTGAGCGTCAGGGCGAGGGCGAGCGACCGGGCGCCGGCCCGCCGGTGCGCGCTACCGGGCACGCGCCCGTCTCGCATCCAGGAAGTGCTGCAGCAGCACCGCCGCCGCCAGCGCGTCCACGTCAGCCTTCCGGCCCCGGGTGCTGCCCCCCTGCTCCCGGATGGTGGCCAGCGCTCTCGCGGTGCTCATGCGCTCGTCCCAGAACTCGACCGGAAGGCCGCTGCGGGCGGCCAGACCGTCGGCCATTTCGCGGGCGGCGCGGGCGCTCTCGAGTTCATGGCCCTCGCCGGTGAGCGGAAGGCCGACCACCACTCCAGACGGCCGATGCCCCGCGACCAGCTCGAGAAATCGCGTCATGGGAAAGCGCTTGCCTCGGCGGCGCACCAGCGTCTCCAGCGGGGTGGCCAGCGTCTGGGTCTCGTCGCTGAGCGCCAGGCCGATCCGGACCTCGCCCCAGTCAACCGCCAACAGCCGACCCTTGTCGGGAAGCGACATGGGAGGAATAAAGCGTGAAGCTTCTACTGCGCCATCGTCGCGAAGAACTCCTTGTTGTTCTTGGTGCGCTTCATCCGCTCGAGGAGGAACTCGAGGGCCTCGACCGGGGGCATGTCCGCGAGGAAGTTGCGGAGCAGGTACACCCGGTTGAGCTCGTCCTTGTCCATCAGGAGCTCTTCCTTGCGGGTCGAGGTGCGCTGGATGTCGATGGCGGGATAGATCCGGCGGTCGGCCAGGCGGCGGTCGAGCACCAGCTCCGAGTTGCCGGTGCCCTTGAACTCCTCGAAGATCACCTCGTCCATCCGGCTGCCGGTGTCCACCAGGGCCGTGGCGATGATGCTGAGGCTCCCGCCCTTGTCGATGTTCCGGGCGGCGCCGAAGAACCGCTTGGGCTTCTGCAGCGCGTTGGCGTCTACGCCGCCTGAGAGAATCTTGCCCGAGTGCGGCACGACTACGTTGTGCGCGCGCGCCAGTCGGGTGATCGAGTCGAGCAGGATGACGACGTCGCGCCCGTGCTCCACCAGGCGCTTGGACTTCTCGATCACCATGTCGGCCACCTGGACGTGGCGGTCGGCCGGCTCGTCGAAGGTGGAGGAGATCACCTCCGCCTTCACGTTCTCCTCCATGTCGGTGACCTCCTCGGGCCGCTCGTCGATCAGCAGCACGATGAGGACGATCTCCGGGTGGTTCTCACTGATGGCGTTGGCGAGCTTCTGCATGAGGATCGTCTTGCCCGCCTTCGGCGGCGCGACGATCAGCGCCCGCTGGCCCTTGCCGAGCGGGGCGAGCAGGTCCACGACCCGCATGGAGAGATCGCCGTTCTTGCGCTCCAGCCTGATGCGGGAGTCGGGATACCGCGGCCGCAGGTTGTCGAACGCGATCCGGTGCTTGGTCTTCTCCGGCTCCTCGAAGTTGACCTGCTCGACCTTGAGCAGGGCGAGGTAGCGCTCCCCCTCCTTGGGCGGGCGCACCTGGCCCATGACCGTGTCGCCGGTGCGGAGGTCGAATCGCTTGATCTGACTGGGACTGACGTAGATGTCGTCCGGGCCGTAGAGGTAGTTCCAGTCCTGACTTCGGAGGAAGCCGTACCCCTCGGGCAGGATTTCCAGCACCCCCTCGCCCCGGATGACGGTATCGGAGTCGAGCAGCGATTGCTCGATGCGGAAGATGAGATCCTGCTTCCGCAGCCCGGAGTAGTTGGTGATGTTCAGCTGCTCGGCGAGGGTGTGCAGCTCGGCGACCGACTTCTGCTTCAGTTCAGCGATATCCACGGACGAAACTCCAAACGGACGAGCCCTGCCGGCGTCGGGCGGGTGATGGACGAAGGAATCGAGAGATGCCGGCGAGGTTGGCCTGGGGTATATGTCGGCCCGATGGCGGAACGGCGGTACGGGTTGTGACGGGGAGTGGTCCGGCCGAATCCAAGAAGCGATTCAACTTAGATCGGTCCCGGGGCCCAGTCAAGAGCCCGCTTGCAGAAGTCTCGAAGACGCACGATTTTGGCTCACCCCCGCAGGTGAATCCGAGTCGGAGCGGACATGACCGAACCAGACCGTCTGGGCAAGCTCCGTCACGATCTTTCCAATCCCCTGTCGGCGCTCCTGGCCGAGATCCAGCTCCTGTTGCTCAACGAGTCGCAGTTCGATCCGGAGACCTTGACCAGTCTCCGGGAGATCGAGGCACTGGCCATCCGGATGCGGGCTGTGCTCCGGGACATCTGAGCGGCTCAGGGAGCCGCCCGGACGCCGCCGTTCGCCAGGTAAGCCGCCAGGAAGGCCAGGCTCCCGACGCTTGCGGTGGCGCGGAACGTCACGTCGCCGCCCCCGGCGGACACGAACCCCTCGATGAGCCCCGCCACCACCAGCAGGACCGCCGCGCCCCCGACCATGCGGACCGCGGTCCGCCCGCTCAGGACGAGGGCGTCGCTCCGGCTCAGCTCGCCCGGCGCCACCACCGAGCGCCCCAGCAGGAACCCCGCCGCCCCCGCCACCCAGATGGCGAACAGCTCCAGCAGGCCGTGCCCCAGAATGAACTCGAGCAGGTAGCGGAGCAAGCCCAGGTTGGCGAAGTGGCCGGCCGTGGCGCCGATCATGAGGCCGTTGAATCCCAGCAGCACGAGTGAGCCGACTCCGAGAAAGATGCCCCCGGCGAAGCAGGCGATCGCCACCCGGACGTTGTTGGTGATGAGGCTCGACGCCACGAGCGGGCGGTCGCTGAGGGAGACATCGACGTACCGCCCGCCCGCCGCCATCCGTTCGGCACCGGCATCCGCGCGCTCGATGATGACCTCCGGAAGGAGGTCGATGGCCAGCGCCGGCTGCTCCCGCATAAGCAGGTAGCCGGCTCCGGCGGGCAGCACGAAGGCGAGACATGCGAGGGCGATATAGCCGCGGGCCTGCCGGATGGCCGCGGGGCACTCCCGGGCCAGCACCTCCCAGACCCGGCGCCAGGTGCCTCGCTCGTCCCGGTAGAGGGCGTTGTGCCCGGCCGCCGCCAGGCGCTCGAGGTGGTTGAGGGTGGCCTCGTCCACCCCGTAGGTGCGCGCCCGTGCCAGATCCGCGGCCACCTCCCGGTATCGGGCGGCGAATTCGGGCAGCTCGTGGGACGCGAAGCTGTCGAGGCCGTGGCGGGCCGCCCGCTCGGCAAGGTGCTGGAACTCGGCCCAGCGGGGCCGCTTCCGGTCGGCGAAGGATGCGGCCGCCGCCGAGCCGCCCCAGGCGACGGTCCCCTCACGCCGCTCGCGCTCCCGGCGGTGCAGCTCCAGGAGGTGCTCCAGGGCGCCGACGCCCGCGGGGGTCGGGTGGTCGGCCAGCTGTCTCGCGATCGAGGCCGCGAGCCGGACCCGGGCCGGCTGGGTGAGCTGCGCCTGCCGGGTCTCGAATCGAGCCAGCAGTCGGAACTCCGCGTCGGTGAGCTCGGGAATCAGCGAGAGCGGCTGTGCCGGCCGGCTCGGGGCCCGGGAGGATACGACCAGCTCGGAAGGCCGGTCGCGCGCGACCACGGTCCCCGCCACCATGTCGCCCAGCCGCTTGCCCCTGGGGTGCAGGGCCACCAGCAGGGTGCCGATCAGGTAGGGCGGGGGCAGGAAATCGGCGACGCGCAGGAGATTGCGCGCCGTGGCCGCGCCTAGGCTCACCGCGTTGCCCGTATCGCTGACCACCCGAATACCGACCAGCCGCTTGCCGGGGGTCTGCCCGCGCCACAGCCCTTCGAACAGGATGAAGTATCCCGTCCAGACCGCGAAGCCGAGCAGCAGCAGGAGCGCACCGCCGATCGAGCCGATGGTGACGCCGAAACCCGCGAAGACGACGAGCAGGATGAACACCCCGAGCGCCGAGCCCACCAGGACGAGCAGGTCGATGAGCGCCGCCAGCGCGCGCGAGCCGACCCCCGCGATCTCGAGGTCGAGCATCACGTGCTCCGGGGTCTCGACCTGAAGTCGCTGCCGGTAGTCGGGGAGCGACATGCGCCGCTTGGTCATGGCGCGATTCTAACCTCCTGGGCAAGGCCTCGCATCTGTCGCACCGGCAAGGCATCTTTCCCGATTGTCTCGGTGCCCTCGTCACGCTGGCGGAGCCGCTCCATGGCGTCCACAATTCTGCGACCGCTGTCGGTCGGTGAAATCCTCGATGTGTCGTTCACGCTCTACCGGCGCCATTTCGCCACGCTGGGCACGGTCGCCGTCCTCTGCTCGGGCCTGCCGGTTCTCCTCAGCCTCTATATCGAGGCCTCCGGCGGCGTACTGCAGAATCTGCCGCTGACGCTGGTGTACTACATGGCGTTCACCGTGCTGAGCTCCATCGCCACCGCCGCGACCGTCTTCGTCGTCTCGGAGAGCTACCTGGGCCGTCCGCTTCCCGCCCTCGCCGCGCTCCGGCGGGCGACGCCACTCATCGGCCGGCTCATCGTCTGCTCGCTGCTCCTCGCCATCGTGGTGGGCTTCGGGCTGGTGCTCTTCCTCATTCCCGGAATCGTGCTGCTCTGCGGGCTGGTGCTGGCGTTTCCCTCGCTGGTGCTGGAGCCGGGCATCTCGCCGACCTCGGCCCTCTCGCGATCCTGGTCGCTCACGCGCGGATCGCGCTGGCGGATGCTGGGTCTCGTCGTCACCCTGGTCATCCTGCTCTACGTCCCCATCGTCGCCATCGGCGCCATGGCGGCGATGGTGCTGCCCACGGGCGGCGGGGGCGGGCCTCTGAATCCGGGGCTCGTCGCGCTGGCCGTGGTGGGTGTCATGCAGATGCTGCTTTACCCGTTGCTCTACTGTGTGCTCACTGTCGCCTACTACGACCTCCGAGTCCGCAAGGAAGGATTCGATCTCGAGGTGCTCGCCTCGACCCTTCAACCGGCCTGAGCGCCGTGCCGCAACAGAGTGAGGCCGGCCCCGAGCTGTACCGGGCGGTGCTGGACTCGGTCTTCGCGACGGATCCCTACCGCTGGTCGCCACCGTCGGCGGCGCTTCGCCTGCTCTCGGAGTGGTGGGACTGGCTCACCGTCTGGCTCGACGGACTCCGGGTCGAGAATCCGCTCCTCTTTCGCGTCTTCCTCGTCATCCTCCTGCTCGCCTGGATCGGCATCTTCCTGCATGCCGCCTGGCTGGTCTGGCTTACGGTGAAGGGGGCGGCACGGGCCGAGCGCCCGGTCGCGCTCCCCGTGGCGGGAGAGCGTCAGGGTGCCGAGTGGTATGCCCGCGCCGCCGATCGCGCCGCGGCCGAGGGCCGTCTCGCCGAGGCGTTGCAGCTCGCCTTCGTGGCGCTCGCCCTGACGCTGGAGAGTCAGGGCCTGCTGCAATACCACCCCAGCAAGACGCCGGCGGAATGCGCCCGGGAGGCCCGGCTCGCCGGGTCCGACCGTGAGCGGATGAAGGGACTGGTCGGAAGTCTGTACTCCTACGCGTTCGGCGGCCGCTCCCTCGGCCTCGACGACTATCGGCGTTGGCGGGAGACCGGCGCGGGGCCGTGGCATGCGCCCGCGCGCTGAGCTCGGCCTGGCGGCCGGATTGCTGCTCGTGCTCGGCGTCGCGGTGGTCGCCGTGGGGAGCAGGCAGACGCGGGCGGCGCCGAACGAGTCACCGCGCTCGACCTATCTCACCAGCCCCGGCGGGGCCAGCGCCTTTGCCGAGGCGCTCGCTCGGCTCGGCGTCGAGGTGGAGCGCTTTCGGCGGCCCACGGCCGCGCTCGAGGTGCCGGACACGTCACCGGGCGACCAGGTGATCGCGGTGCTGGGGCCGACGGCGCCACTCAGCGCGGTGGAAGCCAGACATCTGCTCGGATTGCCGGTGGATCTCCTGCTCGCGGGAGACAACTCGGCCCGCGCGATCCGCTGTCTGGGCTATCGAGTGTCGCTGCGGCAGTGGAACGAGGGGGCCGCCACCAAGGCACCGGCTGAGGCCGAGAACCTGCCCGCGCCGCGAGTCTGGGCCGTACTGACCGCCCATTCCGCGCCGCGGATCGTGGATTCCGCCGGCTCCGAGGGGCGCAGGGTCGCCTGCGACGTGCCGCGGCCCGCCCGGGTGGACACCCTGCTCCGGACGCTGCGCGAGCGGCCCGTCGCCCTCCGTCTCACGTACCCGGATGGGCGGATGGTGACCATCGTGGCCGACGACCGGCTCTTCCAGAATCGCACGCTCCGAAACACCTCGGCCGGGGGGTTCGTGATCGGCCTCGTGGTGCCGCGCTATCGCCGCCTCGTGGTGGACGAGTTTCACCACGGCTACCGGGCCGCCGGTTCACTCGCGGGTGCGGCGCTCGACTGGACCACCCGCTCGCCATGGGGATGGTTCGTCTGGCAGCTCGCCGCGGTGGGCGTGCTCGCGCTCGTCGCGTCGGGGGTCCGCTTCGGTCCGGTGCGGAGCGCCATCGAGCGCCGCCGCCGATCGCCGATGGAGCACGTGCGGGCCCTCGCCACGGCGCTCGCGGCCGCGCGGGGACACGACGTGGCGGTGCGTCTGATGATCCAGGGCCTGCGGCGGCGGCTGTCGCGCACCGGGCGGGCGGCGCCTGCGGACCTCGAGACCTGGCTGCACGGGCTGTCCTCCTCGGTCCGGACGGCGCGAGGACGAGAGGCGCTCGAGTCGCTCACCCGCATCACCAGTACGCCACCGGACGCCGATAGCGTCCTGGTGGCCGCCAACGCCGTCGAGACCCTCTGGGAGGAGCTGAAGCCATCATGACCAGCACGATCGCGCCGCTCGGCGCCGACGAAGCGGTGCTTGCGGCGGAGGAGGCCGGCGCGATCGTGGAGCAGCTCGGCCGCGTGGTGCTGGGACAGGAGGAGGCGGTCCGCGACGCGGTGGCCGCCCTGATCGCCCGCGGCCATGTCCTGCTCGAGGGAGTGCCGGGCACGGCGAAGACGCTGCTCGTCCGCGCCCTCAGTCAGGTGCTGAGCCTCGACTTTCGGCGGATCCAGTTCACCCCCGACCTCATGCCGTCGGACATCACCGGGGTCAACCTGCTCGCGGGGCCGGGGACGTTCACCTTCCGTCAGGGGCCGATCTTCGGCGACCTGGTGCTGGGTGACGAGATCAACCGCGCGCCGGCGAAGACGCAGGCCGCGCTGCTCGAGGCGATGCAGGAGCGGCGGGTCACGGTGGACGGCGTCTCACACGAGCTGCCGGAAAGCTTCACGGTGTTCGCCACCCAGAATCCGATCGAGTTCGAGGGTACCTACCCGCTGCCCGAGGCCGAGCTCGACCGGTTCCTGGTGAAGGTGATCGTGGGCTATCCCGAGGAGCCGGTGGAGCAAGGTATCCTGAACCGGGTGCTGGACGGGTTCGAGGCGGACGCGCCGGCGAGCTATGGGGTGGACCGGGTGGCCGACGCGGCCGGCGTGGCGCGCCTGCGTGACGCGTGCCGGCGGGTGCGGGTCGAGCCCAGTCTGGTGGCCTACATCGCCGCGATCGTCCGGGCGACCCGCACCGCGCCTGTCCTCACGCTCGGCGCCTCGCCGCGGGGCAGCGTCGCGCTGCTCAAGATGTCGCAGGCCTCGGCGCTGCTCGAGGGGCGGGCCTACGCGATTCCGGACGACGTGAAGAGCCTGGCGCCGGCGGTGCTGCGCCACCGGGTCACGGTCGCGCCGGAGCTGGAGCTCGAGGGTGTGGCGCCCGACGCGGCGCTGCGCGGCATCATCGAGAAGATCGAGGCGCCCCGGTGAAGGTCGTCCCGTCGCGTCGCTGGCTGCTGGGGGCCGCGGCGCTGGCGCTGGTCGCGCCGGCCGGCCTGTGGTGGCCGGGGGCGCTCACCCTTCTGCTGGCGCTCGATGCCGCCTGGCTCGCGGCGTTCCTGCTCGACGCGCTCACCGCACCCGACGCCCGCCGGCTCGAGGTGACGCGCGAGGCGCCGGTCGCCTTTTCGCTCGGCCGCCGCTTCGTCATCCGCTATCGCTGGCGGCACGCCGGACGCCAGCCGCTTCGTCTGCAGGTGAAGGAGCACCTGCCCGAGCCGCTCGGCGGCGCCGCCACGCCGCTCCGCCGGCTGGTGCTGCCGGCCCAGGTGGCGGTCGAGGAGCAGCTCGAGCTCCAGCCGGTGCGACGGGGCATCGGGGTCGGGGGCACGCTCGACATCCGGATTCTGGGCCCGCTCGGCCTCGCCTGGCGACAGAGCCGGATCGAGGCCCCGTGGACCGCGACGGTATACCCCGGCCTCCGCGGCGCATGGCTTCGCGCGCTGCCGATCCAGGCCATCCGGCGCCGGGAGGCCGGGCTCCGCAGCGTGCGCCACCGCGGCGAGGGGCAGCTCTTCGAGGGGCTGCGCGAATGGGTACCCGGCGACGACACCCGGACGATCGACTGGAAGGCGACCGCGCGCCGGGGCAAGCCGATCGCGCGGCAGTACGAGGACGAGCGGCGACAGCACGTCATGCTGGTGGTGGACGCTGGACGGCTGCTCACCGCGGAGGTGGAGGGGGTGCCTCGCCTGGAATCGGTGGTCGCCGCGGCGCTCCACCTGGCTCACGCGGCGGTCGAGCACGACGACAACGTGGGCCTGCTCGTGTTCGCCGACACCATTCAGCGCTATGTGCCGCCCGGCCGCGGCCGCCGCTCGCTGCGCGCGGTGCTCGAGGGGCTCGCCGCGGCCGAAGGGCGCCTGATCGAATCGGATTACCGGGCGGCGTTTCGCTACCTGGCCACCCGGAGCCGAAAGCGGGCGCTCACCGTGCTGTTCACCGACGTGATCGACCGGACCGCGAGCGAGGCGCTGGTGGCGCACGCGGCCACGCTGCGCCCCAGGCATCTCCCGCTCGCGGTCACGCTGCGCGATCCGGCGATGGAAGCGCTTGCATCGGCGCGCCCGGCCACGCCGGCGCAGGCCTTCCAGCGCGCCGCCGCGGAGGAGCTGCTCGGCGCGCGCGAGGCGGCGCTCGGTGAGATGCGCTCGCGGGGGGTGGTGGTGCTCGACGTGCTGCCCGCGGGCGCGAGCGCGGCCCTGGTAGAGCGATATTATCTGCTGAAGCGCAAGGGCATGCTGTAGCCGCCCTACACGCAGACCTCGGCGGGCTGCGGGATCGGATACACCTCGACGAAAGCCTCGACCGCATCGGGATCGAGCTGGGAGCCCGCGACCCGACGAAGCTCCGTCAGGGCGTCCGTCGGGGGCCGAGACTCACGATAGGGCCGCCGCGTGGTCATGGCGTCGAATGCGTCGGCCACCGCCACGATCCGGGCCTCGATCGGGATTTTTTCCCCGCGCAGCCCGTCGGGAAATCCCCGGCCGTCGAGCCGCTCGTGGTGCGAGCGCACGATGCGGAGGACGTCCGGCGACTCCTGCGCCAGCGGCGACAGCATGCGCTCCCCGAGCAGCGGGTGCTCGGTGATCTGCCTGAATTCCTCCTCTGTGAGCGTGCCGGGCTTGTGCAGCACGGCCTCACGAGTGCCGATCTTGCCGATGTCGTGCAGCTCCCCGCCCAGCCTGATCCCGTCCAGCGACACACCCGAGAACCCCAGGCGCGACGCGGTGGCCACGGCGTACTGGCTCACCCGGATCGAGTGTCCGCGGGTGTAGGCGTCCTTGGCCTCGAGCGCCCGGGCCAGCATCTGTACACCCTGGAGGAACAGCTCCTGGATCCGCACCGCCTGCTCGTGTACCTGCCGCTCCAGCGTCTCCTGGTAGCCCCGGTTCTGGAGCACCAGGGCCCGCTTTTCCAGGGCGCGGCTGACCCGGGCCTGCAGCTCGCTCATCGACACCGGCTTCAGCAGGAAATCCGCGGCACCGCGATGGAGGCAGTCCACCGCGGTGGTCGTCTCGCTCACGCCGCTCAACATGATCACCGAGGTGTCGGGATAGCGGACCCGGACGACCTCGAGGAAGCTGATGCCGTCCATCTCCGGCATCCGCATGTCGGTCACGATGAGCGGGGGCTCGCCGATGCGTTCGAGGACCCGGAGCGCCTCCTGGCCGGAACTCGCCTCGAAGCACTGGAAGCCCTGGGTCTGAAGCATCCGGATGAGGAATCCCCGGACTCCGGGCTCGTCGTCCACGACGAGGCACTTGGCGGAGCCGGCCACGACCGGCTGCGCGGGATGACTTGTCGGCATGGTTCACGATGTACTTGAGGTGGGCGATGGATGCCACGAACATCCAATCGCTTGCACTGTAAACGATTTCACGGGAAATGTCCACTGCCGGTCTGCCCGTGGGGGTCGGGGGCACGGTGGGGCGGCCGATCATGTGCAACGGGGATCTTTCCGTTAAATTGGTCCGACTCGCATGGGCCATTCATCCCCCCGGTCGGTCGGCGTCTCGCCGGCGAGGAGAGACGATGCCAGGAGTGCAGGCGCGTCTGCGGTCGGAGCACCAGCGGAAGTATCCCGAGCTCAGCCCCTCCAGGTGGTACGAGGTGGCGCCGATTTTCCCGGGAGTCACGCAGCGGATGGTCAACATGGCGGGCGAGCGCCTGACCCGGCTCGGCACCACGCGCGGGTTCGTGATTCTGCGAGCCGAGCACCTCGAGTTCCGTCCCGCGCGCGACGAGGTCGCGGCCGAGCCGGATACGGAGGCGATCGCCTAGGCGGGCTCGGCGCGGCGGCCGGGCGCGGGTCTGCCGTCGAGCATCTCGCGGACCTTGCGCGCCAGTCCTTCGGGCGTAAACGGCTTCTGCTGGTAGGGTACCCCCGGGTCGAGCAGCCCCCGCTGGATCACGTCCTCTCCCGTATACCCCGACATGAACAGGATCGGCAGCTCCGGCTGGAGCACCGCCAGTTGCGATCCCAGCTCGCGGCCACCCAGCTCTGGCATCACCACGTCGGAGATGACGAGGCCGATGGGGTGGCGGCACTCCGCCAGTCGGTCCAGCGCCTCGCGGCCGTGCCGCGCCTCGAGCACGGTATAGCCCCGCTCTCGCAGCCCGCGGCACGCGAGCGCCCGGACCACGTCTTCGTCCTCGACGACGAGAATGGTCTCCGTGCCGCCGCGGAGCTCGCCCGCCGGGCCGGCAGGCACGACCGGCGCGGCCCCGTCGAGCGACCGGGGCAGATAGATCTTGAAGGTGCTCCCGTGCCCCGGCTCGGTGTAGCACCAGACGAAGCCGTCGCTCTGCTTCACGATGCCGTACACGGTGGACAGTCCGAGTCCCGTGCCCTGGCCGACCGGCTTGGTGGTGAAGAACGGCTCGAAGATGCGGGCCTGGGTCTCCCGCGCCATCCCGATCCCCGTGTCGGAGACCGAGAGGAGCACGTACTCGCCGGGGGGAATCCCGATGCCGGCGTGGGACTGGGCATAGACCTCGTCGAGCATGGCGCGGCCGGTGGCGACCGTGACCCGGCCGTGCGGGCGCATGGCGTCGCGCGCGTTCAGGATGAGGTTGATGAGCACCTGCTCGAGCTGTCCGCGGTCGGCGCGGATCTCCCCCGCGTCCGCGGAGAGCGCGAGCTCGAGCACGTGATCCTCGCCGAGGGAGCGGCGCAGCATCTTCTCGAGTCCGCCCACCACGCCGTTGACGTCGAGCACCTCGGGATGGAGCAGCTGCTGGCGGGTGAACGCCAGAAGCTGCCGGGTCACGTCGGACGCCCGGGTGCCCGCGCGCATGATCTCCTCGACCTCGCCCCGGCGGGGGTCCTCCTCCGCGAAGCTGCGCAGCAGAAACTCGCTGAAGCCGATCACCCCGGTCATCATGTTGTTGACCTCGTGCGCCATGCCGCCGGCGAGGCGGCCGGCCGCCTGCATCCGCTCCGCGCGCCGGAGCTGGTCCTCGACCCGCTTCCGCTCGGTGACATCGCGGTAGATTCCCCGCAGGATCAGCGGTCCGCCGTTCCGGAAGGTGCAGCTGAGATTCCCCTCCACCGTGATCGTCGCGTCGGTGCTGGTGACCAGGACCAGCTCCACGCGGGTGAGCGTCTCGCCCGCGAGGGCCTGCTGCACCACCTCCCGGTAGCGGGCCCGGCTGTCGGGGTGGACCACGTCGAGGAACCCGCGGCGCGACAGCTCTACATCCGACAGTCCGATCGCGTGATGCCAGGCGCTGTTCACGTAGTGGAAGCGCCCCTCGGGATCGGTGGCACAGACCAGGTCGCTCGCGTTGTCGAAGAGGTCGCGGTAGCGCTCCTCGCTCTCCCGCAGCGCCCGCTCGGCCTGTTTCCGCGTGCTGATGTCGCGGGCGTTCAGGCAGACCCCGATGACCGATCCTTCGTCGTCCACCACCGGCGCATGGGTGGTCTCGAACCAGAGCTCGGCGCCGTCCACATCCTGGAGGTGGCGCTCGACGTTGCGCGCCTCGCCGGACAGTGCCGCCCGGAACGCTTCCGCCGCCTCGGGGACGAAGTCGGCCACCTGCGCGCCCTCCTGGAGCGGGCGGGCCAGCAGCCGGGTGCTCCACTCGACCGCGGTGGGGTTGAGCGCCTGGATGGTGCCGTCGGGGTCGATCAGGACGAACGCCTGGAGGCTGTTGTTGAAGATGGCGCGCAGGTTCGCCTCGGAGCGACGGAGCGCCTCCTGCGCTCTGGCCTTCTCCTCCCGCGCGCGGATCCGCGCCAGCGCCCCCTCGATCGCGGGGCCGATCCGCGCGAGGTTGCTCTTGAGCAGATAGTCGGCGGCGCCCGCCTTCATGCAGCCCACCGCGGTCTCCTCGTTCACCGAGCCGGTGACGATCAGGAACGGCACCGCTGGTGCGACCTGCCGTGCGAGCGCGAGCGCGGTCATGCCGTCGAAGCGGGGAAGCGTGTAGTCCGAGAGAATCAGGTCGGGGGCGAACTCGACGAGCTCGCGGAGGAAGGATTCGCGGGTGTCCACCCGGCGGGCGACGAAGGGAATTCGAGCCCGCTGGAGCTCGTACTCCACGAGCTCCGCATCCATCGGGACATCCTCGAGGATGAGGATACGGAGGCGTTCGGCTTCGGCACGCGGGCCGGCCCCGTCGGAGGCGCCCAGCGGCGCCTCCCGCACCTGAGTATGTCCGGTTGGTAGCACGCCGTAGTGTGCCACCAATATATTCGAAGTCAAGCAGTAGCCCGGCGGCACCTGCCCTGCCAGAGGCATGTGACCGTGGTCACGGAGGCCGGGCGCCCGGCCCACCCACTGTTGCAGGTTATCCACCCGTACCAGCAGTCCCGAACTTCCGGAGCCCCCATGCGGACCCCTTCGGCCGGCAACGGCCGTCGCACCAAACGCGGCCGCCCGTCCGCCCCACCGAGTGACCCCGAGGTCCTGGATATCGCCGAGCTCCTGGCCGTGCTCTCGGCCGTCCGCAAGGGCGACTTCTCGGTGCGGATGCAGGCCACCCGCACCGGGCTTGCCGGCAAGGTGGCCGACAAGCTCAACGAGATCGTCGAGCTCAACCAGGAGATGGCGCACGAGCTCGACCGCGTGAGCATCGCGGTCGGCAAGGAGGGGCGCATCACCCAGCGGGCCCAGCTCACCGGCGCGGGGGGGTCGTGGGCCGCGTCGCTCAACTCGGTGAACGGCCTCATCGGCGATCTGGTGCAGCCGACGAGCGAGGTGGCGCGCGTCATCGGTGCGGTGGCCAAGGGCGATCTGTCGCAGACGATGGCGCTCGACATCGAGGGCCGCCCGCTCATGGGCGAGTTCCTTCGGATCGGGCGCACGGTGAACTCGATGGTGGACCAGCTGAGCTCGTTCGCCTCCGAGGTGACCCGGGTCGCGCGCGAGGTGGGCACCGAGGGCAAGCTGGGCGGCCAGGCGAAGGTGAAGGGCGTGGCCGGGACCTGGAAGGACCTTACCGACAACGTCAACTCGATGGCCGGCAACCTCACGGCACAGGTCCGGAACATCGCGGAGGTCACGACCGCCGTCGCACGCGGGGAGCTCAACAAGAAGATCACCGTGGACGTGAAGGGCGAGATCCTGGAGCTGAAGAACACCATCAACACGATGGTGGACCAGCTCAACTCGTTCGCCTCGGAGGTGACCCGCGTGGCCCGCGAGGTGGGCACCGAAGGGAAGCTCGGCGGGCAGGCGCAGGTGCGGGGCGTCGGCGGCACGTGGAAGGACCTGACCGACAGCGTCAACTCGATGGCCGGAAACCTCACGGGGCAGGTCCGCAACATCGCCGAAGTCACCACGGCCGTGGCGAACGGCGACCTTTCCAAGAAGATCACGGTGGACGTGCAGGGCGAGATCCTGGAGCTCAAGAACACCATCAACACCATGGTGGACCAGCTCAACTCCTTCGCGTCCGAAGTCACCCGCGTGGCGCGTGAAGTCGGCACCGAGGGCAAGCTGGGCGGCCAGGCCCGGGTGACGGGCGTCGGTGGCACCTGGAAGGACCTCACCGACAACGTCAACTCGATGGCCGGCAACCTGACGTCCCAGGTGCGGAACATCGCCGAGGTGACGACCGCGGTGGCCCGAGGCGAGCTCAACAAGAAGATCACGGTGGACGTGCAGGGCGAGATCCTGGAGCTCAAGAACACCATCAACACGATGGTGGATCAGCTGAGCTCCTTCGCCTCGGAGGTGACGCGCGTCGCCCGTGAGGTGGGCACCGAGGGCAAGCTGGGCGGGCAGGCGCAGGTGACGGGCGTCGGTGGCACCTGGAAGGACCTGACCGACAGCGTGAACTCGATGGCCGGCAACCTCACCGGGCAGGTCCGCAACATCGCGGACGTGACGACGGCCGTCGCGAACGGCGACCTCTCCAAGAAGATCACGGTGGACGTGAAGGGTGAGATCCTGGAGCTCAAGAACACCATCAACACCATGGTGGACCAGCTCAACTCCTTCGCGTCCGAGGTGACCCGGGTGGCGCGCGAGGTGGGCACCGAGGGCAAGCTGGGCGGCCAGGCCCAGGTGCGGGGCGTCGGCGGGACCTGGAAGGACCTCACCGACAACGTGAACTCGATGGCCGGCAACCTGACGTCCCAGGTGCGGAACATCGCCGAGGTGACGACCGCCGTCGCGCGCGGCGAGCTCAACAAGAAGATCACCGTGGACGTGAAGGGCGAGATCCTGGAGCTCAAGAACACCATCAACACGATGGTGGACCAGCTGAGCTCCTTCGCCTCGGAGGTGACGCGCGTCGCCCGTGAGGTGGGCACCGAGGGCAAACTGGGCGGGCAGGCGCAGGTGGCCGGCATCGGCGGGACCTGGAAGGACCTGACCGACAACGTGAACTCGATGGCCGGCAACCTCACCGCGCAGGTTCGCAACATCGCGCAGGTGACGACGGCCGTAGCCACGGGCGACCTCTCCAAGAAGATCACCGTGGACGTGCGGGGCGAGATCCTCGAGCTCAAGAACACCATCAACACGATGGTGGACCAGCTCAACTCCTTCGCCTCGGAGGTGACCCGCGTCGCCCGCGAGGTGGGCACCGAGGGCAAGCTGGGCGGGCAGGCCTACGTGAAGGGCGTGGGCGGCACCTGGAAGGACCTGACCGACAGCGTCAACTCGATGGCGAGCAACCTCACGACCCAGGTCCGCAACATCGCGGACGTGACGACGGCGGTGGCGCGGGGCGAGCTGAACAAGAAGATCACGGTGGACGTGCAGGGCGAGATCCTCGAGCTGAAGAACACCGTGAACACGATGGTGGACCAACTCAACTCCTTCGCCTCCGAGGTGACTCGCGTCGCGCGCGAGGTCGGCACCGAGGGGAAGCTCGGCGGTCAGGCGCAGGTGGTGGGCGTGGCGGGCGTGTGGAAGGACCTGACCGACAACGTGAACTGGATGGCGAGCAACCTGACCTCCCAGGTGCGCGGCATCGCGAAGGTGGTGACGGCGGTCGCCAACGGCGACCTCACGCAGGAGCTGCGGGTGGAGGTGAAGGGCGAGATCGCGACGCTCGCCGACACCATCAACGGCATGACCAACACGCTGGCGACCTTCGCCGACCAGGTGACCGACGTGGCCCGCGAGGTGGGCGTGGAGGGCAAGCTCGGCGGCCAGGCGCGCGTCCCGGGCGCGGCCGGCATCTGGCGGGATCTCACGGCCAATGTCAACCAGCTCGCCGCGAACCTCACGACGCAGGTGCGCGCCATCGCCGACGTGGCCACCGCGGTGACCAAGGGCGATCTCACCCGGTCCATCGCGGTGGAGGCCCAGGGCGAGGTGGCGGAACTGAAGGACAACATCAACGAGATGATCCGGAACCTTCGCGACACCACGCGGAAGAACATGGAGCAGGACTGGCTCAAGACCAACCTCGCCAAGTTCAGCCGAATGCTGCAGGGCCAGCGCGACCTCGCGGCGGTCTCCCAGCTCATCCTCTCCGACCTCGCGCCGCTGGTCACCGCGCACCACGGCGTGTTCTACCTGATGGACACCTCGGGCGACGGCACCGCGCTCAAGCTCCTCGCGAGCTACGCCTACAAGGATCGCAAGAGCCTCGCCAGCGAGTTCCGGGTGGGCGAGGGCCTGGTGGGGCAGTGCGCGGTGGACCGCCGGATGCTCCTGGTCAACTCGGTGCCGGAGGACTACGTCCAGATCAGCTCCGGCCTGGGCGAGGCCTCCCCGCGGAACATCGTGGTCCTGCCGGTGCTCTTCGAGGGCGAGGTCCGGGCCGTGCTCGAGCTCGCCACCTTCGACGAGTTCGACGAGATCCGCCTGACCTTCCTCGAGCAGCTCGCCGAGACCATCGGCATCGTGCTCAACACCATCGGCGCCAACATGCGGACGGAGGAGCTGCTCCGGCAGTCGCAGGCGCTGACCGAGAACCTCCAGTCGCAGCAGGACGTGCTGACCGAGACCAACAAGCGGCTGGAGCAGCAGACCCGGTCGCTCCAGCAGTCCGAGGAGCTGCTGAGGGAGCAGCAGGACGAGCTGCAGCGGACCAACGCGGAGCTGGAGGAGAAGGCCCAGCTGCTCGCCAGCCAGAAGGCGGAAGTGGAGCAGAAGAACAAGGAGGTGGAGCAGGCCAAGGTGGCACTGGAGGAGAAGGCCGAGCAGCTGGCCCTGATCTCCAAGTACAAGTCGGAGTTCCTGGCCAACATGTCGCACGAGCTCCGGACGCCGCTCAACAGCCTGCTGATCCTCTCGCAGATCCTCACCGAGAATGCCGAGGGGAACTTGACGACCAAACAGGTCGGGTTCGCCCAGACGATCCACAGCTCCGGCTCGGACCTGCTCGACCTGATCAACGACATCCTCGACCTCTCCAAGATCGAGTCCGGCACCATGGCCGTGGACATCACGTCGGTGCCCTTCGGCGAAGTCCGGAAGTTCGTGGACAGCACCTTCCGGCAGGTCGCCGACCTCAAGGGGCTCCAGTTCCAGGTGGAGGTGGACCCGGCGCTCCCGCCCGCCCTTCAGACCGACAGCAAGCGGCTGCAGCAGGTGCTCAAGAACCTCCTGTCCAACTCGTTCAAATTCACCGAGCGCGGCTCGGTGTCGCTCAAGGCCTGGCTGGCGACCGAGGGGTGGAACCCCGAGCAGGACATTCTGAACGCCGCCGGCGCGGTGGTGGCCTTCTCGGTGCGGGATACCGGCATCGGCATTCCCAAGGAGAAGCACGGCGTCATCTTCGAGGCCTTCCAGCAGGGCGACACCGGGACCAGCCGGAAATTCGGCGGCACCGGCCTGGGCCTCTCCATCAGCCGGCAGATCACCCGGCTCCTCGGCGGCGAGATCCGGATCGACAGCGAGCCGGGCCTGGGCAGCACCTTCACGCTCTATCTGCCGGTGATCTACCCGATCCAGCCGGTGGATGAGCCGGCCGCCCCCGAGCACGGCTGGTCGCCCGCCACGGAGTCGGAGCCGGTCAAGCCGGTGCCGACCGCCGCCTCGCGCGTCATGCTCGCGCCGGTGGTGGAGCGCGAGGTGGCCGACGACCGCGCCTCCATCGAGGCCGGCGACCGCGTCATCCTCATCGCCGAGGACGATCTCAACTTCGCCCAGATCCTGCTCGACCTGGCCCGCGACCGCGGGTTCAAGGGCCTGGTCGCCAACCGGGCCGATCGCGCCCTGATGCTGGCCCGGGAGTACCAACCCACCGCCGTGACGCTCGACCTGCGGCTGCCCGACGCCGACGGATGGACCATCCTCGATCGCCTGAAGCACGACCCCGCCACCCGCCACATCCCGGTGCACATCATCTCGGTCGAGGAGAACTGGCAGCGTGGGCTCCGTCTGGGCGCGATCGACTTCCTGGTGAAGCCCGCCACCAAGGAGTCGCTTTCCGAGGCGCTCCAGACGCTGCACGAGTTCGTGAACCGCCCGGTCAAGCGGCTGCTGGTGGTCGAGGACGACCGGGTCGCCCGGGAGAGCATCGTGGAACTCATCGGCGACGGCGACGTGCAGACCACCACCGTCGGCAGCGGGGAGGACGCGCTCGCGAAGCTCCAGCAGGAGCACTTCGACTGCATGGTGCTCGACCTGGGCCTGCCGGACATGACCGGGTTCCAGCTCATCACCCGGGTGAAGAGCGAGGTCGGGCTCCGCAAGCTGCCGACCATCGTCTACACCGGAAAGCAGCTCACCCGGCGGGAGGAAGCCGAGCTTCGCCGGCTGGCGGAATCGGTGGTGATCAAGGACGCCGGCTCGCCCGAGCGGCTGCTGGACGAGACGGCGCTCTTCCTGCATCGTGTCACCGCCAA
Organism: Gemmatimonadales bacterium; assembly: GCA_013820855.1. Classification (GTDB taxonomy): domain Bacteria; phylum Gemmatimonadota; class Gemmatimonadetes; order Gemmatimonadales; family GWC2-71-9; genus CAVVWJ01. Next base: position 10,079 of record JACDHV010000004.1, on the reverse strand, counting down.
GCTGCCCGATGGCAAGCGGCGCATGCTGGAGCAGCTCCACCGTACCGATCCGACCCTCAGCGGACGCAAGGTGCTGATCGTGGACGACGACGTGCGGAACATCTTCGCGCTGACGACGTTCCTCGAGCGGAGCGAGATGCAGGTGTCGTACGCGGAGAGCGGCCGCGAGGGCATCGCGCGCCTGCAGGAGGTCGGCGACATTGACGTGGTCCTGATGGACGTGATGATGCCGGAGATGGACGGATACGAGACCATGCGGGCCATCAGGGAACATGCCCGGTTCCGGCAGCTTCCCATCATCGCCGTCACCGCCAAGGCCATGATGGGCGACCGCGAGAAATGCATCGAGGCGGGCGCGTCCGACTACATCGCCAAGCCGGTGGACGTGGACCAGCTGCTCTCGCTGCTGAGAGTATGGCTGTACCGATAGCCGGCCCGGTGGACCTTCCACTGCCCCGCGGCGGGGCCCGCCTTGGCCCTGACGGCGAGGCGCCGCCGGAGCGGGTCAACGTCCTGCTGGTGGACGACCAGCCCGCAAACCTGCTGGCGCTCGAGGCCATGCTCCAGGGACTGGACCAGAACCTCGTCAGGGCGGAGTCCGGCCGGGAGGCGTTGAAGCGGCTGCTCACCGACGACTTCGCCGTGATCCTGCTGGACGTGAAGATGCCCGACATGGACGGCTTCGAGACCGCGGCGCTGATCCGGGACCGCGACAAGAGCCGCGACACGCCGATCATCTTCCTGACGGCCGCGGACAAGACCCATACCGAGGCCGTCCGGGGCTACGCGGTCGGGGCGGTGGACTACCTGGTCAAGCCGGTGGTGCCGGAGTTCGTCCGGTCGAAGGTCTCGGTCTTCGTCGAGCTGGCGAAGAAGAGCGAGCTGCTGCGGCGGCAGGCGGAGCAGCTTCGCGAGGGCGAGCAGGCGGCCCGCGAGCTGGCGGAGACTCGCGCCGAGCTGGTCCGGGACCTCGAGCACAAGAACAAGGAGCTGGAGAGCTTCAGCTACGCCGTCTCCCACGACCTGCGGGCGCCGCTCCGGCGGATCGAGGCCTTCGGCCGGGCGCTGCTCGAGAGCCAGGGAGAGCGCATGGATGCCGACGGGCGGCGGTTCGTGGATCGCATTCAGGAGGCGAGCCGGCTGATGCTGCAGCTGATCGACGACGTCCTCCACCTGTCGAAGGTGAGCCGGGCCGAGCTGCGCCAGCAGGACGTGGACCTGAGCGCGCTGGCCACCGCCATCCTGGACCGGCTGCGCGAGAGCGAGCCCGCGCGCGTGGTCGAGGCTCGGGTGCGGCCCGGCGTCACGGCGGTGGGTGACGGGCGGCTGCTCCGCGTCGCGCTCACGAACCTGCTGGAGAACGCCTGGAAGTTCACCGCCCGGGTCCCCGCCACCCGCATCGAATTCGGGATGGCCGTGGTCGGCGGTGACCCTACCTACTACGTGAGAGACAACGGGGCTGGCTTCGACATGGCCTACGCGGACCGCCTCTTCGGGCCGTTTCAGCGGCTGCATCTGGCGAGCGAGTTCCCCGGCACGGGCATCGGCCTCGCCACGGTGCAGCGGATCATCCACCGCCTCGGGGGGCGGGTCTGGGCCGAAGGCCTGGTGGGGCAGGGCGCCACGTTCTCCTTTACGCTGGGTCGGGCCCGCGCGTGAGGGCGTCCGGCCGGTGAACGGGCTTCCCGAGGACGTCCGCACCTTCCTGCACCAGCACGTCGACTCGGTCGAGCAGCTCGAGGTGCTGCTTCTCCTCTGGCGCGCCCCCGAGCGGGGCTGGACTTCCGAGGAGGTCGCCACCGCCGTGTACAGCCACCCCTCCTCGGTGGTGCGGCGGCTGGCGATGCTGCTGGGCCAGGGTTTGCTCCGCGAGCGCGAGCCCGGCTGCTACCAGTACGCGCCCCGCACGGCCGATCTCCACGACACGGTCACCCGGCTCGACCATACCTATCGGGAGCGCCGCGTCGCGGTGGTCACGCTCATCGCGTCCAAGCCCATCGAGAACGTCCGGGCCTTCTCGGATGCGTTCCGCATTCGCCGAAAGAAGGAGGAGTGAGATGGCGTCCGCCGTGTACGTGCTCTGCGCCCTCACGAGCCTCGCGTGCGCGATCCTGCTGCTGCGTGGGTACCGCCGGCGGAACGTTCGCCTGCTCCTGTGGAGCGGGCTCGCGTTCGTCGGGTTCACGCTCGGCAACGTCATGCTGGTGGTGGACCTGGTGGTGATCGGCCCCCGGATGGACCTGGCGATCTGGCGGAGCCTGCCGGTACTCGCCGGCCTGGGCGTGCTGATCTACGGCATGGTCTGGGACGCCGGATGACGGGCGTCCGGGCCGTCATCGCCCACCTCGTCTCTGGCGCGATCGTGATGGGCTACGCCGTCACCTCGCTGTTCTTCCTGCGCTACTGGCGGGGGACCGGCGACCGGCTGTTCGCCATCTTCGCCGCGGCCTTCGGGGTGCTCGGCGTTCAGCGGCTCGCGCTCGTCTTCAGCCGGGACATGGCCGAGGACCAGACGGCGCTCTACCTCGTGCGGCTGTTCGCCTTCCTCCTCATCCTCGGGGCCATCGTGGACAAGAACCGCTCCACCCCTCAGCCGCCCCCCTGACGCCGTGCCTTTCGGCGCTCCTCGTCGGCGCGCTCGCGGTTCGCTTCGCGCTCGCGCACGATCCCGCACGAGGTCCGCGGGTGCGGCTCGATCATGGGGCATTCGCGGGTGCTCTTGTGAACCACCATGTCCTGTGGCGGCGGGTCGGCCGGGCGAACGTCTCCCTTGCGCTCGGTCATGCCGCTCCCGTTCCGGCGGCGGCGCGCGAGCCCTGGTGAGACGCTCCGGGTCGCCGGCGGAAATCGGCAGGGTGCGTGACGGACGGAAATCGGAGGGGCCGCGCGGAAGGATGGTGCATGGGGAGAGGATACACGGGGTCGTGTCGCCGAGCCAGCTTGGCGCCACGGCGGAGAGCACGAGCACGGCGGATTGACGGCCACGATGACCGTGAGGAACGATGGCGGTCTCACCGGCCGGCCCTTTCCACCATGGCCGCGGCCCATTGCTCGGCGTCCTCGACCGAATGCGCCCGATGCACGCCGGCGATGTCGCCGGTCCATGCGTCCAGGAACCGGGCCAGCTTGCCGTAGCTGTTGTCGAGCACCGCGTGCGGAATGCCGAGCAGCAGGCAGAGAATGTGAGCGTGAAGCCGGTCGGTGACGACGACGCGGCCCGAAGACAGCAGCCCGCACCCGCGCCGCACCCGCGCGCCCGCGGCCGTGTCGTAGCGCGCGGAGCGCAGCGCCAGGCGGTCCCGCCGCCCTCCCGCCAGCTCGCGCAGGACCCGGAGCAGCTTGGCGGCTTCGAGGGAGATCCTGCTTTCCCCCAGCCAGTCGGCCACCCGGAAGGTGTATCCCGATCCCGGCGTGGCCTGTCCCAGCGCGCGCTCCTTGTCGGTCCGGCGGAGGTGGAGCACGTCCACCTCGGGGCTCGCCCGCACGAGCGGTCCGAGGAACAGCGCCATGTCGGGACAGAGGGTGGTCTCGCAGTCGAAGTGGGCGGCCGCGAAGTCGTACGAGGGTCGGTCCCGCACGAAGAGCTTGAAGTTGCCGTGTCGCGCGACGGCCCGCGCCGTCCTGGCGATCCGGGCAGGGTCGTCGAAATGGATCGACTGCGGCAGTTGAACGATCTCTCGATCCCGAAACCGCTCCAGCAGATGCTCCCGGAACTCCGGGTGGCGCGGCCAGAGGTCGCCGAAGTTCCCGCCTCCATGGATGAAGATCGGCCCACCCGGCAACGAGCGCCGGAGGGCGGCCTCGGAGAAGGCCTCGCCGGAGGCGACGTAGCGCGGCCCCAACCCTCGGCGGTGCCGGAAGTACATCGGCTGCCCGACTCCGCCTGGCCGCCGGGGGCCATCACGCCTCTGGCGCTCATGCCCCGGCCCTCGAGAGCTTCGCCGCGGCGCCGGGGAGCAGCCGTCTGAAATCCCGCACTTGCCGGGCGACGAAGGCCCGGGCGAACAGGAGCATGGCGGCCGTGTACATCGCGCAGCCGGCCGAGATCATGAAGAGCAGGTAGACGGCACGGCTGTCGAAGCGCGCGCCCACGAGAGACTCCAGCCCGAGAAGCGCTCCCGCCATGACCAGGGAGGTGAGCAGGGGCGGTGCGAGCGTTCGCAGCAGCTCACCGTAGCCGAGGCCGCTGTACTTCCGGAACGCCCACATCTGGATCGGGAGAACTAGGTAGGCGCGCGCCACGTACGCCGCCGCAATGGCGAGGAGGCCGTACGGGGCAGCGGCGAGGGTCAGCACGACCGTCAGGGCGAGTTGGAGGCCCGCGATCTTCGCCAGCAGGCCGGAGCGTCCCAGCGTCGCGAGCGCCGGGCCGGCGAAGCGGTTCACGATGAAGGGCACCGCCATGAGCCCGAGCAGCCGGGCGATGCCGGCGCTCTCCTCCCACTGGGGCCCGAAGATGAGCGGAATGGCCACCGGCGCGAGCACGGCGAATCCGATGATCGCAGGGAACGCCAGCGCCGCGCTCACGCCGATGATGCGCAGGTAGGCCTTCCGGAACGCCGGGAGGTCGTCCTGCAGCCGGCCAAGCGTCGGCAGGGCGACCTGGGAGAACGGCATGATCACGCCCTGCGCGATGAGCTCGACGGTTCGCCACGCGGTTCGGTACACGCCGACCGCCGCGATGCCGATGGTGCGCCCGATGATGACGTCCTGCACCCGCACCAGGGCGACGAAGAGAATCTGGGTGATCGTCATGCTGGCGCTGAAACCGGCCAGGCTTCGGAGCACCTCGAGCGAGAACAGTCGGCCGGGCATCCAGCGGTACGCGTGCCACGCCATCGCCGTGCCTGCCACCTCGGTGACGCCGCGCTGCACCACCAGGCTCCAGGCGCCCCAGCCGGCGCTCGCCGCCGCCAGCGCGGCCGCGCCCCCCGCCAGATTGCTCACGACCGACCGCGTCGCCATGGCCCGATGCCCGAACTCCCGGAGCATGAGGGCGATGTGAGTTCCGCCCGCGACGGACACCACCAGAACGGCACCGAGCGCCACGAGCAGCGGAGCCACCGCCGGCTCGCCGAAGGCGTTGGCGATCGGGCCGGCGAGAACGGCCATCGCGCCGGCGGCCAGGACCGCGATGGCCAGCGAGGTCCAGAACACGGTATCCGCCATGACCGGCGGCACCTCCCTGGCGCGCTGAATGGCGGTCGTGAGTCCTGCCGAGGGGAGGATCCTTCCGAACTCGGCGAAGGCCACGGCCAGCGCGAAGATGCCGAAGGCCTCGGGGCCGAGGGTGCGCGCGAGGACGGCGAAGACCGCGAACGAGAGGATGTAATCGGAGCCGGTGCGGACGATGGTCCAGATGATCGATCGGGCGGTCTTTTCCTTCAGGTCGAGCGGCGGTCGGGGAGGCTCGGGCGCCGCGGATTCGATCTCGGGGGCGGAAGCCCCGTCCAGGGGGTCGTCGAGCTCGTTGTCGCCGCGGCCGGTCAACTGGCCACCAGCGACTGCAGCGCCGCCGGCCGTCCAGCGGTGAGCAGACGGAGGCGCTGCCGCAGACGGAGGGCGCGGTCCCGCATCTTCATCGCCTGGCGCCGCGCGAGCAGCCGGCCCGGTATCGTGAAGCGCCCGAATCTCGCCGGGCCGATCGTGGAGGACGTGGACTGCTCGAGCAGAGGGAACGGAAAGATGCCGAGGCAGGGTACCCCGTGCTCCCACGACCGGTCGAGCTCGTCGTCGAGCGGCCGCAGGATGCCGAGGCAGGGTACCCCGTGCTCCCACGACCGGTCGAGCTCGTCGTCGAGCGGCCGCAGGACCCGCCGGCAGTGGCGCACGAATCGCTCGGCGCCCTCGCGCGTGACGACGTACCCCTGGGTGCCGAGGGGCCGGTCCAGGAATTCCACAAGGGTGCGCTGCTGCTCGATGGCGTGGCGCAGCACTTCCCGAAGGGCGCACGGCCGCTCGGCATAGAGTTTCAGGTAGTGAACGCCGGCCGCCTGGAGGTCGACCGTCACCAGCGTCTCGAGGAAGCCCCAGTCCACGATCGTGTCGTCCTCGAGCACGAGCATCCGGCTCGCTCCCGATTCCAGGAACATGGACCAGGCGGCGTAGTGGCTGGAGTAGCACCCCAGCTCGCCAGGATACATCGGCCGCCCCTTGGCGACGATCGCCTCGTCGGGCTCGTGGGTCAGTCCGGGGGCCAGCACTCGATGGGCATCGAACCAGGTCCAGGGGATGGACGTCACGCGCGCCCGGTCCGCGAACGCGGCCCGGCGGTCCGCCGCGTCGGGCAGACTGATCACCACCACCTTTGTCTCACCCGACACGGCTGGCTAGCGCGCCACTGCGGCCGATCGGAAGGCGGCCGCCGTCCGGAGCTCCGAGAGCAGCATGAGCGCGCTCCGGCTCCAGGAAAAGTCCGCCGCCCGCCGGATTCCCCGGCTCCGCAGCTCCCTCGTCAGCCGGTCGTCCAGACTGACGCGCTCCAGCGCGGTCGCGAGGCCGGCCACGTCGTCCGGGTGCACCAGCAGGGCGGCGCCGCCCGCCACCTCGGGGCAGGCCGACGTCGTCGCGGTCACCACCGGGCAGCCGCATGCCATGGCCTCTACGATCGGAATGCCGAAGCTCTCGTAGCGCGACGGAAAGATCAGCGCCCGCGCCATGCTGTAGAGCGCCGGCATGTCGCCGAACTCGACGAAGCCCGGCGTGTGCACAGAGGAGGGGTCCGTGTGCTCGGCGATCGTCTCGCGCGTCAGCCGCTCCGCGATGCCGACTCCCAGGATCACCAGCCGCGGCGCCAGCTCGCCCCGCTGGGCTACCCGCTTTCGCATGCGGCCGTAGGCCTCCAGGGCCGTCGCGACGTTCTTCCTCGGCGTGAGGGCCTTTCCCGAGGCCTGCCCCACGATCTGGTGCCCCTTGGCGACCATCAGCAGGAAGGGTTCGCGGGGAAGCCGGTAGCGCTCCCGCACGTCGGCGAGCACCTTCTGGTCGGTGACCGAGCGGAAGCTCCTGTCGGCCGACGCATAGACCGTGCGGAGCTTCGAGCGGGGCACCCCCACGTAACGCACCAGCTCCTCGCCCAGCGTATTGGAGTTGGTGAGCACCCGCGCTGCCCGGCGACAGTAGAGCGGAATCATCATCCGGTTGTAGAGCCGGTCGAGGCACCCGGACCACCCCACGTAAAACTCGGGATGACTCCAGTACTCGGTGCCGCGCTGCTGCACGACCGTGGGGCAGGGGGATACCAGCGGAATGCTGAACTTGTGGTGGAAGAGCACGTCGAGCCGCTCGCGGCGGGCGGCCAGCGGGACCCGCACCTGGTCCCACACCAGCTTGTTCCTCCCGGGTACCACCACCTCGCGAACGTTGGGACGGTGCCGATAGCGCCCGGCCTGCGCGGCATGGCTGTAGAGGGCCACATACTCGTTGTGAGTATCCATCTCGAACAGCGCGTCGCAGAGCTTCCGGATATAGATGCCCTGGCCGTCCACGTCGTCGATGGCCCGAAGCATGAGCCCGATCCGGAGGCGCTCCGCGGGCGGGGCGATCCGGTCAACGGTCGTCAGAGGGCGGGTCGGGGCAATCGTCATGGTGTTGCACCCTCGCGTGCTGGTGTGACGCAGGCCGTTGACATGATCGACTTTCGAAGTGTAGTAATCCTGCATGTCGAGACCCGCAGTTTCGCCGCCCATTCTCGCACCTTCTACTTACAGCAGTCGGCCTCCAGGGGTCGTGATTGTCGTCACAACTCGGTCCTGGGGGTCCGGCTCCACAAACATAGAGGGTTCCGACGCCGGATGATGGAGCCGTCCCCAGGTCTCACGCTGGTCACCGGCGCCACCGGATTCACCGGCAGCCATCTGGTGCGCGCGCTCGTGCACGACGGCGAGCGGGTTCGGGTCATCGCCCGGTCGGCGGCCCGAGCCCGCGAGATACTTCCGAGGGAGGTGGACATCGTCGAGGGCGATCTCGCCGCCCCCGGAGTGGTGGAACGGGCCATGGCGGACGTGGCCACGGTGTATCATCTCGCGGCGGTCTACCGGGAAGCCAAGCACCCGGATTCGCGCTATCGCGAAGTCAACGTCGATGCGTCCAGGCGGCTGCTCGACGCCGCGGTCGCGGCCGGCGTTCGCCGGTATCTCCACTGCAGCACCGTCGGCGTGCATGGGAACATCACGTCGCCCCCGGCCGACGAGCGGACCGCCTACGGGCCGGGTGACATCTACCAGGAGACGAAGTGCGAGGCCGAGCAGCTGGCCCTCACCTATCGGAACCGGATTCCCCTGGCCGTCGCCAGGCCGACGGCCATTTACGGACCGGGCGATACCCGGCTGCTCAAGATGTTCCGCATGGTCGCCAAGCAGCGCTTTCCGCTGATCGGCGGGGGCGAGAACTACTATCACGCGGTGCACGTGAACGACCTGGTGCAGGGGCTGCGCCTGCTCGCCACCCACCCGAATGCGGTTGGGGAGATCTTCATTCTCGGCGGGGAGCATTATCTGAAGCTGTCGGAACTCGCCGCCTTGATCGCCGAGGCGGCGCGGGTGCCGCCGCCCCGGCTTCGGCTGCCGGTCCGGCCTTTCCAGCTGGTCGGGTCGCTGGTCGAGAAGCTCTGCATCCCGTTCGGCATCGAGCCGCCCATCCACCGCCGGCGGGTGGACTTCTACACCAAGAGCCGGGCCTTCAGCATCGAGAAGGCCAAGCGCCTCCTCGGCTACCAGCCCAGGGTCAGGCTCAACGACGGCATCCGGGAGACGTTCGACTGGTACGTCGCCAACGGGTACATCGAAGCCGCGTACCAGCAGTGACGGCGGCGGACATCAGGCCGCGCGAGGATGCCGACATCGAGTCCTCGTCGGAGACGTACGCTCGGCGCTTCGCGGGCCCGGTCGGCCGGTGGTTCGTGGATTCCCAGACGCGGATCACGCTCGACTGTCTGGCGGGGCTGCCGCCGGGAGCCACGGTGCTCGACGTGGGAGGCGGGCATGCGCAGGTGGCCCCACCCCTGGTGGAGGCCGGCTATGAGGTGACGGTGGTGGGCAGCGATCCGTCCTGTGGGGCACGCCTCCGGCCGCTCGTCTCCGCCGGCCGCTGCCGCTTCGACGCCGGCGACCTCCAGGCCCTTCCCTACGGCGCCCAGAGCTTCGATGCCGTGATCTGCTACCGGCTGATCGCGCACAGTGTGGACTGGCGGCGCCTGATCGGCGGGCTCTGCCGGGTTGCCCGGCACCGGGTGATCGTGGACTATCCCGCGCGCCGCAGCGTGAACGTCGCGTCCAACGCACTCTTCAGGATCAAGCACTCGATCGAGCGGGGGACCACCCGTCCCTTCGCGCTCTACGGACGGGGCGAAGTGGCGCGGGCGTTCTCCGACGCGTCGTTCTCGGTGGTCTCGACGCGCCCGCAGTTCCTGCTCCCGATGGCCCTGTACCGAATGGCGGGGTCGGTGCGTCTGGCCCGCACCGCCGAAGGGCTCGCCCGGTCTCTCGCGCTCACTGGTCTGCTGGGGTCGCCGGTGATCGTCCGGGCCGACCGCCGGCTTCAACCCGGTGCCCGATAGCCGCCCGCTTCGGGTGCTGGCCTGGCCTGGCCTGGGCGCGCGCGCGAAGAATCCCTACACCTGGCTGCTCTGTTCCCATCTGGATGCCCTCGGCGTGCGCGTGCGCGACTTCACACCGGCACGCGCCTTCCGAGGCGGGTACGACGTGCTGCACGTCCACTGGCCGGAGAAGGCGCTCAACGCGGGGCCCCTGGCCCTGAGGGTCGCCGGCGCCGCCGCGGCGCTCGCCATCCTCGACGCGGCCCACCTTCACGGCGCGACCGTCGTCTGGACCGCCCACAACGCTCGGCCTCACGAGTCCCGACACCCGAAGCTGGAGGAGTGGTTCTGGTCGGCGGTCGTGCGGCGGGTGGATGCGGTGATCCATCCGAGCGAGTCCGGGCAGCGGGCGGTGGAAGCCAGGTTTCCCGGGCTGGCCGCGCGGCCGCACGCGGTCATCCCGCTCGGGCACTACCGAGACACGCTCCCGGACACCGTCTCGCGTGAGGAGGCTCGTTCAAGCTTCGGCATCCTGGAGCACGCC
>JACDHV010000111.1 GCA_013820855.1 Gemmatimonadales bacterium | reverse complement strand
GTGTGCAGGCGGCGCCGCCGCCGGGCCCGGGGTGGGAGGCGGCGTGCGCCACGCCTGGAGCCCGGCGCTCGTCCGCGGAAGCCAGCGGCCGCGGCCCTCGCGGCCCACGACGGCATAGTCGTCCACGATCACCTCGCCGCGCGACAGGGTCGTCCGGGCGAACCCCGCCAGCTCCCACCCCTCGTAGGGCGACCAGTCGGCGTTGGTTTCCAGGTCGGGCGGGCTCACGGTGCGCGTCGCGGTGGGATGGATGATCGCCAGGTCAGCGTCCGCGCCCACCACGATGGCGCCCTTCCGGGGGTATAGACCCATGATCCGCGCGGGATTGGTGCTGAGCTTCAGGGACAGCTCTTCCAGCGTGAGCCGTCCGGGGAGGACGCCACGGGTGTACACCAGGGGGAGCAGCGTCTCGAGTCCCGGCAGGCCCATGGGGATCCTGGTCCAGTCGCCGTTCCAGGTGGCCTTCTGCTCCCGGGTGAAGGTGCAGGTGTCGGTGGAGACGACCGAGACCTCTCCGTCGCGCAATCCCCGCCAGAGCCGCTCGACGTCCTTCGGCTTCTTGAGCTGGGGACAGCAGGCGAAGAGGTGCCCGTCGTCGCGCTCGAACACCGAGTCGTCCAACACCAGGTACTGGGCGCAGGTTTCGGCCAGCACGGGCACGCCGCGCGACTGGGCCGCGCGGACGATGTCCGCTCCCTCCGCGGTGGACATGTGGACGATGTAGAGCTGGCCGCCGGTCGCCTCACACCACTGCACCGCGCGCTGGATCGCCTCCGCCTCGACGAAGTTGGGCCGGGTCATCGGGTGGAGCCGCGCGCCGTAGCGGGCCATCAGCTCGGGCGTATGGTGGCGCGCGATCAGCTCGTCGAGCACCCGCGCCGACTCGGCGTGCACCAGGAGCATGGTGCCGTGGTCCCGCATCCGCTCGAGGGTGCCGAACAGGGCGCGGTCGTCCGACTGCCACCCCTCCGACTCGTAGATCATGAACTCCTTGAAGGTCGTGAACCCCCGGTCCACCATCCCCTCGATCTGCGACTCGTGCTCGGCCCAGCGGGTGATGCAGATGTGGAAGGTGTAGTCCACCAGCGCCTTGCCTTCGGCCTTGCGCATCCAGTTGTCGGCCGCCTGGCCCAGCGACTCGCCGGCATAGGGGATGGCGAAGTCGATCACCGTCGTCACGCCGCCGCGCGCGCCCGCCCGGGTGCCGCTGCGGTAATCGTCGGCCGAGACGGTGCCGCAGAAGGGGAGCTCGAGGTGCACGTGGACGTCGAGGACACCCGGCAGCACGTGGTGGCCGGTCGCGTCGATCACGTCGGTGCCGGGCCCGGGCTCGAGATCCGCGCCCAGCGCGGCGATCGTCTCGCCCGCGATACCGACGTCGCCGGTGAACGTCCCCGCGGGAGTCACGACGTTGCCGCCCTTGACGATCCGGTCGAGTCTCATGGCTTAGTGCTCCGCGCCCGCGTACCCCTCGACCGCGTCGTACCCCGCGTGATAGTCGGCCGCGTCCGGCCGCCGGATCTCGGATTGGGGCACGATCCGGTCTCGGCGGAGCCCGCGAAAGTCCTCGACCCGGGCCCACCCGCGCGCGGCGTTCCGCTCGAGGAATTCATCGAGCCCGGCGAGCAGCCGCTTGATCACGTTGGGCCCCACCGCCTGATCGAGCATCGCGGCGGTGCAGACCTGCACCGTGCCGCAGCCCAGGAGGATGTACGACAGCGCCTGATTGAAGTCGGAAATGCCGCCGATCCCCGAGAAGCTCCGGTCCGGAAAGGCCCGGGTCATCTGCGCCATCTTCGCCAGGGAGAGCGGCAGGATGGCCGGCCCGCCCAGCCCGCCGCTCGAGACGAAGCCGTCCACGTTGATCTCGAACTCCAGCGTCTCGGGGTCGATGAGGGGAATGGAGGGAAAGGTGTTGGACGAGACCACGGCGTCGGCACCTCCCCGGAAGCAGGCACCGGCTTCCACCTCGATCTCCGCGGTGGCAGGGGTGAGCTTGCACCAGACCGGCACCGTGGCGACCTCCTTCACCGCTTCGGTCACCACGGAGCAGAGTCCCTCGTCCTTGCCGATGTTCGACCCCATGTCGCGCCGGTCCATGTGGGGACAGGAGAAGTTGAGCTCCAGCCCGTCCGCGCCGGCGTCCTGGCAGTCGCGGGCGAGGCGCTGCCAGTTCTGCAGCTCCTTGTCGTTCCCCGATCCGGCCATGATGGAGGCGATGAGGGCCCGGTCGGGGAACGCGCCCTTGATCCGCCGGATGCGCGGGAGCCACCAGTCGAGGGTCTTGTCGGAGATCAGCTCCCAGTTCCAGGAGGAGTGCAGCGCCGCCCCGGGGCGCTTCTTCATGGTGACGCGGGCGTCCTCGGGCGACGTGCGCATGAACTTGGCCTTGGCTCCCGCCACGTTCACGACCGGATGGAGTCCGATGGTCTTGGTCACCACCCCACCCCACCCGGCCTCGAAGGCGCGGAGGATGTTGCTCTCCGACTCGGTCGGCGGTGCGGAGGAGAGTAGGAAGGGATTGTGGAAGTGAATCCCCGTGAAGTCGACCGTGCGATTGACTGTCATGTGGGTCTTCCGATCTGTGTCTTCGCGGGATCGTGCCGTATCGCCGGGATGTTTGGAAGGTAGCTCCCGGCCCGGGCGGCCGCAGCAGGCGCACCGGTCTCTTCTACTGGCCCGGCTCCGACCCGCCCGACTCGAGCCGCTGCAGCACTTCGCCCAGCCTGCGGAACTCCTCGCCGTAGCGGGTCCAGTCCACCTGCCGGTTGGCCTCCAGCGCCGCCTGGTAGCGTCTCCATGCCTCGGCGACGAGGGCCCGGACCGCCGTGTCGGGGGACGACGGCTCCGCCGCGGCCGCCCCGGTGGCGACGGCCGTGGCGGGCGCACGAGGCGCTCCGCTCGGGCCGCCGAAGAGCTCGGTCAATCCGGCCTCCAGCGTCTCCTGCATCACCACCCGGTTCTGGTACGCGACGATCACGCGCTTCAGCTCCGGGATCCGCCCGCCTTCCGCCTGGAGGTAGAGCGGCTGGACGTACACCAGTGACTCCTCGATCGGAATGACGAGCAGGTCGCCCCGGATCACCCGGGAGCCGCGTTGGTCCCAGAGGGAGACCTGGCGGGCTATCTCGGTGTTCTGGTTGATCCGGTTGGTGATCTGCCGGGGGCCGAACACCAGACTCTGACGGGAGAGCCGGTACACCAGCAGCTTCCCGTAGACGTCGCCGTCGTTCCGCGCCACCATCCACGCCGCCAGGTTCTCCTTGCCCCGTGGCGTGAACGGCACCATGTAGATGAACTCGGCCTCCGACTCCTCCGGCAGCCGCATGATGATGTGGCGCATGAAGGGAACCGACTCGTCCGCCTTGGCGACCAGGGGGATCTGCCACTGGTCCTCGCGGTGGTAGAAGTCCTCCGGCGCGTCCATGTGGTAGGTCGTATAGAGATTGGTCTGGACCCGGTAGATGTCGTCCGGGTACCGGATATGTGCCCGGAGGTCGGCGGGCATGCTGTCCAGCGGAACGAAGATGCCGGGGAAGATGCGGGACCAGGTCTGGATCAGCGGGTCGGACGGCGCGCTGACGTAGGCCGTCAGCGTTCCGTCGTACGCGTCGATGACCAGCTTGACGCTGTTCCGCATGTAGCTCGTGCCGTCGAGCAGCCGCTGCGCGTAGGGGTAGCGGTCCGTGGTGGTATAGGCATCGAGAATCCATTGCAGCGTGCCGTCGCCCGCGACCACCATGTAGGGATCGCGGTCGAAGCGCAGGAACGGCAGCGCCCGCCTCGCACGGGCCGTGATGCTGCGGTAGTAGAGCGCCCGGCTGTCGTTGGTGATGTCGCCCGAGAGCAGCACCTTGGAGGAGCCGAACCGGGTGGCGAGCAGGATGCGTCGCCCCAGGTTGCCGACGGGGACGCCGCCCTTGCCGCTGTACGCGGAGTAGACGTTCGCCTCGCCCGAGGGATGGTCGAACTCCGGCTGCCGAGTTCCCGTGAAGACGTACTCCGTGGGTATCTCCCCGTAATAGATCTGCGGCCGGGTGATCCGCAGCGACACGGTGGAGACGGGCGGCAGGTCCTTGATGAACAGGACCGGCAGACCCTCCGTGGTCACCTGGTTGACGGGGCTCAGGGTGATCCCCATGCCGTGGGTGAAGGTCAGGTGCTCGTTGATGAAGGTCCGGGTCGGCAGCGAGGCGGCGTTGAGCTCGCGGGGGGAGAGCAGGACCTGCCGGTAGACCCCGTCGATCCAGTACCGGTCGTCATCCACCGAGACGAAATCGTAGTAGGTGCGGATCTCCTGGAGCTGCCCGAAGGTCTGGAGCAGCGGCTCCCGGTCCCACAGCCGCACGTTCTCGATGGTGGGGCCGTTGGCCCTGATGTCGGCCAGCGTGAGGCCGGCCTCGCCGGCCAGCTCGCGGACCTCCACGCTGTCCAGCCCCCACGCCTGGCGGGTGGCGGCGATGTGGTGCCGCAGGTAGGGGGTCTCGCGGGTCAGCTCCGTGGGTGCCACCACGAACTTCTGCATGGCCACCGGAAAGAGGCCGCGCCCGAGCACCGCCACGCCCAGGTAACTCACGATGGCCAGAAATCCGTAGCGTGGCAGCCGGCGCTGCAGGCCGCCGATCACCACGGCGATGGCGGCCAGCACCGCCACCACCGCCGAAACTCGCAGCGCCGGGAGGCGCGCGTAGAGGTCGGTGTAGCTGGCACCGATCAGCGGGCCCGTCGTGGAGTAGAGGAGGCCGGGAATCTCCACCAGCCACAGTCGCAGCCCGGTGAGGAGGAACGTCGCCGCCAGCAGGATGGCCAGGTGCAGTCCCGCGGTCGGCTCGATCATCAGCCGCCGGGGACCCGGCACGATGTCCCCGCGCACCCAGTAGAGGGGCACGACCAGCATGAGGGAGAACACCGTGAGGGTGGTCAGAAAGCCGAGCGCGAGCGCCAGCCCGGGCAGGGTGAAGACGTAGTGCCCGATGTCGCGCGAGAACACCGGATCCGCGATCCCAAATGGCGTCTGGTGGATGGCCCGGAGCACCAGGTCCCAGGCCGGCGTCACGGCGAAGCCGGCCAGCACGCCCATGGCGAGCGAGACCGGCAGGCTCAGGCGGCGAAGCCCGGCGGAGATATCCACCTTCGGCGCCCCCTGCCCGAACTGAAGCACGACCGGATCGGGGACGAGCCCCCGCTGCGCGGCCCGCAGGTTCAGGTAGAGCACGCCGGCGGTGAGCCCGGCCGCGGCGAGGAAGAGCAGCACCCGGGTGACCAGCTCCCGGGTGAAGACGATCTGGTAGCCGATCTCGCGGAACCACCACCAGTCGGTGACCAGCGTGGCGAACGCCGGAAAGAAGAACAGCGCCGCGAAGGCGGCGAGCAGCAGGAGCATCGTGAGACGGCGTCGGAGCACGGGGGGTCCTCCCTTCCTCTACGCAGCATCGCGGAGCCGGACGGGAAGTCAAGGGCGGTTCTCGGCCTTACGTGTAACCCAGGCGCGCCATCGCGGGACCGGCGATGGCCATGACGGTCGTGAGCTCCTCCCGCGTGAGGCCCGTCTTGTGCTTTCCTATGTTCGTGCCTCGGACGCTCGCGACGCGCTCCGCGTCGAATCCCGCCGGGTCGATCGCGAGCCACTCGGCGAGCCGGCCAAGCTCCGCTCGGGGCCGGGTCACCAGGTCCTCATACCGGATGACGCAGACGTGATCCCGGTTCCGCTCCATCGCCTCGATGCAGCGGACCCAGCGAGCGGCGATTCGGCCGGCGTGGGCGGCGCTGCGGCCCCAGCCGCGCTTTCGCCATTTCGTGCGGACGATCTCCAGAAACGAGTTCACGACTGTCGGACTTCTCTGGCGATCGCCGCGGTCCTGGCGCGGGCGCTTGCGGATCGCGCGCTGGATGGTGGCGCCCTCACCAGGCTGCATCCGCGGCGCGTTCGGGCTCCCGTCGCCTTGGATGGTACCGCTTTGCTATTTCTACCGGTCCGCGCGCTTCGTCGCGAGGACGCTGGTCAGCCGCGCCCAGGCTCTCCGTCTCACTAGCGACTGGAAGCGGAGCGCGCTCCTCACACTCGACTCGACTCACCACCCCTCCGGCCTTGGCGGTCCGGCATGGACCGGGGTGTTCTCCGGACCCCAATCACTCCTTGTTGCTCCGGCCGGACGCCTATTATGCAGTCCTGGGGACGAAAGGGCGTGTGTGGCATGCAAATCTTCGAGAGCTGGCAGAGGTTGGGCACCACGGCAGCCGCGGGCGTGATCAGCTATGTCGCGCTGGTGTGCTTCCTCCGCATTTCCGGCAAGCGAACGCTGGCCAAGATGAACGCGTTCGACCTGGTGGTGACGGTCGCGCTCGGCTCGACGCTGGCTTCGGTGCTGACGTCGAATCGGCTGCCGCTGGCCAACGGGATCCTCGCGCTCGCGCTGCTCATCGTCCTGCAGTACGTCGTGGCGTGGTGGAGCATTCGGGCGGCCTGGTTCCGGCGGGCGGTGAAGAGCTCGCCCCAGCTCCTGGTCAGGAATGGAGAGTTCCTGGGCGATGCCCTCCATGCGGAACGGGTCGGCCGTGACGAGATCCTGGCCGCGGTGCGCGGCGCGGGCCAGAGCGACCTCGCCGCGGTGGCAGCCGTCATCCTCGAGACGGACGGCTCCTTCAGCGTCCTGCCTGCAGCCTCGAGCTCGGTCCGAGCCTCGACTCTCACCGACGTGGAGCGCCCGTGATGCTCGCCCAGGCGGCATTCGAGCTCGTGGGCCCGCAGCGCGCCGTGCAGTTCTTCGGCGTGAGGCTGGTCGGTGTGAACGCCGAGACCGGCCGCAAGCTCCTCCTCAGCCTGCTCGCCATCGCCGTCGTCACTCTGCTCGCCCGCGGGCTGCAGGCGCTCATCCGGTAGGTTCTGCGTGGTGAGCAGCGCGTGCACACCCGCTTCTGGTGGCGGCAGACCGTCCGTCTGGGCACGGCAGCCGTCGGCTCCTGCTGGTGCTCTCGATCTGGGTCGACGATCCACGGCGGCTCACCACGGCGGCAGGGCTGGTGACGGCGGGTGTGGCCATCGCCCTCCAGCGGGTGGTCACCGCGTTCGCCGCGTATTTCATCATCCTGCGCGCCAGGGTGTTCCGGTCGGAGCCCGTCAGTATACCGGACGCATCGTGACCGTCACCAACGACAGGATCTTCGATGAGACGGACCGTGGTCGCCGAGCCGCCGCGAAGGGCTTCCAGACGAGGCGTGGCGGAGGGCGTGGTCGGGGGGCGGGGGATCGACGTGAGCACGCCCGCGGCGGGAGAGCTGGAGGCGATCTACGAGGCGGCCACGAGGGACGAGCGCTTCGAGCCGGCCGGCGTCGTGTTCCAGCCGGCGCCGAAGTATCCCAAGGCGCTGGGGGTCGAGGGGCGGGACCAGGATCAAGGAACTCACCGGGTGGGTGCCGCATCTCGCCGCCGACCTCAGCGCGCTCCAGGGCAAGCTGGTGGATCTGCTCGCGGTGATGCAGCGTCACGTCTACCATCCGCGCTTTGCGGGCTGTTTCAGCATCAAGCATGTGTTGAACCCGATGGTGCCCGACTTGACGTACGACGACGTGGCGATCGTGGACGGCCAGGTGGCGAGCGTCGAGCTCGCCCGGCTGCTGTTCGTCGCCCACAAGGTCCGGGGCCGCGACCAGTTGCGCCGCGACCTGCTGGCCTACTGCGAACGGGACCTGGGCGATGGTGCGATTGCTGGACCGGCTGAGAGCAGCGGCGATGTGACCCGAGGGGACGCGCGTCGGGGCGAGCGGCCGGAGGCGGCATGCCCGGAGTGCGCCGAGCCTCGGTGTCGTTGATGGAGCGAGTGATCAGCGCGACACTTTCAAGCGGGGGCCTCGTCAGGCGAGCAGCGCCAGCACCTCGCCGGGGGCGCGGGTCGCTATTGGCGCCCCTTGAAAGTCCTTCGGATTCCGCGTCACCAGGTAGTCGGCGCCGACGTGCAGGCACGCCGCCGCTTGGACGCCATCCTCGTAGTCGTTCAGCGCCAATCCCAGGGCCCGCTGAAAATCGGCCGTGCCGAGCGGCACGACCGACAGCAGCTCCAGGAGATCGCTGACCGCGGTCGCCGCGACCGCGTGGCCGCGCTGCTTTTCGACAATGTAGTAGACCGTCGTGACCGCGTGCCCCGCGAAGTAGCCCTGGGCCCTCCCCTTCTCCACCGCATCGAGCAGCGCCGCGGCATCGCCGGCCCACGGGTGACGGTCGAGCACGACGTCGAGTACCACGTTGGTGTCGACCAGCAGCCTGGTCACGTAGCGCCGTACTTCCGGGAGAGGTGATCTCGATGGCTTTCGCGGTCGGCATCCGCCCCAGCCGCGACGCCCAGGAGGCGGCGCACGAGAGGCGACAGCTCAGCGCCCGCGGAGCGCTCCAACGGAAGCGCGTGCAGCAGGTCGTTGACGAGTTGCGACAAGTTCTTCCCGTGCCGCTCGCCGTAACGCTCGCCCCGCGCGATTGCCTCCGGCTCCAACGACAGGTTCTTCGGTACTCTGGCCATCTCACTCTCCCCGGTATGCGCATACTAGCACCATAATTATGCGCACGATGGGAGACTTCGTCAAGTCAGCCCGTAAGGAACCCGGTAAGCACCGATGCAACAGTGGGTTGCGGACCAAAGAATGACGACGGTACCGCACTCCCTACTACAACCGGTCGATCGGCAACGAGACCCGCTACAGCCGCCACCTCTACGGCGACGCCGCCGAAATCTACGTGGACGAGGTTGGCGACGGCGTCATGGACGCCTGAACGGCGACGGCCTGGTGAATCTCGAGGACGCCAGGCTGCTGGCGAGTGTGGTGGAGCGACTGTCACGGAGCAGCTGGTATCGGCCCTTCGCGGGCGGACTGGGTCTCTATCGGGCGAACCGGGCACACGGCCCGTTCCTGCACGTTGACGTGCGCGGGCATCCGGCTCGCTGGGGGTGGTAGCCGCCCGGGCGGCGGAGTTGCCGCACCAGGGTTCGCCACCGGTGACCGGCCTCACCGCAGTCCGCAGGGTGCCGGACTAGCCTGTGAGGGCAGGCAGACGTTCGAGCCAGCCGCTCACCCGGGCGGCCGGGACTGTATGCGCCCGGCCTCCGCTCAGTCAGGGGGTACACAGTGGCCAGTCGAGAATCCGAATGGACGGCATGGCCGATTGCGTGGAGCGCGGTCTGGGTCGGCGCGCTGACCGCGCTGACCGTCGGACTGCTCATCGGCCTGGTCGGCTTCGCCATCGGCGCGAACGAGGCCGCGGGCTCCGTGGATTGGAAGACGCTGAGACTCTTGACCCTCGTCTTCAGCATCGGAGGGGCCTTCTTCGCCTTCGTCGCGGGAGGATGGGCGGCGGCGAAGATCGCCGGCCTGCGGCGCTCCGAGTCTGCGATCCTGCACGGTGCCATCGTGTGGCTGCTGACCGTGCCGATGCTGCTCGCGCTCGCCGCGGCAGGGATCCTCGGTCACTTCGGTGGCTGGTATGGAGGGCTGTCCGCCATGCCGTCGCTGGCTGCCGCGGCGCCCGATCCCGACCTGGCGAACGCCATGCGGAACGACGCCGTCGCGACGGCGGCCGCGCTGCTGCTCGGCCTGGTCGGCGCCGTCCTCGGCGGATGGATGGCATCGGGGGAACCGATGACGTTCACCCACCATCGCACCCGGGACCGGCTGGCGGGATCCAGCGGCGTCGCCCCTCCACCACCGGCATAGTGAAAGGAGAGCGGAATGGCACTCATCCTGATGTGGCTGCTCGGCGTCCCGCTGGGACTGCTCCTGCTCCTGTTCCTCTTCGGCGTGGGGCGCTGAGCCCGCACCGCACGCGGTGCGAAGGGCGGTCATGCGGAGTCGTGCCCGCCCTCGTCGCGCGCGCTCCCCTCTTCACCCCGCACGCACTCACAAGCCGTGTAGCATGTTTCGCCCCTGCAGGTGGCGGCGGGCGGGGCGTTCCTCACCTTCGGCGCGTCCTTCACCGGCCCGGGCAACATCGAGTTCGCCAATGGAAACGCGTTCGCCGGTGTGCTCCAGGCCAGCCTGGCGGTGAACCGGACGTTCGCGGTGGTGCTCGCGGCGGCCCATGCGCGGCCCGAGTGGCGGCTCACCGGGGTACCGCGGATCGGCTCCCTCGGCGTTCCAGGCGCGCGCCTCCGGCGGCGATGCCGCGCTTCGTGGCCGGTGGCTCTCCGCCCGGGGTCGCGACCGCCGGAGGCCTTCGCGCAGGCAACTCCCGCTCAACCGCCGGCCAATTCCACTCGAAGTAGACTCGATCATCCCCTGGGCGACGTGGGCTTCGCCCAGCGTTCCGTCCAGCTCGAGCGCCCGGCGCGCGGCCGCCCGCATCGCCGGCAAGCCCTGCGCGCGCGGGAGATGGCGGTACCAGACGAGCGGCCCGATGGCGGTGGCCTTGCCCGCGTAGGCCAGCGCGTACGCCGAGTCGAGCTGGATCGCCCGGTCGCAATAGTCTACTGCCTTGCTGAGCCCCTCGTTCGTGAGCTGGTTGCGGACAAACACGCCGCGCAGGCAGAGGTCGTGCGCTTCGAGGCTGGGGGTCCGCCGGGCGACCGCCCCGTCGGAGCCGCCGATCGCTTCGTTCAGGACACCCGGGCTGCTTACCGACTTCCCGGTCGCCTCGGGGCGAGCGGCGGAGGCGGCGCGCTCGGAGGGCGCGTTAGCGACTGCACAAGGATCTCGACCCCCGCCTCGCGAAAGCAGCAGGCGCGGAAGCGCCCGGAGAG
>JACDHV010000293.1 GCA_013820855.1 Gemmatimonadales bacterium | reverse complement strand
ATTCAGCAGGAGCTGCTGCCGTCGGCCGGGCCGCAAACCTTCGGCGCCCCGCAGCTGGTCGCCGGCCAGGCGCCGGCTCCGGTGGGTCAGAGCGGTGAGCAAATGGTGTTCGGCGGCCTCCAGCAGACCCTCTCCGGCGCCTGCCCCGACTGCGGTTCGCAGCTGGAGTTCGCCGAGGGGTGCATGAAGTGCCACGTGTGCGGGTTCAGCGAGTGCGGGTGACCCGGGGGTAAGGCCGAGCGGGCGCCGGCGCGGTGTTGGCTACTCGTGTTCGACGGGCTGCCCGCCGGCGATCCGCCCGTCGTGCCCGGCGCCTCCGGTGAACGACCTCGCGCCCCCCTCGAAGTCGAACAGCGTCTCGAACCGCCGCACCAGTTCGCGCTCGCCCTCCACCACCAGGAGCCCTCGCCTCAGCACATCCCCGAGCTCCGCGTCCTCCAGCAGCAGGTCCACCAGCGTGCGTGGCTTGGCGGTGACCGTGACCGCCACCGGATAGCCCGGATCGGTTATGCACACGTCCACCTCCTCGTGCCGCTGAACCACGAGCCACCAGTACCGCCGCCGGGGCGGTGCGCCGTCCAGCTGGAAGTGCAGCGACGTGCGGCCGGGCGGGAAGCGCACTGCCAGCACGTGGCGCCGAAGGGTCCACATCAACACCGCGGGATCGAGCTCGTACGACCGGTAGTCGCGGTCGATCCATTTCCGCGCCCAGTGGCCGAGCGCGTCCACGATCGGCCGCAGCTCCTCGCCGGCGGGCGTCAGGTGGTACGCCGCGCCGCCCGCTTCGCCGCGCCGCAGGATCACACCGTCGTCCTCCAGCGCCTTGAGCCGCTGCGCCAGCACCGAGGGGAGAGATGAGCGGCAGTGCGCGCCGGATCTCGTTGAAGCGGTGATACCCCACCATGATCTCGCGGAGGATCAGCGGCACCCAGCGCTGCGCCAGCACCTCGGAGGCCTGGGCAACCGGGCAGAAGGAGCCGTAGCTCCGGGGAGGGCGGGTCGGCATCGGCAGCTGGAGTCGGGGGCAGTACGAATCTCGTACTTGTCGCCCGTGGCCGCAAATCGTACCCTGTCGTCGTCGCCACGAGGCGACCCTAACAGGAGAAAACACGATGGCGGTGAACGAGCAGCAGAATCGGCAGCGGACGCCCGACGCCCTCAGCGACCGGGTCCGGGCCACCTGGACGACGGGAGATTTCGGCCGGATCGCGATCGGCTACGAGCAGGGGGCGGCGGAGTTCATCGCCCGCCTGGGGCTTCGACCGGAGGAGCGGGTGCTGGACGTGGCGTGCGGCACCGGCAACCTCGCGCTCCCCGCGGCACGCGCCGGGGCACGAGTCACCGGGATAGACATCGCGCCCGCGCTCGTGGCGCAGCTCGCGGAGCGCGCGGCCGCCGAGGGCCTGGCGGTGGATGGGCGCGAAGGCGACGCCGAGGCGTTGCCGTTCGCCGACGGGACGTTCGACAGCGTGGTGACGATGTTCGGCGCGATGTTCGCCGCGCACCCCCAGCGGGCCGCCGACGAGATGCTGCGGGTGACCCGCTCCGGTGGCCGGATCGCGATGGCGAACTGGACGCCGGATGGATTCATCGGCCGAATGCTTCGGGTGACCGTGGGCTACGTGCCGCCGCCCGCCGGGATGCCCTCGGTGCTGCTGTGGGGCGATCCCGACGTGGTGCGGGAGCGTCTCGGCGGGGGAGCGGCCGAGGTGCGTTTCGAGCGGCGTCCGATGGTGCTCGCCTTCCCCTTCGGACCGGAGGAGACGGTGCGGCTGTTCCGGACGTGGTACGGGCCCACGGTGCGCGCCTTCGCGGCGCTGGACGAAGAGCGGCAGGGCGGGCTCTTCGCCGACCTCGTGCGGCTCTGGCACGAGCACAATACCGCCGGCCAGGATGCCACGCGGGTCGAGTCGGAGTTCCTCGAGGTGGTCGCGCGCCGCGCCTGACGGCTTGTGGTGGGGCCGCGCGGCAGTCTCGAGCCGGCATCGTCTGGTGATGCGGTGGGCCGAAGCCGTTCTCTGCGGCCGGGTCGCCGTGGTCATCGGTCGGCGCCGCGGGCTGCCACGGCGCGAATGTACCAGTCACCGACGACGTTGATCTCTACCGGCACGGACCGGGGCATGCGGTCCAGTGCCGGTGCTTGCCCTGTTGGATTCCGGACTCTAGACTAGAGGGCCCATCCACACCGATGGCTGTCGCTTCAGGTATCGGGATCGCTGCCGCCTTTCCGAGTGCCTGCCCCTAGGCTCCAGGAGAAGACCTTCCATGAGAAACCGCCTACTCGGTTCGTGCCTGGCCCTCGCCCTAGCCACAATCGCTTGTCAGGACCAGCCGACCGAGACGACGCAGCCACCCGCAGGCACGGGCGCGGAGCCCTCCTTCCGGTCCACGCTCTCCGCCCCGTTCGGCCTCAAGAAGGGGCGGGGCAAGTTGCCGCCCTCGATACGGGTGAGCGACCAGCATGTGGGGGGCGCGTTCCGCCGCGCCATCAATCCCGACGATTACGTGTGCCCCGCCTCCACGCCCGTCATCGACTTCTACATCGATGAGGTCACCGAGGTCATCGTCCGTGAACCCTCCATCTTCAACCTGCTCTACAACGTCGTCTGGGCCGATGTAATTCCGACGTACGAGGCGGTCTTCCTCCTGACCGACGATACGCCCCAGGAATTCGGCTACAGCGGGGAATACACCAACGTCATGAAGCGGACTCATAGAGACGCGAAGCGGTTCTGGGACATCCGGTCGGACGACATCCAGCTCGTGGCTATGAAGGGCTCCATGCTGCTCGATACCGAGCGGGTCGCGGAGACCTATCAGCTCCGCTTCGTGCCCCCGTTCTTCGGGCTCTCCGAAGCCGATGCCTCGTTCGTCGCCTCGCTCATTCGCGACGCGTTGCTCCAGTCGGTCACGCTGGACGGCGGCGACCATCCGCTCTTCAGCTTCAACGCGTTCGCGTTCTCGACCGACGACGGCTCCTACCCCGACAAGATCGTGATGGGCGACGGCATTCTGGCGGGCTACGCGGCGGTGGGCTTCGGCGACGTCGCGCCCCAGGCCCTCTACGCCCACGAGTTCGCGCATCACATCCAGTTTGAGAACGGCTATTTCGAGGACCCGGTCCCGGGCGCGACGACCGAGGCCGAGTTGACCCGGTACACCGAGCTCATGGCCGATGCGTATTCCGCCTACTACCTCACGCACAAGCGTGGGGCAGCGATGAACCGGAAGCGCGTCGAGCAGTTCCTGCAGGTCTTCTTTCAGATCGGCGACTGTGCGTTCGACAATCCCGGCCACCACGGCACGCCGAACCAGCGGATGGCGGCGGCGCGGTTCGGATTCGAGCTGGCGGCCCAGGCCCAGAAGCAGGGCCACATCCTCACATCCGAACGGGTCCACCAGCTCTTCGTGGCTGCTTATCCAGGGCTCGTCGCGCCCGACGCCACGTGAATCCACGCAGCAGCGGGGGG
>JACDHV010000110.1:4028-11005 GCA_013820855.1 Gemmatimonadales bacterium | reverse complement strand
CCTTGGCCGGCACCTCGCCCGGCGCCGTGGATGGCTCGTCTCTGCCCCTGGTGCTGGCCGAGTCCAACCCGCTCTTCGCGGAGCGAATCCAGGCACAGGCCGGGGTGGTCGAGGAGATCGTCCGGCGGCACACCGGCCAGGCGCTCCGGATCCTGGTCACCGTGGCCGACGAAGCGGCGGCCGCCCCGAAGCCGCGGCCGATCACCGAGTCCTCACTCAAGGCCGACCGCTTGCGATCGTACCGCGCCAGGGACCCGGCCCTCGACACGGCCGCCGATGCGTTAGATTTGGAGATCGTGGATTGACAGTCGATTGCAATCCTTTCTACCCACCGATACCATTGGCCCAAATGGCAGGACTACCAGAAGGCATGCCGGATCTTCAGCAGCTTTTTCAGCTCGGCCAGCAGGTACAGGGCCGGCTGCAGCAATTGCAATCCGAGCTTGCGAGCCGGACCATAGAGACCTCCTCGGGCGGCGGGCTGGTCAAGGTGGCGGCCGATGGCCGCGGCACGGTCCATTCCATCACGATCGATCCGGCCGCCTTCGAGAAGCGCGACGCGGAATTCCTGGGTGACCTCGTGTTGGCCGCGGTGGCCGAAGCGCAGCGGCGTGCTGCCGAGCTGCTGCAAGCCGAGATGCGAAAGGTGCCGTCGCTTCCGTTCGCCCCGCCGTTCTGACCGGTGAGCGCGATCGAGGAGCTGATCACCGAACTGGCCAGGCTGCCCGGAATCGGCCGCAAGACGGCGCAGCGTCTCACCTTTCACCTGCTCCAGCAACCACCAGAAGCGGTCGGCCGGCTGGCCTCGGCGCTGCTGGCCGTCGGCGAGCGGGTGCGCCCGTGCGAGGAGTGCGGCAACCCGACCGAGGAACAGCCATGCTCGATCTGCCGCGATCCGCGCCGGGACCCCGCGGTGTTGTGCGTGGTCGAGGAGGCCTCCGCGGTATCGCTGGTGGATCGGGCGACGGAGTTCAGGGGACGCTATCACGTCCTGGGCGGCCGCCTGTCGCCACTGGACGGCGTGGGCCCGGAGGCGCTGCGGCTCGACCGGCTGGTGCGGAGAGTGGAGGAAGGTGCGGTGCGCGAGGTCATTCTCGCGACCAACCCATCCATGGAGGGCGAGGTGACGGCCACCTACATCCAGCAGCTGCTGGCGGGGCATGGGTTGCGGGTCACCCGTCTCGCCCGCGGACTCCCGATGGGCGGCGATCTGGAGTACGTGGACGGCGTCACGCTGGCCCACGCCCTCGTGGCGCGGCAGGAGGTCGGCTGATGCGGAGCCGCGGCCTACTCTTCGGCGGGGGCGCGGTGCTCGGCGCGGCCGCCGGATGGGTCCTTGCGCAACGCCGGCTCACGTTCCATCGCCGGGACCTCTTCAACCCGAGGCCGGTGCGCCGGCTCGCGGCACTGGGTTATCTGGCCGGACAGGACGGCGTCGAGACCGCCCGCCTGCTCCGCGACTATCTGACCTGGGAGCGGCAGCCGAGGCTCCGCCGGCGTGCCGAGGCCATTCTCAAGCGGCTGGAGTCCACCCTGGCATGAGAGCCCACCGCTGACGGGTGCCTCCAGCTGGTCGTTCCGGGAGGAGGACTCCCTGCGCATCCACGACATTTTGCGCGGGTTCCTGGGCGAGACCAACGCCCGGACCGCGCTCATCGTGGATCGCGCCGGCCAGCTCGTCGCCACGGTCGGCGAGGCGCCGGTCTTCGACCCCACCGCCTTCGCCTCCTTGACCGCGGCCGACTTCAGCGCCAACGACCAGTTGGCCCGCATGCTGGGCGAAGCGGAGTTCGGCGCCCTCTTTCATCAGGGCGAGCGCGAGTCCATGTATTTGGCCGACGTGGCGCGCCGGGTGATCCTGGTCGTGCTGTTCGACAACCGCACCACCCTGGGACTGGTCAAGCTGCGGGTGAAGCCGGCGGTGGGCCAGCTGAACCAGGTGTTCACCGAGATGTTCGACCGGGACGGCACCAGTGCGCCGGGGGTGGAGTCGGCGTTTCTCGGCGAGGCGGAAGACGAGATCGACAAACTGTTCGGATCCTGAGGAGAACCGTACCGCATGTCGATGATCAACTACGCCTCGCGCGAGATCAACTGCAAGCTGGTGTACTACGGCCCGGGGCTCGGCGGCAAGACGACCAACCTCGAGTTCGTGTACAACAAGGTGGCGCCCGGGTCCCGGGGCAAGATGATCTCCCTCGCGACCGAGACGGAGCGAACCCTCTTCTTCGATTTTCTGCCGGTGGATCTCGGCACCATTCGCGGATTCAAGGTCAAGTTCCATCTCTACACGGTGCCGGGGCAGGTGTACTACAACGCCTCGCGAAAGCTGATTCTCAAGGGCGTGGACGGGGTCGTGTTCGTCGCCGACAGCCAGATCGAGCGGATGGACGCCAATATCGAGGCGATGCAGAACCTCTACGAAAACATGGTCCAGCACGGCTACGACCTGACCAAAATTCCCTTCGCGGTCCAGTACAACAAGCGCGATCTGCCTAACGCCGCGCCCATCGCCGAGCTGCAGGCCGCGGTCAATCCGGGCTGGACGGTGGACGAGCCCGCGAGGCAGCGCCCGGTGCCCGACCCCTACCACGAGTCCGAGTTCCTGGTCTGGCAGGAGGACGGGCACTGGATTGAGCGCGCGCCGTATTTCGAGGCGGTGGCGGTCACCGGCGATGGAGTGTTCGACACGCTGAAGGCGATCAGCAAGAGCGTCGTCAAGACGCTGGGGTAGGCGGCGGCATGTGGACCCTCGCCAACGTCATCACGCTGGTCCGGATCTGCTTCACCCCGGTCATCGCCCTGCTGCCTTTCATCGAAGGCTACTGGCCCAAGCTCATCGCATTCTTCGTCTTTCTCGTGGCCGCCATCAGCGACGTCTATGACGGCCATCTCGCCCGCAGCCGCAACGAGGTCACCGACCTCGGCAAGATGCTCGATCCGGTGGCCGACAAACTGCTCCTCTTCGCGTCGCTCATTCCCATCTACTTCATCTCCCGCTGGCGGCACGACCTCTACGACATTCCCATCTGGGGCAGCATCCCGCTCTGGGTCTGCCTCCTCCTCATCGGGCGCGAGCTCGCCATGACCGGGTTCCGGCATTGGGCGCAGAAGCGCGGGGTGGTGATCCCCGCGGCGGGCGCGGGCAAGCTCAAGACCACGATCCAGAACGTCTTTATCGGGGCCGTGATCCTGTGGTTCGCCTTCCGGGACGCCCGGAAGCCCATGGGGTGGGAGCACAGCACCTGGGCCAACTACTGGAACGAGTTCCACGGCGGGTTCGTGGCGGTGGCCCTCGCCGTCGCGACGCTGCTCACGGTGTACTCGTTCGTTCTGTATCTGTACCGGAATCGCCGACTGTTCACCGAAAAGATCTGAGTCGGCGCCCCCGAGCAATGCGCGTCGAACTCGTCACCATCGGCAACGAGCTGCTGCTCGGCTTCACCGTGGACACCAACGGCGCCGAGATCGCCCGGGCACTGTCGGCCGTCGGCGTGGAGGTGGTCCGCCGGACCGCGGCGCCCGACCGGGCCGAGGAGATCGCCGCGGCCGTCGCGGACGGCCTCCGCCGCACCGGTGCCGTGCTCACCACCGGTGGCCTCGGCCCCACCCGTGACGACGTGAGCAAGAAGGCGGTCGCCGAGCTCTACGGCGTGCCGCTGGAGTTCGACGAGGTGGTCTGGTCCGACATCGTAAGCCGCTTCGCCCGGGCGCAGCGCGCCCCTGCGGCCGCCAACCGAAGCCAGGCCGAGGTGCCGCGGGGTGCCACGGTGCTCCGCAACAAGTGGGGCACGGCGCCCGGACTGTGGCTCGACGGCGAGCTCGGGCTCACGATCATGCTCCCCGGCGTGCCCCCGGAGATGCGGAAGCTGCTCGAGCTCGAGGTGCTTCCACGGCTGGCCGCGCGGGCATCGGGCTCGGTGGTGCGCTCGCTCGTCGTGCGAACGACGGCGATCCCCGAGTCCACGCTGGCCGAGCGGATGGGCGAGATCGAGCGCGAGATCGCGCCGCTCACCGTCGCCTACCTTCCCGGCACGGAAGGGGTGGACCTGCGCGCCACCGCCTGGGGTATGGGGCCTGGCGAGGCGGATCGGCGGCTTCGCGCGGCCGCGGACCTGCTCCGCGAGCGGGCCGGCGAGCACGTGTATGGCGAGGGAGATGCCGATCTCGCGGCGGTCGTGCTCGAGCACGCGCGCCGTGCGGGGCTCTCGCTCGGCAGCGCCGAGTCGTGCACCGGCGGGCTGGTCGGCGGCCGACTCACCGACGTGCCCGGCAGCTCGGACGTCTTCGCCGGTGGGGTCATCTGCTACTCGAACCGTCTCAAGGCCGAGCTGCTCGGCGTACCGCCGGATCTGCTCGCCGAGCACGGCGCCGTGAGCGAAGCCGCGGCTCGCGCCATGGCCGAAGGCGCACGGACGCGGATGGGTGTGGACGTAGCGGTCTCCGTCACGGGCATCGCCGGCCCCGGTGGCGGCACGCCGGAGAAGCCGGTCGGCACGGTGTGGTTCGCAGTGGCGTCCCCAGGGGCCACCGAGACGAGACGGATCGTCTTTCTCGGCTCTCGCAGGGAAATCCGGGACCGTGCGGCGCAGACGGCGCTCTTTCTCGTCCTTCGCCGCCTTCCGGCATGACCGACGGCTCGGAAGGGACGTTGCTGTTATCTTTGAGTCACAACGTCTCCTGCGAGAGTGCAAGTGACTGACAATCGACGATTTAGAACCAATTATAGAGAGCCCTCCGACCCGATCCACACGCCGGGTGGGATGGCCGACCCTGCCTCTGAGACCGGTCCCAGCGGAGACGGCGCCGACTTGGCGTCCACCGACATGTCGGCCGAGCCCAGCTCGCGCGAGCAAGATACGCAGCCGGTCTTCGGCGAAGGACGAGGGATGCTTCCGGCGGAGCCGGATTCGGAGGCGATCCGGCGACTCGAGTCACAGCTCGAGGAGTCGCGCGACCGGCAACTCCGGCTCGCCGCGGAGTTCGACAATTACCGAAAGCGCGTGTCGCGGGAGCGGGTCGAGCAGAGCGACCGGGCCCAGGCCTCGCTGGTAACGCGCCTGCTGGATGTGCTCGACGACATGGACCGTCTCAGCGCCGATAGCGGAGCCGCTCCGCCCGATTCGATTCGTGAGGCCGTCGGATTGGTGGACCGGAAGCTCCGCAAGGAGCTCGAGTCGGCGGGCGTGGAGCGGATCGAACCCGAGGGTCAGGCGTTCGACCCCAGCCTTCACGAGGCGGTGTCCGTCGTGCCGCCGCCGCGGCCCGAGCTCGATCAGACCGTGAGCGCGACCTTCCAGGTGGGGTACCGGTTCAAGGGCTCCCTGGTGCGCCCGGCGAGAGTCCAGGTCTACTCGGCAGCAGGACAGAGCTGACAGTGGCTGCCAAGGACTTCTACCAGGTCCTGGGCGTCTCCGAGTCCGCAAGCCAGGACGACATCAAGAAGGCCTACCGCCGGCTCGCCAAGCAGTACCATCCGGACGCCAATCCCGACAATGCAGCGGCCGCGGATCGCTTCAAGGAGATCTCGGAGGCGCACAGCGTGCTCTCCGACTCCGACAAGCGGAAACAGTATGATCAGATGCGCCGCCTCGGGGCATTCGACGGCGGGCCGCGCCGCGCGCGCGGTGGCCCCCAGCCGGCGGGCGCGCCTGGCGACGTCGGAGCCGAAGGATTCGACTTCGGCGACTTCGGCGGGCTCGGCGACATCTTCTCGTCCATCTTCGGGCGGGGCGGGCGCCAGGCCGAGTCGCGCGGGGATTCGGTCGAGGCGGTGGTGGAGGTGCCCTTCCGTGTGGCGGCGCTGGGCGGCAAGATCACGGTGACGATCCCGGTCACGGAGCCGTGCCCGACGTGCAGCGGCAGCGGCGGCGCGCCGGGCGCCACCTGGTCCACCTGCCCCGAGTGCGCCGGGCGCGGCACGATCTCCTTTGGCCAGGGCGGCTTTGCCGTCAACCGTCCGTGCCCCCAGTGCCGCGGCAGGGGGAGGGTTCCTTCGCAGCCGTGTCCGACGTGCCGCGGCACGGGCGACGTACGGACCGAGAGGCGGGTCGCGATCACCGTGCCGCCGGCTACCGAGAGCGGCTCGCGCATTCGCCTCCGGGGCCAGGGAGAGAGCAGCCGACCCGGCGGTACCCCCGGCGATCTGATCATCACGTTCCAGGTGCAGCCCGACCGCTTCTTCCGCCGTGAGGGCCTCGACGTCGTCTGCGAGGTGCCCCTCAACGTGGCGCAGGCGACGCTTGGCACCCGGCTGCGGGTGCGCACGGTGGACGGGAAGAAGGTGATGCTGCGGATTCCGCCGGGGACTCAGCCCGGCCGCAAGTTCCGCATCAAGGGGCAGGGCCTCGAGAAGACCGGCCGGCGAGGCGACCAGCTCGTGGCGGTGCAGGTCACCGTTCCCGACGAGCTGACGCCCGAACAGCAGGAGTTGATGAAACGATTCGCCGAGTCGGCGAAGATGAGCTTCTAGGGCTCGCCCAACAGCTTGTGGGTCGCCAGCTCCGGCTCGCCCGGAGCGGGATGGCGCTGCCGGTAGCTGCCGTCCGGGTGCAGCTCCCACGCCTGGCGATTGTCCTGCCACATGAGCAGCATGACGTCGCGCAGGGCCTGGCGGTGGGCCGGATCCGCGATCGGTGCCACCGCCTCGATCCGGCGATCGAGGTTTCGGGGCATCCAGTCGGGGGAGCCGATGTAGACCTCCTCCTCGCCGCCGTTGAGGAAGTAGAACGCCCGGCTGTGCTCCAGGAACCTGCCCACGATGCTGATCACCCTGATCCTCTCGCTGATGCCCGGGAGGCCCGGGCGTAGGCAGCAGATGCCGCGGACGATCAGGTCGATGGGTACCCCGACCTGCGACGCCTGATAGAGCGCGACGATCAGGTCGGGATCCACGAGCGAATTCATCTTCGCGATGATCCGGGCGGGGCTCCCTGCCCGGTGGTGCTCCACCTCCCGCCGGATCATCGCCAGGAACC
>JACDHV010000110.1:0-4018 GCA_013820855.1 Gemmatimonadales bacterium | reverse complement strand
CCGCTCCCGCATCCCCCTCGGGGCGGCGATGAGCTTTCGATATCCCGCCGGTGAGGCGAAGCCGGTCAGCACGTTGAAGAGATCGGTGAGATCGGCGCCGAGCTCGGGACTCGCGGTGAGCAGGCCGAAATCGGCGTAGACCCTGGCCGTCTTCGGGTTGTAGTTCCCGGTGCCGATGTGCAGGTAGCGCCGCATGGTGTCGCCCTCCCGCCGCACCACCAGAGCCACCTTGGCGTGGGTCTTGAGCCCCGCCACGCCGTAGCTCACGTGCACGCCCACGTCCTCCAGGCGCTGGGCCCAGATGATGTTGTTCTCCTCGTCGAATCGCGCCTGCAGCTCGATCAGCACCGCCACCTGCTTGCCCCGCTCGGCCGCGTGCGCCAGCACTCTCGCCAGGCTCGAGTCGCCGCCGGTGCGGTAGAGCGTGAGCTTGATCGCCAGCACGTCGGGATCGTCGGCGGCAGTCTGGATGAACCGTTCCACCGACGTGGCGAAACTGTCGTAGGGGTGATGCAGGAGGATGTCGCCCTCGCGGATCACGTCGAAGATGTTGCGCGGCGCGGCCAGACGCGGCTGGGTCGCCGGATGGAACGGCGGGTCCTTGAGCTCGGGGAAGTCGAGAGCCGTGAGCGACAGCAGATCGGTCGTGTCGAGCAGGCCGGCGACCTCGTAGAGGTCGTCCGACGTGAGCGGCCGCGCCGGGGGTTCCTGCTGCTCGCTGAACTCCGCCAGGAGGAGCTGCCGGAGCGAGGCCGGCATGGAGGCGTGCACCTCGATTCGCACCACCTCGGCGAAGCGGCGGTTCCTCACCTCCTCCTGGATCAGGCTCAGCAGGTCGTCGGCCTCGTCGTCGTCGGCGATCTGGAGATCGGTGTTCCGGGTGATTCGGAAGGTGTACCACCCCAGGATCTCCACGCCCGGAAACAGCGATTCGAGGTTGGCCCCGATCACCTCCTCCAGGGGCACGAACTCGTTGGCCGCGATCAGGGGAACCCAGCGTGGCAGAATCTTCGGCACCTTGACCCGGGCGAACCGCTCCTCGCCGTCGCTGCCCCGGAGGACCACCGCGAGCGACAGGCTCAGGTTCGAGATGTAGGGGAAGGGATGACCGGGGTCCACCGCGAGCGGCGTGAGGACGGGGAAGACATTGGCGTGAAAGTAGGCGTCGAGCCGTTCCCGCTCTTCTCGGCGAAGGCCCGCGGGGCTCCGGTGGAGCACGAGCCCGTGCGCGGCGAGCTCCGGCAGCAGCCGCTCGTGGAGGCAGCCGCGGTCCTGCCGCACCAGGTCTCGCACCAGCTCAGTGATCGAGCGGAGCTGCGCCTCGGGAGTCATGCCGTCGGCGGTGCGCTCGACGATGCCCGCGGAGACCTGCCGCTTGAGCCCCGCGACCCGCACCTGGTAGAACTCGTCGAGGTTGCCGCTGAAGATGGCGAGGAACTTGAGCCGCTCGAGCAGCGGCGTGCGGGGGTCGAGCACCTCGTGCAGCACCCGGCGGTTGAACGCCAGCCAGGAGAGCTCGCGGTTGATGTAGAGGGAGGGATCCCGCAGGTCGGACGGGGGAGCCGCTGGCGTGAGGAGCTGGAGATCGGTCACGTGCGGAACCCTACGCTCCGTCCCGCGTCCGGGGCATCAGGAGCGAAAGCATCACGCTCACGAGTCCCACGACCAGCCCGCCCCAGAATGCGGCCCAGAACCCGGCCACCGTGAACCCGAGGCCCCACTGCTCCGACAGCGCGCCCGTGAGCATGAGCATCAGCGCGTTGATCACCAGGGTGAAGAGACCCAGGGTCACGACGATCAGCGGACAGGTCAGGACGGTGAGGATCGGCCGGACCAGACTGTTCACGACCCCGAAGACGGCCGCAATTAGCAGCAGCTGGGCCACGGTGCCCCGGAAGTCGAGTCCGGGCACGATCCAGGCCGCCGCCCAGAGCGCGGCGGCGTTCAGCAGCCAGTGGAGGAGAAGGGAGGTCATGGGTCAGCCGATCACGCCGCCGCCGAGCACCCGGTCCTCGGCCGAGTAGAGCACGCCGGACTGGCCGGGGGTGATGGCGCGGACGGGCTGCTCGAGGACCAGGTCGGCCGCGCCCGGCTCCATCGAAGCCACCGTCGCCGGAACCGCCCGGGCCCGGTGGCGGACCTGCACCCTGCACTCGGCGCCCGGCTCGAGCGGGTCGGAGAGCCAGTTGAGCTCCTCCAGGCGGACCCGGTGCCCCGCCAGCTCGTCCACCGTGCCGATGACCACCTCGCGCCGCTCCGGACGGATCGCCACCACGTAGCGCGGCTCGCCGAAGCCGCCGGGGAGGCCGCGCCGCTGCCCGATGGTGTACCGCGCGTATCCGCCGTGCTCGCCGACGATGTCGCCGCCCGTGGTCACCAGCGGGCCGGGCGTCAGCGCCGGCGCCTCCGGCGGCAGATGCCGCTCGAGCACGCCGACGTAGTCGTCGTCGGGCACGAAGCAGATCTCGACCGACTCCGGCTTCTCGGCGGTCACCAGGCCGAGCTTTCTGGCCGCCGCCCGCGTCTCCGCCTTGGTCATGCTGCCGACGGGCGTCAACATCCGTCGGACGACCTGCCGATCCACGCCCCAGAGGAAGTAGCTCTGATCCTTGCCGCGATCGACGCCGCGGTACAGCCCGCCGTCGCGCGCCACCGCGTAGTGGCCCGTGGCGATGTACTCGCAGTCGAGCGCGTCGGCATGGGCGAGGAGGTCGCGGAACTTGGTGAAGGA
This sequence comes from Gemmatimonadales bacterium, assembly GCA_013820855.1. Taxonomy (GTDB): domain Bacteria; phylum Gemmatimonadota; class Gemmatimonadetes; order Gemmatimonadales; family GWC2-71-9; genus CAVVWJ01. The sequence goes on along the minus strand of JACDHV010000110.1, from coordinate 1,287 downwards.
GTTGCAGCGGACGCACGGAATGGGCGTGCGCCCCCGGCTGTACTCGCTCACGAAGTTCTCGATCACATGCAGGGCGAATCGGTCCTCGAGGTTGAGGACGTAGTGCGGGATACCCAGCATGTGGGCGACGTCGCGGGCATCGTTGATCGAATCGAGCGAGCAGCAGGGGCGGTCGGGTACCTCGTCGCCGTAGCAGAAGAGCTTCATCGTGGCGCCCACCACGTCGTAGCCCTGCTCCACCAGACGCGCCGCGGCGACGGAGCTGTCCACCCCGCCCGACATCGCCACCAGCACCCGTCCGGTCACGACGCCGCCCGCCCCAGTACCCCGGCCAGCTTGCGCACCTTGGCCACGACGAGCGGCATCACCTCGGCCGCCCGGTCCACGTCCTCCGGGGTGCTTTCCCGGCCGAAGCTGAACCGGATCGCCCCCAGCGCGAGCTCCCGAGGCACGCCCATGGCCACGAGCACGTGGGAGGGCTCTACCGCACCGGTCGAGCAGGCGGATCCGCTCGACGCGGCGACGCCGGCGAGATCGAGATGCATCAGCAGCGCTTCGCTGTCGGCGCCGGCCACGGACACGCTGAGCACGTGCGGGGCGACCTCGCAGCCGACTCCGTTCACCACCAGGTCCGGTACCCCGGCGCGGAGGCGCTCGGCCAGGAGGTTCCGCAGCGCCCGGAGCCTCGGCGCCTCCTCGGCCTGCTCCCGCGCCGCCAGGAGCGCCGCGCGCCCCAGCGCCACGGCGCCCGCCACGTTCTCGGTGCCCGGCCGAATGCCGTATTGCTGGCTACCCCCATGAATGATGGCCTCGATGGCCTTCCGGTCCCGCACGATGAGCGCACCAATTCCCTTGGGGGCGCCGATCTTGTGCCCCGAGAGGGTGAGCAGGGTGCAGGACAACTTGCCCACGACGATCGGCACCTTGCCGAACGCCTGCACGGCGTCGGTATGGAACACCACCCCCGCGGCCTTGCAGCGCCCGGCGATCTCCTCGACCGGCTGGACCACACCCACTTCATTGTTCACCCAGATGATCGAGACGAGGGCGGGGCGATCGGCCAGCGCCGCGTCGAGCGCCTCGAGGCTCACCAGCCCCTTTTCGTCCACCGGAAGCACCACCTCGCGCCCGCCGAGGTGGCAGACGGCGTGCGCCGCCGCGAGCACCGCTTTGTGCTCGATCGCGCTCACCACGGCGCAGACCCGCCCGCCGCGATCGCGTGCCGCCAGAGCCGCCCCGATGATGCCGAGATTGTCGGCCTCGGTACCACCGGACGTGAAGATCACC
>JACDHV010000003.1 GCA_013820855.1 Gemmatimonadales bacterium | reverse complement strand
GAGTTACAACGAGACCGCGCGGCCCTTCCAGTGGACCGCCACGGCCGATAGTATCCTGGCCAAGATCGAGCGACTTACGAAAAGAATCTCTGGGACTTCACACTAGCAGTGCGAGCGGAACCATCGGAAGGTGAGGCAGGCCCCGGGTCATGTCGCCTTCCGGCCCGTCACCAGCTCCTGCACGCGCGCGACCAGCTCGTCCGGCCGAAACGGCTTCTGGAGGATGCACACGCCGGGCTCCAGCAGGTTTCGCCGCGCCAGATCGTCGCCGGTGTGCCCCGACATGTAGAGGACGGGCAGGCCGGGGTACGAGGCCCGCAGCCACTCACCCAGTGCCTTTCCATCCATCTCGGGCATGACGATATCGGCCACTACGGCGGCCACCTGGTGGTCACCGGCGGCCATCGCTGCACCGCCGCTCGGCCGTGCTCCGCCTCCAGCACCGTGTAGCCGTAGATCTCGAGGGCCCGCCGCGCCAGCGCCCGCATCATCGGCTCGTCATCCACCACCAGAACCGTCTCGGCGCGTCGCTCGAGGGGGAGCGACTCGGCGTATTCGGGACCGCGCCCGGCCTGTTGTCCCACCACCCGGGGCAGGTACATGTGCCAGGTGGTCCCCGCGCCGGTACCGCTCTCACCCCAGATGTACCCGTTCGACTGTTTCACGATCCCGTACACAGTGGCGAGACCGAGACCGCTTCCTTCGCCGACGGGCTTGGTGGTGAAGAACGGCTCGAAGGCCCGCGCCAGGGTCTCGGCGTCCATTCCGACACCGGTGTCAGTGACCGTGACGCGAGCGTAGTCGCCCGGCCGGATCTCGATGCCGGGATAGCGCGCGGCAAAGCGAGCGTCCAGCCGCTCCAGCGAGGTGGCGACGGTGAAGCGTCCACCCCGCGGCATCGCGTCCCTGGCATTGAGCGCGAGGTTCAGGATCACCTGCTCCTGGGGACGCCGGGGGGCACGGGATGCCTCCGAGTGACGGTCGGGTGACGACTGGGGTGCGCGAGGGGTGTGCGCGGGGCCGGCAGATCCGGCTGGCTGCCGATGGGTGAAGGTACGGCGCGGAGCGGCCGTGGGCAACGCCGTGGAGCGGAGTCACACACAGGTCACGGCCGGTTGGTACGGTGCGGTGCGATCGGATCGCCCACCTCAACCGGAGCGGCTCATGGCACCCGCAGGGGTCCGCCCCGCCGTCAGGATTCCTGACGCGCCTCACTTCCCCGGCGCCGCCGCATACCACGCCGACAGGGAGTACCGGCCCTTCCCCAACGAGGAGGGCCGGAACTCCCGGCAGGAATCACTCGAAGTCCCGCTGATGATTCGCGCTCTCGGCCTCCCCTCGCACGGACGGGTGCTCGAGATCGGCTGCGGGCGCGGGGTGGCACTGCCGGTGCTGGACAAACTGCTGCGGCCGTCGCGCCTCGTCGGGCTCGATGTCGAGGCCGATTTTCTGGACGAGGCCCGGCTGCGGCTGGCGCATGCCGGCGCCACCGCCGAGCTCGTGCCGGCCGATGTCCGGCGCATGCCCTTCCCGGATGCCGCATTCGATCTGGTCATCGATTTCGGCACCTGCTATCACATCGCGCGGCCCGAGATCGCGCTGGAGGAGATAGCCCGGGTGCTCGCGCCCGGTGGGCTGGTCGTCCACGAGACGCCGCTCAGCCAGCTGCTGTCCCATCCCCTCCGCTCCTTCAATCGCCGCATCCCCTGGAGTCGTGCGCCGATGTTCGAGCGGCAGCGCACCGCGGTGCTCTGGACTTCGCGGCGGCGGCGCCCCACGGAGTGTACCCCACGATGCCCTGCCCCCGGCGTGGCGGCGTACAGGCGGCCTGAGCGGTGGCCGCCGACCTGCCGCGGTTCATTCCGCTGGCGGTGGTGACCAATACCGCCTTTCCGCTGCCGTTCGACTGCGTGCTGCTCCGGTTCGCCGCCCGACACACCTTTCGCGAAGCCTCTGTCTTCGCCGCGCTGGGCAGTGGGCGTGCGGGGCGGGCGGGCCTGGTGGACGTCGCGGTGATCGGCGCCGCGGGGCGGCGATGGGCCGGAGGGAAAACACGGGCGGTGGCGATGTCCCGCGCCGGGAGGAGCTTCTATGTCGCGGTCGTGCTCGTCGCGCTGCTGCCGATCCCGTACACCGTCATCCGGATCGCATTGCTGTCCGTCCGGCCACGGCCGATGGTCTACGCCCTCAGCCTCTCGCTCGCACGGCTGCCTCGGTACGTACTCCTGATTCGGGTCTGGCAGGGCCTCGCGCTACCCGACCGGGCCGGTGGCGCGCTGGTGCTCTCGAGTGCCGCCTGGGTCCTGTGATGTCACTGCTTCACCCACGTGGGCCTCAGGTCGCGCGTCACGTCGGCCACGAGCGAGCGCACGATCTCGCCGTGGGCCTCCTCGGTATCCCGCAGGGCAACGGAGGGCAAACCGCCGGCGAGCGCGACCCGCCCCACCGTACCGCTGGCAGCCGAGCTCGAGCGCCACAGCGTGCCACCAGTGCGGGTGGAGAGGAGGCGCACCGTCATTTCGGCCGACACGGTGGCCCGCACGTTCACGTCGCTGACATTGAGGCGCGCCCGCGGCTTCATCCCTGAAACCTTGAGCTGTCCGACGAACACCGCCGGGATGTTCCCCCCCCTCCCCGAGGGCCTGGGCCAGCACGATCGGGTCGGTGCCCGGCGGGAGGCGCTTGACCACAGAATCCGATGCGCCGAGCTCGAGAAGCTCGATGCCGGGCTGGCCGGCGAGCAGCTTCTCGGCGAATTGCTGGGTGGCCAACACACTCATCGCCCGGTGCTCCTCGTCGCTCACGAAGGTGACCAGCGCGACTCTGCCGTATGGACGGAGGTCGAGCCGCGCAGGAACCTGCGCGTACTTCGAGGCGCAGGCGGAGAGCGCCAGCATGCCGCAGACCGCGAGAGCGTAGCGCGCCACGGCGGAACGGTTGAGGCTGTCCATGGGCATTCGAGCGGCTTCCGTTGGGGGACACCTCCCAAACAGCAATAGGTGCGCCGTCCTCCCCCGCTACCCAAAGTCCCGTCATGTCACCAGCTTTCGGCGCCCCAGCGGAACCCACTCGGACCATCAACCCTCGGAACCTGCGACCACATGCTCGATCTCATCACCCGCGCGAACGCGTGGCTGAACGGCCTCGTCTGGGGGCCACCGATGCTGGTGCTGCTGATGGGCACCGGGCTTCTTCTCCTGTTCGTCACCCGCGGCGTGCAGTTCCGGCACCTCGGCACCGCGCTCGGCGAAGTTCTGGGAAGGTTGCGACGGCCCTCCACCGGAGAGGGCAGCGTCACACCTTTCCAGGCGGTCGCCACCGCGCTGGCCTCGACGGTCGGAGTCGGCAACATCGCGGGGGTGGCGACCGCGATCGCGATCGGCGGGCCGGGCTCCCTCTTCTGGCTGTGGATTTCCGGGCTGCTCGGCATGGGAACCAAGTTCGCCGAGATCGTGGTGGCGCTCCACTACCGGGAGAGAGACGCGTCGGGGATCATGCGAGGCGGCGCGATGTACACGCTCAGGAAAATCGGGCTGCCCTGGTTGGGCGGCGTCTTCGCGCTGTTCACGTCCCTCGCCGCCTTCGGCATCGGCAACATGGTGCAGGCGAATTCCGTGGCGCAGAGTCTCCAGGCCAGCTTCGGGGTCGCACCGGCGCTCGTCGGCGGAGTGCTGGTCGTCCTCGCCGGCATGGTGATCCTCGGCGGGATTCGGCGCATCGCCGCCTTCGCCGAGGTCCTGGTGCCCTTCATGGCGATCCTGTACGTCGCCGGCACTCTGGTGGTGCTCCTCACCCACCTGCCCGAGATTCCCGGCGCTTTCGGGTTGGTCTTCGAGGGCGCCTTCAGCGGCAGCGCGGCCACCGGAGGCTTCGCGGGCAGCACGATCATGCTGGCCTTGCGCTACGGCATCGCGCGCGGGCTGTTCTCGAACGAAGCCGGGCTGGGCAGCGCGCCGCTGGTGCACGCCGCCGCCAGCACCGACCACCCCGTCCGCCAGGGCATGTACGGCATATTCGAGGTGTTCGTCGATACGCTGCTGATCTGCACCACGACCGGGCTGGTGATCCTGGTGACAGGCGCATGGGAGAGCGGTGAGACGGGGGCCGCGCTGAGCGGCCGTGCGTTCGCCGCCGGCCTGCCCGGCGAGTGGGGCCATTTGGTCGTCACGACCGCGCTGGTGCTGTTCGCGTTCTCCACGCTGATCGGGTGGAGCTTTTACGGCGAGACCGGTATCGTGTACCTGCTCGGCAGCCGCGCCGCGGTTCCGTACCGGCTCCTCTGGCTGGTATTCATCTATCTGGGCGCCGTGGGGTCCCTGCACGTGGTGTGGGACATCGCGGACACGCTGAACGGCCTGATGGCCATCCCGAACCTGATTTCGGTACTTCTCTCCATCCCATTGCTGCGCCGGCTGCAGCGGGAGTTCTTCGCGCGGTCCGCTGCCTGACGGCCCGGTACCGTGCACCTACGAGCGTGCTGGCCACCGACCGCGGCGTGGAGTAGATTCGCCGGGTCGTGCCCAGCGACGACGGCACCCTCGACCAGGAGTTGCGCCATGTCCCTTCGGTCCCTTCGCGTCCCCCGACTGGCCGCGTTCGTTCCGCTCGCCGCCGGCCTGCTGGTCCTTGTCGGCTGCGCGGGCGTCACACCGATCGGCCAGCTGCTCGACAATCCCGCGCGCTACGACGGGAAGACGGTGCGGGTCCACGGAGAGGTGAGGGAGTCGGGCGGTGGGCTGGGGCTGGGCGCCTACCAGGTGAGAGACGAGACCGGCACGCTCACCGTCGTGAGCGACAGGAGCGGACCGCCGCGCACGGGCTCGAAAGTCGGGGTGAAGGGTCGATTCGAGGCCCTGATCACACTGGGCACCAGAAGTTTGGCGGTATTGCGGGAGGAGAGCCGCGACTCCCGCTGAGCACCCGGGCGGAAACCGCCCGAGGCCGCCGGGCGATCACCAGGAGAGCAGACCTACCTCGTCGAGCGACGCGGCCACCAGCACCAACGCCGACATGCTGGGCGCCGCTCGAAACGCGCGGGCGGCGTCCCGAACGACGGGGGACGGTGCCTGCCCCGTTTGCCGGCGGGCCGTGCGCTGCGTGCGTCCCATCTCGCGGAATACCCGGCGAAGCGCCCGGAGCTCGCGCGGCGCCTTGGACCCCAGCGTCTGCGCGCCGCGCCGCTCCCGCCTCTTGTCGCCGAGGCTCGCCGCGGCCTTGTCTACCCGCTCGCGAACCCGCTCCACGAGAGGGCGCGATGGGGTCGAAGCATTCTCAAAGGACTCCGGGGCCGTTGCCATACGCACCTGCCAGTGGTGGGAGTAGAGCCGACCGGCGAGACAACGCGCGGCTCACCCCCGTAAGATAGCCGGTGGGACGTCCGATTGCCCGGCCCGAGACGGCGAGTGGACTCGTTGCTGACACGTACGAGGCGGAGGTGAGCGCCTGCTCGTCCTGGCGGCATTTTCGGTGGCCGCGGCCCTCGCGATCGCCCTGTGGGCCCATGGGGTCTACTGCTATGTGCAGATGGTGCGCCATCGGCGCCCGGGTGTGAGCCCGCTCGAGATCGCGTGGACGCCCGAGCGGCTGACGCCCCGCGGGATGGAATATCGACGGCGCGCCCTGCGAAGCTATGCGGCGTTCGCCATCCTCGCCGTGACGCTGATGGTGATCGGGAGCCTGCTCGCGGCGGGGTGGCGCGAGCGCGCGGCCTGAGCCGAAGTCCTCGCCGGCGTCGCGCGGCCTCCGTCCGGCGGGCTCCCGTCTATATTCGTCCCACCCCTCCACCCTCCCTCGCTCTCCGCGAGAAAGCACTCATGTCCCTCGGCTCCAGCTTCCTCGAGCAGGTCAACCGGGCCTTCGACCACGCGGCCGGGTTCACCGACCACGACCCCACCCTGCTCGCCAACATCCGGGCGTGCAAAAATCTCTTCTATACCAGCTTCCCGATCAAACGGGACGACGGCCGCATCGAGGTGATGCATGCCTGGCGGGCCGAGCACAGCCACCACAAGCTTCCGACCAAAGGCGGCATCCGGTACGCCGAGACCGTGGACGCGGAGGAGGTGCAGGCGCTGGCGGCGCTGATGACGTACAAGTGCGCGCTGGTGGACGTGCCGTTCGGCGGGGCCAAGGGTGGGATCAGGCTCAACGCGAAGCGCTACTCCGTCGGTGAGCTGGAGCGGATCACGCGCCGGATGGTGTTCGAGCTGGTGCGGAAGAACTTCATGGGTCCCGGTCTCGACGTGCCGGCCCCCGACGTCGGCACGGGACCCCGCGAGATGGCCTGGATCGCCGATACCTACACCCAGCTTCGCCCCGGCGAGCTGGACGCGCTCGGCTGCGTCACGGCCAAGCCGGTGAGCGCAGGCGGCATTCGCGGGCGGGTCGAGGCGACCGGACGCGGCGTCTTCTTCGGGGTCCGCGAGATCTGCAGCGTGAAGGAGGACATGAAGGCGCTCGGCATGTCGCCCGGCCTCGCCGGAAAGCGCGTCGTGCTGCAGGGCCTCGGCAACGTGGGGTATCACGCCGCGCAATTCTTTCAGCGGGCCGGCGCGGTGCTGGTCGGGCTGTCGGAATCCGAGGGGGCCATCGCGTGCGACAAGGGACTCGACCTCGAAGCGGTGATGGCGCACCGCAAGGAGCGCGGGAGCATTCTGGACTTCCCGGGGGCCACCAGTCTCGCCCGCCGGGAAGAGGCGCTGGAGCTCGAGTGCGACATCCTGATCCCGGCAGCGCTGGAACGGCAGATCACCGCGGAGAACGCGCCACGGCTCAGGACGAAGATGGTCGTCGAGGCCGCGAATGGTCCCACCACGGTCGAGGCGGACGAGATCCTGGCGGCGCGCGGGATCATGGTAATCCCCGACTCCTACATCAACGCCGGCGGGGTGACGGTCTCGTATTTCGAGTGGGTCAAGAACCTCAGCCACGTGCGCTTCGGCCGGATGCAGAAGCGCTTCGAGCAGGGAGCCTACACCCGGCTGCTGGAAGCGGTGGAGGGGGTGACCGGCCGCCGCTTCACGCCCGAGGAGGTGGAGCGCGTGACCCATGGCGCGAGCGAGGAGGACCTGGTGAACTCGGGTCTGGAAGAGACGATGATCGGCGCCTACCACCCCATTCGTGAAGTCTGGAAGCAACTGGGAGGGAAGGAGATCATGCGCACCGCGGCGATGATCGTCGCGATCGACAAGGTGGCGTTGAGCTACGAGCAGCTCGGCATCTTTCCCTAAACTGGCATCGATCCGGAAGAGCGGTCCCGATCGGAGGCCCGGCTCGTCGGCCAGCGCCACGAGGCGGTCGATCGCCTCCTCGGGCCTGCCGGCGAGAACGTGGATGCGGGTGTCAGCTCCAGCACCGCGCGGCGAGCCTCGTCGTCGAGTGCCCAGATCAGGTCCTCCCTCAGCGCCACGTATGCCACTACGCGGCGCCGCCCCACGATCTCCTCCATCGAGCGGAACACCTGGCGAATGCCCTCGAGGTCGCCCTCCATCGCGGCGAGGCGCGCACGGGCATGGGCCAGGCTCAAGCTGGACGGCCGAAGCACCCGGGCCCGTTCGAGGGCGGCGCGGGCCTCCCGGTACCGCCGGAGTCTGGTGTAGATCGCGCCGAGGTCGCCGATCACCTCGGCGGACTGCGGGTCTACGCGGGCCGCGTGCTCCAGATCGGCCTCGGCCCAGAGCCCCGCAAGGCGCCAGCCTCCGTCGAGGTCGGCTGCCACGAATTGCCGATGGTCATCGAGTGAGCTAGCATCCTGCCCATGACGTCCACACCCCTCGTGCCCGAGCCTCCCGGGATCGTTCGGGTCGGCACCTTCGCCGGATTCGTGTACCGGTTCGATGAGCTCATCGGGTCGTCGAGCGCGATGGTGCTGTACTTCATCCACTCGCGGCGCTGGCGGGAGAATCACGACGCGGCGATCAAGGCGTTTCTCGGCCGGGAAGGCACGAGCCTGGAGGTGTTTCTGCCGGATCTGGAGAACCACGAGCTCATGTTCTCGCTGGAGAAGCACTTCGACGATGGGCCGCTGATTCCCGCGATGGTCGAGGACGCCTACCGCTACTTCGCCCGCCTCGCTCGAGAGTACCAGAAGCCGATCCAGGTGCGGCTGTTCGGGCGGTATCCCACGTACTCCTTCTACCGTTTCGACGAGCGCGCGGTGCTGGCGATGTACTCCAACAGCGTCGCCAAGAAGGAGCTGCCGGCCTTCGAGATCACCATGGATGGCCTGTTGGGCGCCTTCCTCTCGGCGGACATCGAGGATCTCAGGCGCGAATGCCGGCACCGCGCTCCCGACGACCTGGGGGCCGTCATCGGCAACGCGACGGGAGAGCACCGCTAGACCCGCGGGAAAGGATTTACCGGCGACTCGACTGCAGAGGCCGGGATTCAGACCCGGATGAAGTCCGCGACCGCCGGATCGCGGCGCAGCTCCGCCAGGACGCCGGCGTCCGGCCGCTCCGGCGTGTCCCGCCCGCAGTCGACCATGCAGAGGAAGCCGAACGGCTCACCCTCGCCGGCCCGGAATTGATGCCAGGTCAGCGGAGGTACGCGCACGAGGTCGTGAGTGGCGAGATCCAGCACACGGTCGCCGACCAGTACCCTTCCCTCGCCGCGGATCACCATGATCGCGTGCACGTGGCGGTGCCGCTCGAGCGAGGAGTGCCCGCCCGGCTCGATCTCGAAGTACCGCAGCTGACAGCCCAGCCCTTCGCCGCCGTCGAACAGCAGCTGCCGCGTAATTCCCGCGAAGTGAGTGCCGCCCGGCTTGTAGGCGGACACCGGGACACCCTCCCACCGGCCATCGCCGGTCCGTCGAATGTGCGTCTTCATGCGCGCTCCGCGGACGCCGCCCGGGCCACCCGGGCCACCAGCGCACGGGTCCGCTCGTAGAGGTCTTCGCCCGCCTCGTAGAGACCGCGGCCGATCAACAGGATGCTGTCGGCGCCGTAGAAGGCCAGCGTCTCCTCGACCCGATCGACGTCGAGCCCTCCAGCGGGAACCGGAAAGCTCGGCCGAGCACGGGAGGACGGGGCGCGAAGCGTCCGGGCCAGCGCTCGGCACGTCTCCATGTCGAAGGTGAACCTGCCGCCGGCATGAGGAAAGATCACCGCGTCGGCGCCGTACCAGCGGAACAGCTTGCCCAGCACGACCGTCGACTCCGCGCGGAGGACCCCCGCCAGCGACGGATGCGCGACGATCGGCAGACCGTCCGGGAGAGTCGCCAGCTGGTGCAGCAGGGGAAGGCCCACGATCATCGGGGAGATCAGCACCGCCTTCGCTCCCCCCGCTCGGGCGGTCTCGAGCTGTCTCAGTACGCGCTCCGGAGTGCCGATCAGGTTCGGCACGTACAGCGTCGGCGTGCCCTCGGTGGCGCGCAGGCCGGCCTCGAGCCGTGCCTCGAAGGGACAGAATGGATGGTCCGCGAGGCCGTGATCGTCCTTCACCAGGTCGATCCCGGCGGCGGCGAAAGTGCGGCAGAGCGCGCCGAGCTGCTTCGGCTCGAGTCCCATGGGCTTCAGGGCCGTCGCGAGAAGCGGCCGGCTCCTGACCCCAGTGAGGGCGCGCAGCCCAGCGACGCCGGCCCGCGGACCGGGAAGCCAATCGAACGCCGAATCGGGAAGCTCCACATCCGCGAGGACCACGTCAGGCTGCAACGAGGAATTGCCGAAGAGCACGTTGAGGAGCTGGGCCGGGTCGAAGGCGGTGGTGACGAGAGGATGGGTGACGGTCACCCGGTGGCTGCCTTCGCTCCCTGCTTCGACGCGCTCGACCTGCCCCAGGACCCGCTCCACCACGGCCGGCTCGCGAAGGCTCGAGCGCGGCAGCTCGACGGTCTGCTCGAGCAGCAACGACTCGGCCCTCGCCTCGATATCCCGGGCAGCGGCACGGACGAGATAGGTCACGCGCAGTGCGTCTCCCACGGCTCAGCGGCTGGGTCGAGCGGTGGGAGACGGGACTAGCACGAACACCTCGGTGGGACGCGGGAAGGACGCGCGGGCTCTGACCATGGCGACGCGGCAGGGGCCAATACTAGAAACGCCGACCTGTCGGGACAAGGGAAGTAAGTTTCCTGCCCGCCGTTCACTCGTCGAATTCGATCCTGGAGGGGCTATCCGGAATCGCCGCGTCGCCATAGTCGGAGCCGGTGCCGCGGGGACGCTGGCGGCGATCTTCGCGGCCACCGCCGGTGCCGAGACGCTGCTGCTCGAGCGTACGCGAGACGGTGGGCGAAAGATCCTCATCAGTGGCGGCGGCCGCTGCAACATCCTCCCGGCGCGGGTGGACGAGCGCCGCTTCGTCACCGACTCCTCACCCAACACGCTCCGCAAGATCCTCCGCTCCTGGCCGCTGGCGGACCAGGTCGCCTTCTTCGAGCGCGGGCTGGGGATGCCGCTGGTGGAAGAGCCGGAGTCCGCGAAGCTCTTCCCGGCCTCGCACCGCGCTCGCGACGTGCGCGACGGCCTGCTGACGCTGGCGGCCCGCGCGGGGGCGCGCTTCGTGCCGGATACGCTCGTCACCGGTCTCGCTCCTCGCGCCCGCGGGTGGGAGGTCGAGCGCGAGGGCGCCGCGCCGCTCGTGGTGGATGCGGTCGTCGTGGCGACGGGCGGGCTGTCGGTCCCGAACACCGGAAGTGACGGCCGCGGGATCGCGATCCTGCGGGCGCTGGGGCACACCCTGCATCCGACGTACGCGGCGCTGACACCGATCGTGGCCGGGCCCTCGCCATTCGGCGCGCTCGCCGGTGTCTCGCTCCCGGTCACCATCAGCGCGAGTGGCGATCACCGACACTCGGCCTCCTCGGGAGGCTTCCTCTTCACCCACCGCGGGTACAGCGGGCCCTCGGTGCTGGACGTGTCGCACGTCCTGGTGCGCTCGCGCCAGGAGGCGGATGGCACGGCCCGGCTCACGGTGCGGTGGACCGCGCGCGACGAGGCGGGTTGGGAGTCGGCGCTCCAGCCGGTGGGCACGCGCACGGTGGCGGGTGTGCTCCGCCGCGACCTGCCCGAGCGGCTCGCCGACGCGCTCGCCATGCAGGCCGGCGTAGCGGCGTCCCATCCGCTGGCCCAGCTGCGCCGCGAGGACCGGCTTCGACTGATCTCCGTGCTGGTGCGGGGCGAGCTGCCCTGGGTCGGCGACGAAGGCTACCGGAAGGCGGAGGTGACGGGAGGCGGCGTGAGCCTGGCGGAGATCGATCCGCGGACCATGGAGAGCCGCCGCCACCCCCGACTCTTCATCTGCGGCGAGGTGCTCGACGCGTTCGGCCCGATCGGCGGCTACAACTTTCTGTGGGCCTGGGCGACGGGCCGGGCGGCGGGAGAGGCGGCCGCCCGGTCCGCGTAGCCGTTCGCGCTCAGAAGACCAGCTTCAGGATCCTGCCCTCGGTTCCCACCAGCCATCCATGGCGGCGGTTGGCGAAGGCCACGGCCCAGTAGTCGCGCACCCCATCGAGCAGGTGCCACTTCTTCCCTTCATTCCTGGTCCAGGCCGCGCCCGCCGGTCCGGTGATGACCACGGTCCGTCTGAAGCCCTGGTCGTCGGGGGACACGTAGCTCAGCCCGTAGGCGGCTCCCGGGAACGGGGTGCCGCTCATCAGGTTCCAGGTCCTTCCTCCGTCGCTCGACAGGGCGACGTTGTCCGAGAGCGCGTCGGGCGCTTCGAGATCGCCTCCGGCGAGGATGCCGTGCCGGCGGTCGCGGAAGGCCACCGTGAAGAGGCCCGAGGCGGGCGTGCCCTGCACGATGGGCGTGTCGTACGAATTCCAGGTGTCGCCGCCATCGGTGGTGGCCAGGATTCTCGCCCTTTCCGCGGCCCCGGTGGCGATCCAGCCGTGCTCGGTGCCCTGGGTGGCGACGCAGGTGCCGCTGGCGGCGAACGCCGCCTCGCCTGGCTGGGCCGGCGGCAGCTTGCCGGCGATCCTGCGCCAGTCGGCGCCGCCGTTCCTGGTGCGAATCACCGGAAGTCGGCCGTTCACCGCGTCGCCTGTGGTGATGCCCCGGTCGGGGGTCCAGAAGTCGAAGCAGTCGTAGAAGCCCTTGGGGTGCTGGTTCTTGAACTGCAACGTCCGGGTCTTGCCGCCGTCCACCGTCTTGTAGATGCGCGAGTCCTCGCCGAAGCCGGTGGACAGCAGATATGCCACCTTCTCGCTCACCCCATGCACGTCGCGGAACTGCAGCAGCTCAGCCCCTTCCACCACCCCGGCTTCCCAGTGCCTGCCGCCGTCGGTGGTGAGCACGAACGTGCCCCCCAGGCCGCTGGCCCACACCGCCTTCGCATCGACAGGGCTGATCGCCTGGAGCCGGTTGGTCGTGCCGCTGTGCTGCACCCGCAGCGTCGGTGCACCGGCGGGGTGAGAGGCCGACTCGAGCGAGGAAGCGGATTCGGGGGCGGGAGACGAGGGGTCGGCGCACGCAAGAACCAGCGCGGCGCCGATCGCGGTCGCCGCGGACACGTTCGGGATGAAGCGAGCCATGAGAGCTCTCCAGTGGAGGTGAGGCCAAGAGGCACCGTCCCACTATGGAGCGGCCGATTCGCGGGCAAGAGCACACACGACGCCCGGCTTCCCGGCTGATATAATTCCGGCCGATGATGCCCGCCAACCTTCGCCGCCACCGTCTGCAGAGCCAGCGCCTTGCGGCGACGGACTTCGACGATCCCGCCGAGCCGGTGCGGTGGCTGGGTGCCGTCCAGGCGCAGGATTACCTGGGCTCGCTGTGGGCCATAGGGCTCCGGACCCGCGGCGGCACGGAGCGCCTCGTCGAGCGCGCCATCGCCGACCGCAGAATCGTCCGCACCTGGCCGATGCGCGGCACACTGCATTTTCGTGGCGGCAGAGGACGCCCGTTGAATGCTGGCGCTGATGACACCCCGCGTGGTGGCGTCGAGCGCGGCGCGACTGGAGCGGGACTATGGCCTGGATGCGAAAGCGCTGGCCCGGAGTCGCAAAGTCGTAGTCGAGGCGCTGGAAGGGGGACGGTCCCTCGCCCGGGACGCGCTTTATCGGACGCTGGACCGCGCGGGACTTTCGACCGCGGGCGGGCGGGGTCTCCACCTCACCTGGCGCCTGGCGCACGATGGTCTCATCTGCGTCGGCCCGCGGGAGGGGAAGCACCAGACGTTCGTCCTGCTGGAGGAATGGGTGCCCCCAGGGAAGCGGATGGCCCGGGACGAGGCGCTGGCCGAGCTGGCGCGACGCTACTTCACCAGCCACGGCCCCGCCGCCCTCCACGCCTTCGCCTGGTGGTCGGGGCTTCCGCTCCGGGAGGCGATGGGTGGCCTGGCCATGGCGAGCGGGCAGCTCGTCTCTCACGAGCTGGCAGGCCGGAGGTACTGGATGGCAGCCAAGCGGGCCGACACGTCCTCACGACGGGCGTGGCTCCTGCCGGCGTTCGACGAGTATACCGTCGCCTACCGCGATCGCGCCGCCATCCTCGCGCCGGCGCATGAGCGAGGGGTGAACGGCATGGACATCCTCCGACCCGCGATCGTCGTGAACGGCCGGGTCGTGGGGACGTGGACGAGGACGACGAGGGAGAGCTCCGTCAGGATCTCCTTGAACCCATTCACACGCCTCGACTCTACGGCGCGCCACGTGGTCGGCGCGGCTGCCCGGCGCTATGCGGCATTCCTCGGCTTGCGGGCCGATGTCTCCTGACGTCACGCCCGCGCTCCGGCGCTCGCGGAGGCTCTGGCGCCGGATACGCAGCGTGGCGTCGCTCCTGCCGCCGATGGGCTTCCAGCGCCTGCGCCACCTGCTCTGGCACGGATCGCCTCTCCCCGTTTCCAACCCGCGGACGCTCACCCACCACCTGTTCCTCAAGATGGCGCGCGACCGCGATCCGCTCCTCACGGTCACCTCCGACAAGCTCGCGTTGCGCGACTTCGTCGAGCGGCGAGCCGGTCCCGGACACCTGCCGGACCTCTACGGCGTGCTCGACGCCCCGGACGAGCTGCGACGTCTGGAGCTCCCGGCCCGTTACGTCGTGAAGGCGACCCACGGGAGCGGCATGACGGCAGTCGTCACGTCCGACGACGACGCCACCCGCTCGGCGATCGTCGAGCGCGCCCGCGGATGGCTGGCCTACCCCTACTGGCGGAAGAACGGCGAGTGGGGCTACCGGGGTATTCGTCCCCGGCTCGTGATCGAGGAGCTCCTCGAAGGGGAAGAGGGGAACATCCCACCCGACTGGAAGTGGCTGTGCTTCGGGGGCACCGCGGCGCTGGTGCAGGTGGACTTCGACCGGTTCACGCGACACACCCGCAACTTCTACCATCCCGACGGCAGCCCGGCGGCACTCCGGATGTACTACCCGCCCGGGCCCGACATCCCACTGCCCTCGAGCTTCGGCAGGATGCGGATGCTCGCGGAGTGCCTGGCACAGGAGTTCGACTTCGTGCGGGTGGATCTCTACGCCCTGAAGAACGACCGGATCGTCGTCGGCGAGCTGACGCACTACCCGACCGGCGGCAACAAGGCGTTCGACCCCCCCGAATGGGACTTCCGACTCGGCGCGCTCTGGCCGCGCCGGAGGTGACCGTGGAGATGCGCATCGGCCCCGTGGCCGGCGTGGTGCTCGCCGCGGGCACCTCCTCCCGGCTCGGCACCAACAAGCTGCTGGTGGACCTCGGTGAGGAGGCCGTGGTCCGCCGGACCGCGCGCCGGGCGCTCGAGGCGGGTCTCGCGCCCGTCATCGTCGTGCTCGGGTTCGAGGCCAGCCGGGTGGCGCAAGCACTCCAGGGACTGGAGGTGACGCTGGTCGTGAACCCGGACTACGCGGGTGGGATGCACCACTCGCTCAGGACCGGCATCGAGCGGGTCCCCGCCGACTGCGAGGCCGCGGTCGTGCTCCTCGCCGACATGCCGCTCGTGACATCCGCGATGGTGGCGGGCCTGGTCGAGAGGTTCCGTCAGGGTTCGGCGCCGATGGTGGTCTCCCTCTACGGCGGCGTGCAGGCGCCACCCACGCTCTATGCCCGGCCCCTCTTTCCCGCCCTCGGCCGAGCAGATGAGACGGGAGGCCGGGGCGTCGTTCGAGATTACCACGACGAAGCCGCCGTGATGGAATGGCCGCCGGCCGTGCTCGCGGATCTCGATCACCCCGAGGACGTGGAGCGGCTTCGCTCCCCGACTCCGGAGTAGTCGATGCCCACGCCCAAGCTGATCGGCCGCCTCGCGCGCGAGACCATCACCGGGCCCAGGACCACGCCCGGACCGCGCAAGCTGCCGGGTGACCTGCTTCGCCAGGCATCCCGCCGGGTCGAGATCATGGCGTTCGTCGCGGGCGGGCTCTGGATCCTCGCGCCCGCGCTGGGACACGTCGCCCTCTACTTCGCCGAGCCGGTGGACCCCCGATGGGCTCGATTCAACGTGGTGGACGGGATCGCCACGAGCTGCCTCGCCATCTCGGTGGCGCTCTACGCCTATCTCCGGACCGGGAAGCGGGACCCCGCGTTCGTGATGGACCTCGCCCTCGCCTACATGGTGGTCATGGCGTTCGGCATCGGCGTTCTGTGGTGCGGGAGTGCCTCGCCAAGCGCCCGGCGGACCGGCCGCAGACCGCCCTGGAGGTCACGCACACGCTCGAGCCCGCGGCCGGAACACCTCCCGGTGCCGATTCGCCGCCGGCCCAGCGCCGGGAGAGGCCGCGGAGCCCCGGGTGCCGCGCGACCGGCCGCTGCCCAACGTCGAGCGAAGGCCGGCGCAGGACAGGCGTCCGGCGGTTCCACGGGAGCCCCCTGCGGCGGCGGCCGTGCCAAGGCCTCCACTCCCTGCCGACACGGCGCCCACGCCCGGGCCGCCGCACATCAGAATTCCAACCGACGGTGCCGGCGCGGCAGCACCTGCGCCACCCGTGGATTCCCCTCCCGGCCCGGCAGCGGCCCCGGTGCGGGACACGGCCCTCGCGCCCGCCCCCCCCCGGTGCAGGAGGCCCCCGTTCCGGCTCGCGCGGCTCCCCCGCCACCGCGGCCGGTCGACCCGAGACCCGACATCCGCAACCTTATCGGCCCAGTATGCAAGCGCGGTCGAATCGCGGAACCTGAACGATCTGCAGCGGGTCTATCCGGGGATGACGGGGGCGCAGCGGCACGGCTGGGAGCAGTTCTTCCAACTGGTGCGCGACGTCCGTGCACAGCTCGACGTGAGCGACTCGACGTCACCGACTCCAACGCCGAGGCGCTGGTGCGCGGCTCGTACACCTGTCTCAACACCAGCAGCCAGCGCAACGAGCGACAGACCGTCGCCTTCAGCGCCACTCTCCGCCGCGAGGGCGGCCGTTGGGACCGGATCCGGCACCTCGAGCGGGCTGTCGCCGACCTGAAGCTGAGAGATCACGTCCACCGCGACCGTGGCCCAGGGCGTCAGCGGGTGACGAAGCCCAGGGTGCCCAGCACCGCGTCACTCTCGAATTCGCCTCCGCGATACAGGTAGCCCACGTTCGCGTGCGGCGAGAAGTCGCCGAACCGGGCGACACGATGGCCAGGCCGCGCGCGGCGAAGGCGCCGGCGCCGAGCAGGTCCTTCTCGCTGCCGGTGGGAAATCTCACGTCTGCAAGCACGCCGACCGCCAGCGGCTCGCTCCGGCGAAGATTCACCTTGACCCGGGCGTTCGCGTCGCCCAGGCCGGTGGCGGACCCGCGCACGAAGCGCGAGGCGGTGAGCACCGGGTTCTCCGGGGTTCCGCCGAAGAAGTGGACCGCGGGAGGGGGTCGATGGTCTCGTTCTCGACCACCGGAACACCGAGCAGCGAGCAGTCACCGCCCGCCACCTCGTCGCAGCCCGGAAAGTCCCAATTCCCGTGCGTGAACGTGAAGCGGACATTGTCCAGATCGACACCGCGGAGGGCCTTGAAATGCACGCCGGTTCGCGCGATGCCCGCGAGGATGCGGCCGCGGCCCAGGGTCTGCGCCCGCTCGCCGAAGACCGGGCCGGCCGAGGTCGAGGTTCGCACCGGAACACCGCCCTCGAAGCTGAAGGTGGAGCCGCCGCTCGTGGCGCTCACCGGCACGTTCGCGACGTTGCTGCCGATGGAGTTCGTCAGAAAGGAAATGACCGTGCCGTTGCTGGCGACGGCCGCGGGCACGAAGTGGCTGCCGTGGATGCTGACGGAGTCCGGATTGTTCGGGTCGCCGGTGCCCCCGAGGAACAGCGGGTCCTGCCCCTCACCGAAGATGAACAGTCCACCGAGCTGTGCGCGGAGACTCTGGGCGTGCGCGGTGCGGCCGGCGGCCACCGCCAGCGCGGCGATCAGGACGAGACGGGGCAGCGCCTTGTTGCGCATGGACCAGTAATGCTCCCAGCGGGCGCAGTTCTGTCAAGCAGACGACCCGTCCGGACGTGCCGAGCGGTTCGGATCGGCACCGTTTCGAGGCACCTTTCCATGGTAAACCGGCGAGCGCCTCTGCCCGAAGTAGGTCGGGAATGAGTGGGCTGCTTGCAGTAAGTCATTTCAATTCAGATGATCTACAGCTCAGCTCTCAGGTACAACATTAGGTTGCTCCCAGCTTGCCCGTGGCGGCTCATGCTTGTCGTGCCCCGATGCGCTTCCTATGTTGGCTCCCCGGCGCTTCGCCTACCGCCTCCGCTGACGGAACTTCTATGAACGCGACTCCCCCGGCTGCGCCACCAGAGCGACGCCGCTTCCTGACCCGCCTCTCCGTGGGGCTCTCGGCCGCGGTCGGCGCGGTGCTAGGGCTGCCCGTCATCGGCTTCCTCTTCGCGCCGCTCACCCGCAGGGAGCCTCGGGTGTGGCGCCCTGTCGGAGGAGTCGACGAGTTCGAGGTGGGCAAGACGGTGACCGTGCGGTTCGATGATGCTTCAGCCCTGCCCTGGGCGGGGGTGACGGCGCGTACCGCGGCGTGGCTCCGGCGCGAAGACCAGTCGCGCTTCATCGCATACTCGGTCCACTGTACCCATCTCGGCTGCCCGGTGCGCTGGGTGGCCGCTGCCGAGCTGTTCCTCTGTCCCTGTCACGGCGGCGTGTACTACGCCGATGGCACCGTGTCGGCCGGACCCCCGCCCAAGCCGCTGCCGACGTACCCGGTGCGGGTGCGGAACGGTCAGGTCGAGATCCAGACCAGTCCCATCCCCATCGCGTGAGCCCGCCGTGATCCAGCAGTTCCTGGCCTGGCTCGACGACCGCAGCGGTCTGCTCACCGCCACGCGCCGGGCACTCCAGCATCCGGTGCCGCCTCGGACCGGCTGGTGGTACGTCTTCGGCAGCGCCACCCTCCTGGCGTTCGTCCTCCAGGTCGCCACCGGAATCGCGCTCGCCACCGCATACGTGCCGTCGAGCGGCCAGGCGTACGAGAGCCTGCAGTTCATCTCGGAGCAGGCGCTCCTCGGCCGGTTCCTGCGCGGCATGCACTACTTCGGCGCGTCCGCCATGGTGCTGCTCATCGGCATCCACGTGTCGCGCACGTATCTCATGGCGGCATACAAGTTCCCCCGCGAGCTCAACTGGCTCAGCGGCGCGGTGCTCCTGCTGCTCACCCTCGCGCTGGCATTCACCGGGCAGCTCCTCCGGTGGGACCAGACCGCCGTCTGGTCGGTCATCGTCGGCGCCGCGCAGGCCCGGCGCATGCCGGTCGTGGGCGACGAGATCGCGCGCTTCATCATCGCCGGAGACACCATCGGCGGCGCCACGCTGAGCCGCTTCTTCGCGTTTCACGTCTTCTTCCTGCCGGCACTGGTGTTCCTGATGATCGGTCTGCACCTGATACTGGTGCTCCGGCACGGCATCTCCGAGCGGCCGAAGGCGGGAGAGCCGGTGGATCCCGCGACCTATCGTCGGAACTACGACGAGCTGCTGCGCCGGGAGGGCGTTCCCTTCTGGCCCGATGCGGCCTGGCGAGACGTGGTCTTCGGCGCGGCCATGATTGCCACCTCCTCGTCCGTGTCCTCGGGAGTCACCTCGATCCCACGCTCGCGCAGCCGAAACTCGGCTTCGCTTGGGCGGACACCGGGCTCGGCATTCTCGCCGGCAAGCTGATGGCCGACCTGATCTTCTACCTGCCCGTGATCTACACCTACGAGCGGAGAAAATTGCGGGGTTGAAATCGGGCGACCAACCCTGTTGCCTTATAGGTATGACTAGACGATTTCTACTCGCCCCGCTGCTCCTCGCCGGCGCTCTCGGTTCTCCATTGCACGCGCAGGCCGCAGACCCTGCGCCCCTCGAGCCACCCGACGCCAGGGTCGCTGCTCTCGATGTCGCGCTCTACAACGCCCAGGCGAACGTGATCGAGGCGACCGACACGGCCAGGGCGGTGCTCGCCACCACGGTACTCGACTCCACGCTCCAGAACCTGCTGGGAGCCCAGCTCGCCGAGCCCGAGACGGTGCGTTCGGTGGCCGACTCCGACACGGCGCGCGCCATCACCGGCGGGCTCCCCTGCAACGTCATCGTCGCCTGCGCGCGGCACGTGGCGACCACCGTGGACGTGCCCTGGGTGGTCATGGCCAAGGTGAGCAAGACGAGCAATCTCATCTGGCTCCTCACCGCACAGCTGATCCACGCGCCCTCCGGCACCATCGTCCTGGACGATACGACGGAGCTCAAGGGCGAGCCCGAAGCCATGGTGCGCGCGGGCACGCGGATTTTCGCCGAGCGGGTGGCGCGTACGGTGCGCGCCGGCGGCGTCGTCAACAACTTCCCCACCCCATAACCTTCTGCGCGGGACCCTCTCCCTCGTCGCGGCAGCGGTTCTCGGCACCGGCTGTGGGGCGGACAGGGTCGCGCCGCCGCCGCCGAGAGCGACGGGGAACTGGACCGACTCGCTGCCGCCGGTGCCCGAGTCGTACATGGATGGTCCGGTGCGCTACCATCTGGGGCCCGCGCTCGCCTGGCTCGACTCCGCTATTCCGCCGACTATGGGCGACCTGGAGCAGCGCCGACAGGCTCCCGACAACGACCGGCTCAGCTATGCCTTCGTGCTCGAGCGGAACCCGTTCGCCATGGCGGTACGTGGCCGGTCCGCCACCCTGCGAACGGACGTGGCGTACCGCGCCCGCCTGTGGTACGACCTGCCGGTGCTGCCCGAGGTCGGAGCCTCGTGCGGCCTGGAAGGCGACGCGCCCCGGGTGCGCCTCGCCGTCACCATGCACGTGCGGCTCGCCCCCGACTGGACGCTGAGCCCGCGCACGCAGGCCGTCGTCGAGCCCCTGTCCAAGACCGACCGCGACAAGTGCACCATCACCGCCCTCGGCATCGACGTCACCGACGATGTCGTGGACGCCGCGCGAACGGCCCTGCAACAGAAGGCCGGCGAGGCGGGGGTCCGCCTGGCCGCGGTGGATGTGCCGGGACAGGCGCGACGGATCTGGGACGTGCTTCAGCGGCCGATTCGGCTCACCGACAGCCTCTGGCTCACGGTGAACCCTTCGGCGGTCCGGCTGGGCGTGCTGGAGCTGCGAAAGGACACCCTGCTGACCACGGTGGGACTCTCCGCCAATCCAAGGGTGACCGGCGGTGCGCGCCCCGCTCCCGGGAAGCGTCCCCTGCCACCGCCGAAGGACAGCACGGCGCGTGCTTCGGCCCTTCATCTCCTCACCGAGGCACGCCTGCCTTACGACGTGGCGAGCAGCATCCTTACCCGGGAGCTGCGCGGCATGCGTATCGAGGTGGCCGGGCAGCGGCTCACGGTGGACAGCCTCCACCTTCTCGGACTCGGCGATGGAACGATTGCGGTGAGGCTCGGCGTGAGCGGCCCGGTCGATGGAGTGCTCTACGCGGTCGGCCACCCGGCGTACGACACGGCCACGGCCACCCTGTTCATGCCCGACCTGCGGTACGACGTGGGGACCCGGAACGCGCTGACGGGAGCTCTGGCGTGGCTCGGCGGCGAGGCGGTCGAGAGGTTTCTCAGGACCCGGGTCCGCCTCGACCTGAGTCCGACGCTCGCCGAGGGCCGCGATCTGCTGCGGCAGAACTTGAACCGGGAGCTCGCCAAGGGCGTTCGGCTCCGGTCGGAGATCCGCGACGGCGACGTTCGGGACGTCAGGGCGGCGCCTGAAGCGCTGCTGGTCCGCGCGGTCGTCTCGGGGCGTTCGGAGATCGTGGTGGACGCGCTCCTGCCGGCCGCGCCGCGGCCGCCCGGTACCCCGAACGCGACACGCCCTGCTTCGTCGCGTTGAGCCCTCGGCGGGACCTTCACCACGGTCAGGCGGAGATCAGATCCGCGTGCTCGGGATGCTCCCTAATCCAGTTGGCGACGTACCAGCAGCTCGGAACGATGCGGAGACCTTCGCCGCGCGCGTAGCCGACTGCCGCCTCGACGAGGCGCGCGGCGACGCCCTGTCCACGGTCGGCTGCGGGCACGAAGGTGCTGTAGAGCTCGAGCACACCGGGACCGGCCGGCGCGTAGGAGAGAACCGCGGTTCCGGAGGCCACCGGAATGGTGAAGCGGTGAGCCTCGAGGTCGTGGAGGACGGACATGGACGGAGGCTACTTCGATCCCGCTCCGATGGCTACCCTCCCGCCGATACGGCCACGCGGACGCGCCGCCGTTGCCGGGTCCCCACTTCGTCTCTATGCTTCGCCCTCCGCGCCAGCGGCCGTCGTCCGCCCGGCATTCCGGCCTGGCACCCGCCCGACTTCGATCCAAGGAACCCGCGTGCCGTTCACCCAGCTGAAGCTCCATCCGAACCTCCTCAAGGGTATCAAGGAGCTGGGCTTCGTCCGCCCGACGCCGATCCAGACCGAGGCCGTTCCCCCGGCGCTCGCCGGCAGGGACGTCCTCGCCTGCGCCGTGACGGGGAGCGGCAAGACCGCGGCATTCCTCCTGCCGATCCTCCACCGCCTGATCGACAAGCCCCGCGGCGTCACCCGCGCGCTGGTGCTCACACCCACCCGCGAGCTGGCCGCCCAGATCGTGGAGGACCTCGACGATCTCGCCGTGCACACACCCATCACCGGCGCCTCGGTCTTCGGCGGCGTCGGCATGGGCCCGCAGGAGCACGCCTTCCGGAGCGGCGCCGACGTGATCGTCGCGACGCCCGGGCGCCTGATGGACCACTTCCGCTTTCCGTATGCCAAGCTCTCCGGGCTCGAGATACTCGTGCTCGACGAGGCCGACCGGATGCTCGACATGGGATTCCTGCCCGAGATTCGCAAGATCCTGCGGCACCTGCCCCCGCCGGCCCGACGCCAGACGCTCTTCTTCAGCGCCACAATGCCCGACCCGATTCTCGCGCTCACCCGCCAGATGCTTCGCGATCCGGTCGGCATCAACCTCGAGCGGCGCTCCACGCCGGCGGTGGGGATCACCCATGCCGTGTACCCGGTGCCGCAGGAGCTGAAGACCGCGCTGTTCCTCACGCTGCTGCAGCGCGGGGAGATGCGGGAGGCGCTCGTCTTCACCCGCACGAAGCACCGGGCCAACCGCCTGGCGAAATACCTGGTGCAGCACGGCATCGTCGCGGAGCGGATCCACGGGAATCGCTCGCAGGCGCAGCGGACCGAGGCCCTGGCCGGGTTCAAGGGCGGCAAGTACCGAGTGCTGGTCGCCA
The DNA here is from genome assembly GCA_013820855.1 of Gemmatimonadales bacterium. Lineage (GTDB taxonomy): Bacteria > Gemmatimonadota > Gemmatimonadetes > Gemmatimonadales > GWC2-71-9 > CAVVWJ01. The sequence goes on along the minus strand of JACDHV010000003.1, from coordinate 20,804 downwards.
CCGACATCGCCGCACGCGGTATCGACATCGAGTCGCTCGGCCATGTGGTGAACTTCGACGTGCCGAAGGTGCCCGAGGACTACATCCACCGGGTGGGCCGCACCGCTCGGGCGGAGGCCGTCGGCGACGCGTTCACCTTCGTGGCGCCGGAGGAGGATGGCGATCTCCGGAGAATCGAGCGGGAGCTCGGCAAGCGGCTGCCTCGGGTGATCGTCCCCGACTTCGACTACGCCGCGCGCGCCGGAGCCCGTCTGGAGATACCGATCGCCGATCGCATCGTCGCGATCCGCGCGAAGAAGGCGGAGGATCGCGCCCGGGCCGAGGCCAAGACCAAACGCCGGGCGGCGAACGAGACGGCGGAAGGGGCTCGTCAGGGAGGGCCGCGGAACGGCGGCCGCAGCCGGACGCGCCGTCCAGGCGACGGCCGCGGCGGGCGGTGAGCACCCGCCACCACCACGGAGCACGGCTCCATCAACCGGGGGGATTCGCCATGAAGTTCATGCTCCTGATCTACAATGACGGCACGCTGCTCGATTCCCTGCCACCGGATCAGCCCGACGCCATGATGCGCGAGTGTCTGGCGCATGCCGACGAGCTGAAGCACACCGGGCACCTGATCGAATCCCGGATGCTCGCTGACGCGGACCAGGCGAAGGCCGTCCGGATCCGCAACGGCCGCACGACTACGACCGACGGGCCATTCGCCGAGGCGAAGGAGGTTCTGGGCGGCTTCAACCTGATCGAGGCCGAGGATATCGAGGAGGCCGTCCGCATCGCGGCGGAGTTTCCCTGGGCCCGGACCGGCTGCGTCGAGGTGCGTCCGGTAGAGGACATCGAAGCGGTCCGGCAGCGGGTCGGCGGCTCCGGCGCGTCCGCCGCCCGTTGAGCGGTCCCTGTCGACTCCACTCCGACGCCCCATCATCGATTTCCAGGATCTGGTGCAGTGGCGCTCCCTCGGCATCCTCTTCACTTTGGCGTGCCGGTCGGGCGATGCCGCGCCGGTCGCGCAGCCCGCCGATCTCCTGCTCCGCGGCGGCGCGGTCTACACGGTGGACGCGGCGCGGCGGTGGGCCACCGCCGTCGGCGTGAAGAACGGGCGAATCGTGTACGTGGGGAGCGACAGCGTTCCCGGCGGAATGATCGGCCCCGCGACGGAGACGATCGACCTGGCCGGAAGGATGGTGCTGCCGGGATTCCAGGACGGGCACGTTCATCTTCTCACCGGCGGCGTGGAGCTCGGCGAGTGCACGCTGTTCACCCTCGAGAGCGCCGCGACGATCGCCGACTCGATCGCCGCGTGCGCGGCGGCGCGGCCCGAGGTGCCCTGGGTGCGCGGGGTCGGCTGGGAGCTGACCGCCTTTCCCGGCGCGAATCCTTCGCGTGCCCTGCTCGACCGGGTCGTCTCCGACCGGCCCGCGCTGATCGACGCGGCGGACGGCCACTCCGCCTGGGCCAACAGCAGGGCGCTGGAGCTCGCCGGGATCACCCGCGACACGCCGGACCCGGCGCATGGCCGGATCGAGCGCGATCCCCGCAGCGGTGAGCCGAGCGGGACTCTGCGCGAGAGCGCCATCCATCTGGTGTCGCGGCTCCTTCCCGAGCGGACCGCCGCCGAGCTGGCGGCCGGGCTGGATCGGGCGCAGCGGCTGGCGAACGAAGCCGGCATCACCGCGGTGCTGGAGGCGTCCGCGCCGGAAAGCCATCTCCGAGCCTACGCCGCGGCGGACAGCGCCGACCGGCTCACCGTCCGGCTCACGGTCGCCGTGGCTGCCGAGCCCGACTCGATCGGTGTCGCGGACCTCGTGACCCGCCTGAGGGGCTGGCGTACCCGATACGCGAGGCCGCGGGTCCGTCCGATCGCCGCGAAGCTGTACCAGGACGGCGTGATCGAATCCGGGACCGCGGCGCTCCTCGCGCCGTATCTCGACCGCGGGGGCGACACCGGCAGGCCCACCTATGCCCAGCCGATGCTCGACAGTCTCGCCGCCGCGCTCGACCGCGACGGATGGCAGATCCACGTGCACGCCATCGGCGACCGCGCGATCCGCATGACCCTCGACGCCTTCGAGCACGCGAGGCAGGCGAACGGTCCGCGCGACGCCAGGCACACCATCACCCACCTCCAGCTCATCGACTCGGCCGACATTCCCAGGTTCAGGCGGCTCGGCGTCATCGCCAACTTCGAGCCGTTCTGGGCCAATGGGGACGAGTACCTCACCAGGCTCGCGGAGCCCGCGCTCGGACCGTCGCGCTCCCGCTGGCTCTATCCGATCGGCAGCGTAGTCGAGTCCGGGGCGGTGGTGTCGGGAGGGAGCGATTGGTCCGTCTCGTCACTCGCGCCGCTGGACGGCATCCAGGTCGCGATCACGCGGCGGGCGCCGTCCGACGGCTCGACCGGAGCACCCTGGCGTCCGGAGGAGGTGGTGGACCTCCCCACGGCCATCGCGATGTACACCATCAACACGGCGTACGAGAATCACCAGGAGCGGGAGACGGGCTCGATCGAAGTCGGGAAGCTCGCCGATCTGGTGATCCTGGAGAGGAACCTGTTCGACGTCGGGCCGCACGAGATTCACGGAGTGCCCGTGGTGCGGACGATACTGGAGGGAAAAACGGTGTTTCAGCGGGGTGGCGCGGATCGATAGACTTCCAGCGAGCGACTTCTCCAGGCACGCACGACCAATCGGGCCCGCACCGGGAGGGTGCGGCCCGTCGGGGTGACGCAGCGAGCGACCCGCTCAGCGATCTTCGCGCCGCGGGCGCTCGCCTTCAGGGAATCCACCACGGAACTCGAAATGCTCTGCGGGCAGCACACGGTCGCGCCAGCCAACCGGCGATCCGCGGAGCAACCCACCTGCGAGCACTCGGTCACACAGCACGGCGGCCGGCTCCCATAGATTCGCCTCGATGCCCGGGTAGCGCGTGGCGTGCTCGGGACGGAGGCGGGCCTCGCGGCGTTCGCCGAGAGGCAAAGTGGCTGCAGCGGAGCTCGGGCGCTGACCTGCCAGCGTCGTTGGCTGCGGCATCATATACTCACATGTCAAGGGAATACGCGTACACCTTGATAGCTTCTGCCGTCCCCGTCAAGGTGTGAACGGCTTCTCCCACGCCGGCGCCGGCCACGCCCGGGCCGCCTAGCGTAGCACCTCGTCCATGGGGGGCTTCCGGATCTCGTGTCCCAGCAGCCACTCGTGGCCGAAGGGATCGCGCACCCGGCACTGGCGCTCGCCATGGTCGAAGTCGGCGGGCTCCCGCACCATCGTGGCTCCGGCGCGGAGCGCACGATCCGCCATCGCGTCCGCATCGTCCACGTGAAGGTGGAGCGTCATGCCGGTTCCGCCATAGGCTGCGGGGCTCAGGATGCCGAGCTCGGGGTATTCGTCGGCCACCATGATGGTGGCGGGGCCCAGCCTCAGTTCCGCATGGCCGATGCGCCGGCCGTCCGGGTCGGCCATCCTCACGGTCTCTTCCGCGCCGAAGACTTCGCGGTAGAACTCCACAGGGCGGCCGCGGCACCGCGAACGATGAGGTAGGGATACACCTCACGAATGGGGGAAATGGCGGAGCCCTCCCGAGAGATTCGACATCCGGCGCGCGCAGGCAGGGATCGCTTCCGGAAATCACGCGTCCATAAAGCACAGGTGGCAGCACATAAATCACTTTAAGATAACCTACTAAGCTACCAGTGTCTAACGTCTTCCGGCGTCATCGTTAAGTGTTTTCCGTGTGTGAGCAGCCGCACCAGCCACCCGGTACTGCGCGTCGGTGCGCGCCATATCGTGGAGCCTCCTCCCGAATGATCCCCGGTCCGCGTTCACCGTCCCCGCGACAAACTCGAGTCGATCCGATATTCAGCAAGCATCGGCGGTCGCCGGTCGCAGGCCCCCGTACCGGCGCTCTCTGGTCGCGAATTCCCCGAGTGCCTGGGCGAGATCCTCGGCTCCGAAATCGGGCCACATCCGCTCCACGAAGAGCAGCTCGGCGTAGGCCGCCTCCCAGAGCAGGAAGTCGCTGAGTCGGCGCTCTCCTCCGGTGCGAATGAGCAGGTCGAGCTCCGGAACCGGCGTTCCGTGATCCACGATCGCGAGCAGGCGGCCGAAGGAGTCGCGGGTCGGCACGGTGTCCGGCCGGAGGCACTGGGCGGCCCGAAGGATGGCGTCCCTCGACGAATAGTCCAACGCGATCCGGAGGTGGAGCCGGGCGCCGGCGGCGGTGGCGCGCTCGCTGGCATCGATGCGCCGGCGCAGACGCCGATCGATGCGGTCCCGACGGCCGATGATCTCCAGCCGGACCCCGTTCTCGATGCAGCGCTCGGCCTCGACCCGCAAGTACTCCCGGAAGAGCCGCATGAGCACCGCCACCTCCGCCGGCGGTCGCCGCCAGTTGTCGGCTGAAAAGGCGTACAGCGTCAGCACGCCGATCCCCAGCTCGGGTGCCGCCTCCACGACCCGGCGAACCGCGCGGGCTCCCTCGTGGTGGCCAAGCGAGCGGTCCTGGCCGCCCCGGGCCGCCCACCGGCCGTTGCCGTCCATGATGATGCCGACGTGAAGAGCGCTTTGCTGCATAAAGTAACTCTCCAAAAAAAAAGGTTCTACCGCTCCCGGGTGGCGCGAATGAGCGCCTCCATGTGGGCGAGATAGCGCTCGAGCGCCTGACGGCCCGCCGCGCTCAGCTGGTACCGGGTGCGCGGCACTCTGCCCTCGAACGACTTGGTGCACACGATATAATCGGCTTCCTCGAGCTTGCGCGCGTGCACGCTGAGGTTGCCATCGGTCGTGTCCAGCAGGCGCTTGAGCTCGTTGAACGTGAGGGAGTCGTTGACCGCAAGGGCGCTCACGATCGCCAGTCGCATTCGCTCGTGGATCAGCCGGTCGAGCTCCAACGGGCCGTGACCCGCCGCCTCGCCGCGAACGCCTTCCAGCCGCCGCCGTCCGGGCGCGCCTTCGTTCGGGTCGCGCGGCGCGAGATTGGATTTAGCCACCGTACCTCCTGGCGATCAGCAGACCGAACACGATGTGGAGGCCGCCGAACCCCGCCGCCATGAGTGCATTCCCCCAGGCTGGGGGCCCGAAGAGCGCCACCACGCCGAGGACTACGAAGCAGACGCCCATGATCGGCACGATTCGAAGCGAAAAGGCCCCGCCTGTCACGACCCCGGCGCCGTAGAGCAGCAGCCAGGTGCCCGGGAGCGCCTGATAGAGCCCCGCACGCGCCACCGCAGCGGTGAGCAGCGCGCCGACCGCGAGCGGCGGAAGGAAACCGAGCACGAAACGCCGCCCCGAGTACGAGAACACCGTGGTGCCGGCATGGCGCGCCTTTCTCGCCATCGCCCACCCGCCGATCAGCAGCGCTGCGGCGGAGGCGATCAGCCAGGTTGCCAGCCACTCGGCCGGCGTGGCGCCCCGGCTCGCGAGCGTCGCGGCGGCGAGGGCAGTGACGCCCATGGCCACACCCCCCCAGCCCGGCACGGCGGTAAACGCGGTGGCATGCTCCATGGTCCTGCGGATGAACGACAGGTCGTCCATGGCTCGCGCGTGCAGCGGGTGGGCCGGGCGGCGGGGGACGCGCTCGCGGGGAACGCGCTGGGGAGACGCCATCACGCACTATAGGAAGGATTGACTCTGCCAGCAAGTACTTGGCGGTACAAAGTTAGGTGGAGTCTCGTCCGCGCTCGCCGGCATGGCGGATTCTCCCGCCCACCTACCGCAACTCCGACGTGCACTCCGGGCACCGCGTGGCACCGACGGGAATCGGCATCCGGCAGTAGGGACAATCCTTGGTCGACGGTGCCGCGGCAGCCTCCTGGGGCTGGAGACGATTGATGGAGCGGACCAGCAGGAATACCGCGAGGGCGATGATGAGAAACGTGATGACACTGTTGACGAAGAGGCCGTAATTGATGGTGACGGCGCCGGCCTGCTGAGCTTCGGCCAGCGTGGTGTAGGGCGGCGCAGCCTTGACTCCCTCACTCAGCAGAAGGAAAAGATCCGAAAAGTCCACATTGCCGAGCGCGAGACCGATCGGCGGCATGATGACGTCGTCTACCAGCGACCGTACGATGCTGCCGAACGCCCCGCCGATGATGATGCCCACCGCCAGATCGACGACGTTCCCCCGCATGGCGAATGCCTTGAATTCCTTGAACATCTCCGCCGCCTCGTTTCAGAATTGGATTCACGAACGCCCACCGTTCCAGCCGCCCGGCCGCCTTCGCCGGACGACCGTCAGGAGAAGCCCGGTTCCCTCCGCTCGCCGAGCGGCAGCCGGAGGCAGGCGCGGGCGCCGCGACCTCGCTTCCGGGGCTCCAGCGACAGCGCCCCGCCGTGCGCTTCGGCAATCTGGCGGCTCAGCACCAGACCGATCCCCGAGCCGGTCGCCTTGGTGGTGAAGAACGGCACGAAGAGATTGCCGGGATCCGGAAGGCCGGGACCCTCGTCTTCCACCACCACCTCGAGCACGCCGGCCACGGTGCTCCAACCGACCTCCACGCCGCCGGCGGCTTCGAGCGCGGCGTCGGCGGCATTGCGGACAAGGTTGATGAGCAGCTGGTCGAGCTGGTCGCCGTCGGCGGTGACGGTGACCGCCGGACCACCCGTCACCCTCACCTCCAGCCTCGTCTCCAGCGCCGCTATCCGGCGCACCCAGCCGGCCACGTCCACAGAGCCCGGCACCGGCCGCGGCAGGCGGGCGAGCCGCGCGTAGGCGCCCATGAACCTCCCGAGTGCCTCGGAGCGGCCCTCGATGATTTCGAGTCCCGAGCGGAGATCGTTCTCCCAGTCCGCGGGCCGGGCAGGCCGGGCGGCGAGGCTTCGGAGACTTCCCGCGATCGACTTGATCGGCGCGAGGGAGTTGTTGATCTCGTGTCCCAGGACCCGCACCAGGCGCTGCCAGGCCAGGCGTTCTTCCGCGCGAAGCACCCGGCTCAGGTCGGAGATGACGAGCAGCTGATGGGGAAGCCCGTCCTGGCGGAAGGTTCCGCTCCGCACCTCCCAGCGGCCCGCGCCCCCGGGAAACGTCGCGTCGAAGGTACGGGGACTTTCGCCACTCAGCCAGTCGCTCAGGCCAAGCGTCTCGGACGGACGGCCGATCAGCCGCTCGGAGGGCTGGCCCAGCAGGCGCTCCCCGCTCCGGTTCACCAGCCGGAGCCTGAGGTCGCCGTCGAAGGCGAACACGGCCACGTCGATCTCCTCGATCACCCGCCGGAGCAGCGCGGTCGCCTCCAGCTCGCGGAGCCGCTGCCCACGCAGCGTCTCGCTCAGCGTGTTCACCTCCAGCAGCGCCAGACCGAGCGCGTCGTCGGCACTCGCGCCGCGCGCGCGAATCGAGTAGTCGCCCTCGCGCAGGGCGGCGAGCAGGTTGGAGATCGTCTGCAGCGGGCGGACGACACGCTCGCGAAGGAGCAGCGCGCCGATCAGCCATGCGCCGACTGCCAGTAGCGTGAAGGTGAGCCGCACGCGGAGCGGGTGGTCGCCGGTCCAGAGGAGCCACTCCGCCACGAGGAGGGCCGGGAGCCCGGCGGCGAGGGCACCCGTGAATACCTTCGACTCGTGGGTTCGCGCGCGCTTCCGGCTAGAGCCCATAGTGCTGGAGCCGCCGGTAGAGGGCGCTGCGGCTCAGTCCCAGCGCTTTGGCCGCCTGGCTCACGTTGCCGCCGTGCCGCTCCAGCGCCTTCCGGATGAGGAGCCGCTCGACCTCTTCGAGCGGCATGTCCTTGAGCCGCGGCACCGCCCCGGGGGCGAGACGCAGGCCGAGGTCCGCGGCGCGGATCACGTCGCCCTGCGCCATGAGGACCGCGCGCTCCAGCGCGTGGTCCAGCTCGCGGACGTTGCCGGGCCAAGCGTGCGCCTCCAACGCCTCGATCGCGTCGGGCTCGAAGCCGATCAGCGCCTTCCGGTAGCGCGCGGCGTACCGCCCGAGGAAGTGCTCCGCGAGGACCCTGATGTCCTCCCGTCGCTCGCGCAGGGACGGCAGACGGATCTCGATGGTGTTGAGCCGGAAGAGCAGGTCCTCGCGGAACCGGCCGGCAGCCACCTCCGCCGAGAGGTCCGCGTTCGTCGCCGAGAGGAGCCGGACGTCGATGCGCCGGGCGCGCGATGCGCCGACCCGCTCCACCTCCCCGGTCTCCAGCACCCGCAGCAGCTTGGCCTGCTGCCGCAGCGCCAGGGTCCCGATCTCGTCGAGCAGGAGGGTGCCGCCTTCGGCCAGCTCGAAGCGCCCGATGCGATCCATCCGCGCGTCGGTGAAGGCGCCCTTCACGTGGCCGAACATCTCGCTCTCGAAGAGGCCTTCGGAGAGCCCACCGAGGTTGACCGCGACCAGCGGCCGTGCCGCGCGGGGCGACGCGGCATGCAGCCACTGGGCGACGACTTCCTTTCCGGTGCCGTGCTCGCCGCTCACCAGCACGTTCGCGTCCGATGCCGCGACCCGATCCATGAGCTGGAGCACGGGACGCATCGCCGGGGACACGGCGATCAGCTCCGGCGCGCCTTCCCGGCGAAGCAGGCGGTTCTCCCCCTCCAGCCGGCGGGTGCGCCGCAGCGCGCGGCCCAGCTCGACCTGGGTGCGGAGGGTGGCGAGGAGACGGTTGTTGTCCCATGGCTTCTCGATGAAGTCGCGGGCGCCGCGGCGCATCGCTTCGACCGCCTTCTCCACGCTGCCCCAGGCCGTCATCACCACCGTCGGGAGCGTGGCGTCCAGGGATTGGAGCTGCGAGACCAGCTCCAATCCCTCGCGGCCGGTGGTGGTGTCGCGCGCGTAGTTCAAATCGAGGAGCACGGCGTCGAAGTCGGCGGCCTGCACCGCCGAGAGCACGCCGGCGGGCGAGGCCGCGGTCTCGATGGCGTAGCCCTCGCCTTTCAGCAGCAGCCGAAGGGCTTCCCGGACGTGAGGCTGATCGTCGGCGACCAGGATTTGGGCTGCTGGAGACGCGGGGGAGTTCGGCACGGGTCTCAGAATGTAGCGGCCGGCGGGGCGGTCGGGCAGACGGGCGATCGCACCACCTAGTCCGCCCGGGGAGGGACCTGCCCGGGATCCCGCTCCCTCCCCGGCGGGCCTATCCCGCGTGCGCCTCCTGCCCCGTCGGCTCCACCACCCAGCCGTCGTGCAGGTGGATCGTCCGGTGCGCGTACGAGGCGTTCCGCTCGGAGTGCGTCACCTGCACGATCGTCGTTCCTTGCCGGTTGAGCCGGGTGAACAGCTCCATGATCTCCTCGCCCTGCGCGCTGTGCAGGTTGCCGGTGGGCTCGTCGGCGAGCAGCAGCTTGGGGCCGGCGATCACCGCTCGAGCCACCCCGACGAGCTGCTGCTGTCCGCCGGAGAGCTGGCTGGGATAGAGATCCTTCTTGCCCACGATCTGGAACCGGTCCAGCGACTCGGCCACGATCGCCGCGCGCTCCTTGGGCCGGATATCGCGGTAGGAGAGCGGAATCTCCAGGTTCTCGTACACGGTGAGGTCGTCGATCAGGTGGTATTTCTGGAATACGAAGCCGATGTACCTCTTGTTGAGCTCGATCCGCTTCTTGGCCGGCAGCTCGTGCACCGCCTGGTCGAGGAACCAGTACTCGCCGGTCCAGGCGTTGTCGAGCATGCCCAGGATGCTGAGCAGGGTGGACTTCCCCGCCCCGGACGGTCCCATGATCGTGAGGAACTCGCCTTCCCGGATCTCCAGGTTGATGCGCCGGAGCCCGTAGGTCCGGGTCGGGCCGGCTTCGTAGGAGCGGTCGAGATTCATGAGTCGGATCACGGGGTCGTCGTCCAGAGAAGGTGGAACTCGAGTGTGGTGCGCTCCGTCATCTCCCGAGCGGAGCGAGGGATCGGCTCCCACATGACGCGCTTCAGAGGGGCGGGCTCATTCGCTCCGGAGCGTCAGCGCGGGGTCCACGCGGGTCGCGCGCCGAGCCGGCAGGTAGCAGGCGAGCAGCGCCACCAGCGCGAGCAGCAGGCCGATCCCGGCGAAGGTCACCGGATCGGCGGGCCGCACCTCGTAGAGCAGCCCCGCGATCAGCCGGGTGACGGCCAGCGAGCCCACCAGCCCGATGCCGATGCTCAGCAGCACCAGGCGCATCCCGCCGCGTACCACGCTCAGCCTGGTGTGCCGCGGATCCTCGCCGAGCGCCAGCCGTATGCCGAACTCGCGCGTCCGCTGACTCACGGAGTACGAGATGACGCCGAAGACGCCCACGGCCGTGAGCAGGAGCGCCACCCCACCGAGAGCCGACATGAGCACCAGGCTGAACCGCGCCTGCGCACGGCCTTCGGAGAGATACTCGCTCATCGGCGCGAGGCGGCTCACCGGCAGGTCCGGGTCCATGGACTCCACCGTCCGGCGCACCACCGGGATCAGGCTGGCGGGGTCCATCGCGGTCTCCACGACGAAGGTCATCGTCGTCGGCGTGCCCTGACCGATCGGGTAGTAGATCTGGTGGAGAATGTCGCGGGTGAGGTCGTGCTGGCGCATGTGCTCGACGACGCCCACCACCTCGGAGAAGGCGTTCTCCTCGCCGGTCGGCGCGAGCTGCAGCTGCTTCCCGACCGCGGTCTCTCCCGGCCACGCGAGACGGGCCAGCGTCTCGTCGACGATGATCACCGGCGGGGTGCCGGCCGAGTCCTGGTAGGTGAAGGTGCGGCCGGCGACGAGCTGGGCATCCATCGCCTCGAAGTACTCGGGCGAGATGTTGCGCCCGTCGGCGGTCACGCTTTCGAAGTTGCGCGCGGTCTCCTCGTCGTACGCGAACGGCGAGAGCGGCCCGCTGCCGGTGAGCGGAAGCTGGGAGACCCTGCCGACACTCCTCACACCCGGCAGCGCCTCCAGCCGTCCCGTCAGATCCCGGAAGAACGCCCGACGCGACGGTCCTCCCGGGTACTTGCCGAACGGCATCGAGAGCTCGAACGTCAGCACGTCGCCGGCGTCGTACCCCGGGTCCACCCGCTGCAGCGCGAGAAAGCTCCGGATGAGGAGACCGGCGCCGACCAGCAGGACCACGGACAGGGCCACCTCGGCGACGATGAGTAGGTTCCGCGCTCCCCGGCGGTCGCCGGCGCTGCCACCTCGGCCGCCCGCCTTGAGATGCTCCTGCGGGTCGGTGCCCGCCGCGCGCAGCGCCGGCACGAGGCCGAACAGCACCGCGGTGACCGCGCAGACGGCCGCGGTGAAGACGAGCACCGTCGCGTCGAGCTGGACGTCGGCCAGTCGCGGAAGGTTGGCGGGGTGGAGCCTTCGGAGCACCGCGAGCGCGGATACGGTCATGCCGAGGCCGAGCCCGCCCCCGGCCACCGCCAGGAGCAGGCTTTCAGTCAGCACCTGACGCACCAGCGCCGTCCGGCTCGCGCCAAGCGCCGTGCGCAGCGCGAACTCGGCGCGGCGGGTCGTTCCCCGCACCAGGAGCAGGTTCGCCACATTGGCGCACGCGATCAGCAGCACCATTCCCACCGCGCCGAGCAGGATGAGAAGAGCCGGTCTCGCATGCTTCACCACGTCGTAGTGCAGCGGCACGGCGCGGATGCGAAGCTTCGACGCGGCGTGCTCCTTGAACTCCGACCGGAACTGTTCGGCGATCAGATCCATCTCGGCCTGCGCCTGCTCGAAGGTCATTCCGGGGGCGAGCCGTCCGAACACGGTGAAGAACGTCAGGTTCCGCGGCAGCGGCGTGCCGTAGTCGAACTGGATCGGCGCCCAGAGGTCGCCGTCGGTAACCTGGAACGCCTCGGTGGGCAGTTGGAGGCTGAAGTCCCGCGGGAGGATCCCCACCACCTCGTGGGCGACGCCATCGACCTGAATGGTCTTCCCCACCAGCGACGGATCCCCGGCGAACCGGCGCTGCCAGAGCCGGTGGCTCAGCATCACCACGTGCGGTCCGTTCACCACCTCCTCCTCGGGCAGGAACTGGCGGCCGAGCATGGGGCTGACGCCCAGGAGGGGGAAGAAATTGGCCGTAACCGTGACGATGTCCGCCCGCTCCGGCTCGCCCTCGCCCGTGAGGTTGCCCCGGAGGTTGGCCACGTTGCCCTCGGCGGCCGCCGCGAAGTCCTCGAAGGTGCGGCTCCGCTGCTTGTAGTCGCGGAAGTCGAGCGGCGACACGGCGGGGAGCGACTGCGCGCCCTCGCCCAGATCGTTCCAGATGTTCACCAGGCGATCGGGTGCCTCGTACCGCAGGGGCCGGAGGAGCACGCCGTTCACCACGGTGAAGATGGTGGTCGTCGCGCCGATCCCGAGGGCCAGTGCCGCGACCGCGGCGACCGTGAACCCGGATGTGCGCCGCAGGGCACGCAAGGCGAAGCGCAGGTCGTGTCCGAGACTGCTCATCAGTCGCTCCGGATGACGGTGATCGGGTCGGTGTGGGTCGCCCGCAGCGCGGGCAGGAGGGAAGCGGCAGTGGCGACCATTGGGACATCGGCGCGCCCCCTCATTCGGATCTCAAGGAGATCATGGGATCCACCCGGGTAGCCCGTTGAGCAGGGAACCAGGTCGCCGCCAGGGCCACGACACCGAGCAGGATGGCGACGGTCACGAAGGTCACTGGGTCCCGCGCCGTGATGCCGAAGAGCTGGCTCGAGAGCACCCGGCTCAGAGCCCACGCCCCGAAGAGCCCGCCGGCCAGACCGGCCAGCACCATCCGCATCCCCTGCCCGACCACCAGCCGCAACACATCCGAGCCGCCGGCGCCCAGCGCCAGGCGGATTCCGATCTCATGACGCCGCTGGGTCGTGGTGTAGGCCATGACACCGTAGATGCCGATGGCCGAGAGCACCAGTGCGATCGCGGCGAAGAGGGTGAGCAGCAGCAGCGAGAAGCGCCGTTCGGCCGTGGCGTTGGCCATGAGGCGATCCATGGACATGACCGCGAAGACCGGCTGCTCCGGGTCGGCGGAGCGCACCGCGTTGGTCACCGCGGCCGCGCGCGACTCCGGATCGCCCGTGGTCCGGACGATCATCGCCATCTCCTGGCCGGCGTTCGACCGCGCGGACACGTACAGCTCCTCGAAGGGCGGCTCGTCCAGGCCGATCTGGCGAACGTCGCCCACGACGCCCCGGATGGTGAGCCATGGGCCCTCCGGCCCGAAGATCTGAATCCGCCCCCCGATCGGGTCGTCGTCCGGGAAGTACCTCTCGCTCATCCTGCGGTTGATCACCGCCGTGCCGCCGGAGGCCGAGTCCGCCAGCTCCGGGAGACCTTCACCGCGAAGGATCGCGATCTGCATCGTCTCGAAGTAGCTCGGCGTGACCGACCGGAACTCGGCGATCGGCGGCGGCTTGTCGGCCGCCGGCGCCCTGCCTTCGATGGTGAAGCGGGTGTTGTTCCGGCCGCGAAGCGGCAGTCGGGACGTGAGCGCCACGTCGCGAACGCCGGGCACCTGGCGGACCTTCTCCACGGCGCGGTCGTAGAACGCGAGCCGCTGCTCCTGGGTGAAATAGCGGCCCTTCTCCGCCTCATTGGGCCACGGCAGCCAGACCTGAAGAGTCAGCAGGTTGTCCGGGTTGAACCCGGTCTCGACGGCGAGCAGCCGCTCGAAGCTCCTGAGCAGGAGCCCGGCCCCGGTCAGCAGCACCAGCGCGACCGCCACCTCTGCGACCACCAGCGCGCCCCGCACGCGCGCCCGCGGCGCCCCCGCGCTCGCGCCACGGCCGGAATCCTTGAGCACCGATTGGAGATCCGGCCGGGTGGTCTGCAGGGCCGGAATGAGTCCGAACCCGATGCCGGTGACGAGGACTACCACCGCGGTGAAGCCAAGAACGTTCCAGTCCACGCCGATCTCCCGGGCGCGCGGCAGGTGCAGGGCGGCGAGCCGGCCGAGCGCCTCGGTGCCCCAGACGGCGAGCGCGAGCCCAAGTGCCCCGCCGATGGCCGCGAGCATCAGGCTCTCGGTCAGGAGCTGGCGGACGAGGCGCGAGCGCCCGCCCCCCAGCGCCGTCCGGATGGCGATCTCGCGATCGCGCGTCGTCGCGCGCGCCAGCAGCAGGTTGGCCACGTTGGCGCAGCCGATCAGCAGGACGAATCCCACCGCGCCGAGGAGAACCAGCAGCGCCGGCCGCACGTCGCCGACCACCCGTTCGGCGAGCGGCGCGACGTCCACCCGCCAGCCGAGGGAGGTGAGATAGACGTCGGGATAGCGCTCGGCGAGCCTGCCACGCAGCGCCTCGAACTGCGCGCTCGCCTGCTCCAGGGTCGCGCCGGGCGCGAGACGGCCGAAGAGGTCGAATACCCGCATGTCGCGGAAGTCGATGAAGTTGGAGTCGGTGTTGGCCAGCTCGATCGGCGCCCAGACGTCCATCGGCGACGCGCCGCTCTCCACCGGGTGGCGGAAGCCCTTCGGCATCACCCCGATGATCGTCATCGGGTCGTCGTCCAGGCGGACGCTCTTCCCGATCACGTCGCGGCGGCCCCCGAAGCGACGCTGCCAGAGGTCGTAGGAGATGAGCGTGACGTATCCGATGCGCCCGCCGTCGTCCTCGGGGCCGAACGTCCTGCCCAGCACCGGCGCCACTCCCAGCACCGAGAAGTAGTTGGTGGAGACGACCGCGGCCTGGATCCGCTCGGGCTCGCCGTGCCCGGTGAGATTGATGTTGATGGGCCAGACGGCAGCGATGTCCTGGAGCGCCGGCACCTCGCGGCGGTAGTCCCGATACTCCGGCGCCGACGACGGGAGCCCCTGCGCCGCGCGGGCGTCCAGCGCCGACCGGATGGAGATCAGCCGCCCCGGCTCGCGGTAGGCCAGCGGCCGGAGCAGTACTGCGTTCACCACGCTGAAGATCGCGGTGTTGGTGCCGATGCCGAGGGCCAGCGTCAGCACGGCGATCGCCGTGAACGCCGGACTCCGAGACAGGCTGCGTGCCGCGAAACGAAGATCCCGCCGGAACACGTCCATCATGCCACCTCCCGGTCGAGCGGCGAGTGGGGCACGACCCGCCCATCGAAGAGAAAGACATGGCGCCCGGCGCGGCTCAGGTACCGCGCGTCGTGGGTGACGATCGCGATCGTGGCACCGTCGTCGTGGAGCTCGCCCAGCAGCTCCATCACCTGCGCGCCGTTCCGGGAATCGAGATTGCCGGTGGGCTCGTCGGCGAGGAGCACCAGCGGCTTGCCCACCACCGCCCGCGCCACGGCGACGCGTTGCTGCTGTCCCCCCGAGAGCTGCGACGGGTAGTGACGGATCCGGTGGAGCAGGCCGACGCGCCCCAGCGCCTCGTGCACCAGGGCCCGCCGCTCGGCGGCGGCCATCCCCCGGTATCGAAGCGGGAGCTCGACGTTCTGGAACACGTCCAGGTCGCCGATGAGATTGAAGGCCTGGAAGATGAAGCCGATGGCCCGGCTGCGTACCCGGGCCCGCTGCGCCGCCGAGAGCGTCGCCACCGGCTCGCCGGCGAGCACGTAGCTGCCTTCGCTCGGGGAATCGAGCAGGCCGAGGATGGACAGCAGCGTGGTCTTGCCGCAGCCCGAGGGCCCCCCGATCGCCACGAACTCGCCGGCCCGGATCTCGAGGTCCACACCTGAGAGGGCGTGGGTCTCCACCTCCTCGGTATGGAAGATCTTGGAGACTCCCTCGAGGCGGATCAGCGGATCGATCGCGAGCGCCATGCTAGTCGTTCCGCAGGGCGACCATGGGATCTGTGCGGGCCGCCCGCCGCGCCGGAATCGCCGCCGCGAGCACCGCGACCGCCGTCAGCACCACCATTCCGGCCGCGAACGTCGGCGGATCGGTCGGACTCACCCTGAACAGCAGGCTGGAAACCAGCCGGGACAGCGCGAGCGCTCCGGCCAGGCCGATGACGAGCCCGATCCCGGCCAGCCCCGCACCGTGGCGCACCACCATGGCCAGCACGTCGGCGTGGCACGCCCCGAGCGCCATCCGGATCCCGATCTCCTGGGTCCGCTGGGCGACGCCATAGGAGATGACACCGTACACGCCGACGGCGGCGAGCGCGAGCGCGCCGAACAGCGTCAGCAGCATCGTGCTGAAGCGGGACTGCGCCAGGGAATCCATCAGCCTGCCCTGCATCGTGCCAAGATTGTAGAGCGGGAGCGCCGGGTCGACCTCCGCGACGGCGCGGCGAAGCGGAGCCATGAGCGGAATCGCGTCTCCCTGCGCCCGCGCCACGACGGTCATGGTCCGATCGGTCCAGCTCCACGCCGCGCCGGGCGCCTGCACCATCGGGAGGTAGAACTCGGGCACCGGCTCTTCCTCGAGGCCCGTGGCGCGGACGTCTCTGGCCACCCCGACCACCTCTTTCCAGTTCGGTGAGCCGTCGGGCCCTGGCTCGCAGCACGCGATCCGCTTCCCGATGGGGTCCTGCCCGGGAAAGGCCTCGCGGGCCAGCGTTTCGTTGATCACCATGACCAGCGGCGCGCCCTGCCGGTCGTCGGGGCCGAAGCCGCGGCCGCGGACGAGCTCGATCCGCATCGTCGCGAAGTAGTCCGGCGTCACCAGCCGCATGAGCGAGTTGATGGAGGAGGAGATGTCGATCGGACGACCCTCGGGCACGAGACCGTTGCTGCCACCACCCTCCAGCGGCGCCGCCGAGACCAGCGCCCCGCTCGCCACGCCGGGCACGGCCGTGATGCCCGCCTGGATGCGCTCGAAAGCGCGGGTCACCTGCCCGGGCGTCTCGTAAGCCACCGCCGGAAGGGAGACCCGCCCCGCGACGACGCCACGCGGATCGAAGCCGGGATCGAACGCCGTTGAGCGCGATCGCGCTCCGGATCAGGAGCCCGGCGCCGGTGAGGAGTACCAGCGCCAGTGCGATCTCGCTCACGACCAGCACGTTGCGGAGCCGGTCCCGGCTGCCGGCGCGCGATCCGCTGCGTCCGCCCTCCTTGAGTGCCTCGTGCGGCAGCCGTGCGGCGGTGCGGAAGGCGGGCGCCAGGCCGAACACCAGTCCGCTCAGCACGGTGAGCCCGAGCGCGAAGGCGAGCACCGGCCCCTCCACCCGGGCGAGCGCCAGACGCGGAACGTCCTCGGGGCCGAACGCGGTCAGCATCCCGACACCCCAGTACGCGGCCAGGAGCCCGAGCAGCCCGCCTGCCGCCGCGAGCACCATGCTCTCCGTGAGAGCCTCGCGGAGGAGATGGCCGCGGCCCGCTCCGATCGCCGCGCGGATCGCCGTCTCCCGGGAGCGCGCGGCCCCCCGGGCGAGCAGCAGGTTGGCGATGTTGGCGCAGGCGATGAGCAGCACGAACACCACCGAGCCCAGCAGCACCAAGAGCCGGGGGCGGTAGTCGCCCACCAGCTCCTCCATCAGAGAGACCATCACGATCGCGCGGTCCCGGTTGTCTCGGGGGTACGTCGTCTCCAGCCACCGGCCCAGGGTCCGCAGTTCCTCCTCCGCCCGTGCCAGGCCGACCCCGGGCCGGAGCCTGGCCAACACCGTGAGATAGTGCTCGTCGTGCATCGCGAGCTGCCCGGGCGTGAATGCCGTCGGCACCCAGAGGTCTTCATCGAGAAGGGTGTAATCCATGGAGGCCGGCATCACGCCGATCACCGTGTGCGGCAGGCCGTCGAGCCGGATCTCGGCGCCCACCACGCCGGGGTCTCCGCCGAACCGCCGCCGCCAGAGCCCGTCACTCAGCAGCACCACGCCGGCCCGCCCGGCCGCCGCCTCTTCGGGGAGGAAGCTGCGGCCCAGCGCAGGTTGAACGCCCAGCAAGGCGAAGTAGTCGGCGCCCACGCGCGCGCCGTCCACGTTCTCCGGCGTGTCCGAGCCGGCGAGGTTGAAGCTTTCGCCGTGCGCGGGGACGAGATACTGGAAGGTCGTGGCCTGCCGATGCACGTCGGCCCAATTGCCGACCGAGAACGAGCTCGGCATGTCTTTCCACGTCGTCCGGACCAGCAGGATCTCCTCCGGATTCGCGAAGGGCAGCGGGCGGAAGAGGACCGCGTGCACCACGCTGAAGATCGCGGTCGTGGCGCCGATGCAGAGCGCCAGCGTCAGGACCACCGAAGTGGTCAGGGCGGGACTCTTCCTGAGCGACCGTACGGCGAATCGGAGATTCTGCACCAGCGAGTCCATGGTCAGTCGTTCCTCAGCGCGGACATCGGATCCGACCGGGCCGCGCGACGCGCGGGGAGAGAGATCGCCGCCAGCGCCACCGCGACGAGGAAGAAGGTCACGCCGATGAAGGTCACGGGATCAGCGGCGCCGACGCCGAACAACAGGCTTCGAAGCACGCGGCCGCCCGCGAGCGCTCCGGCGAGCCCGATGGCCATGCCGGCAAGCACGGGCGCCATACCCTGGCGGATCACCATCCGCAGAAGCGTCCCTCCGCCGGCGCCGAGCGCCATCCGGATCCCCAGCTCCCGAGTACGCTGCACCACGCCGTAGGCGACGACGCCGTAGATCCCGACGGCGGCGAGCACCAGCGCGGCGAGAGCGAAGGCTCCCAGCACCGCTGCGTTCACCCGCGGCCGCGCGAGGGAGGCCGCCTTCCGGTCCTCGAGAGTGGTCACATTGGCGAGCGGGAGATCGGGATCGAGCTGGGCTAGCGACCGGCGAAGCGCCGGTGTGAGCGACGCCGGGTCATCGGCCCTGACCGCGAGCACGATGGAGCGGGTCGGCATCTGCGCGAACGGCAGGTAAATCTGGGGGTACGCCCGCTCGCTCAAGCGGTCCTGGCGGACGTCGCCGGCGACGCCGATCACGGTCAGCCACCGCGCCTCCAGATCGTTGGGGTCGTCCAGCGTGATCCGTGCGCCGACGACGCCCCCCGCAGCCCAGAACCGGCGGGCCATCGTCTGGTTGATGACGGCCACGGCCTCGCTCCCCGCGCGGTCGGTCCGGTCGTAGAACCGACCCTCGACGAGGGGGATGCGCAGCGTCTCGAAGTACTCCGCAGTGGCCGTGAACACCGCGGCGTCCTGCACCGATCCGTCGCGGGGCGCCTCCTTCCCCTGGATCTCGAAGCTCAGATAGGGAGGGGAGTCCCCGAGCGGCGCGTCCGACACGAGCCCGACCGACCGGACGCCCGGCTGCTCCGCCACCATCGCCAGCAGCCGCTCGCCGAAGGCGATGCGTTTGGCGTCGTCGTCGTACTTCAGGCGCGGCAGGCCCAGCCGGGCGGTCAGGACGTGATCGGCGGAGAAACCCGGATCCACCTGCTGCAGCCGGTCGAAGCTCCGCAGCAGGAGCGTGGCACCGGCCAGCAGGACGAAGGCGAGCGCCACCTCCGCCAGCACCAGCGCGGACCGCGCCCGCTGAATGCCCTGGCCCCCGGCGACGCCGCGGCTCCCTTCGCCGAGCCCTCCCTGCAGGTCGCGTCCCGCGAGGCGCCACACCGGGGCCAATCCAAACAGCAGGCCGGTGAGCAGCGAGACGGCGAGGGCGAACCCGAGCACCTGCGGATCGAGGCCGATCTCGTCGATTCGGGGAATGGTGCCGGGCTGCAGCGAGCGCATGGCCTCGATGCCCCAGAGAGCCAGGAGGAGGCCGAGTGCGCCGCCAAGGAGCGCGAGAATCACGCACTCCAACAGCAGCTCGCCGGCGAGCCGGGCGCGGGAGGCTCCCAGCGCCGAGCGGATGGTGATCTCGCGCGCCCGTCCGGCCACGCGAACGAGCATGAGGTTCGCCACGTTGGCGCATGTGATGAGCAGGACGAGACCCACCGCGCCCATGAAGACGAGGAGCGCCGGCCGGAACTCGCCCACCATCTGCTCGCGGAGACTCACCACCTCCGCGCTCCAGTGGGCATTGGTCTCCGGATACTGGACCTCGAGCCGCCGGGCGATCGTCGCCATCTCCTCCTGCGCCCGCTCGACGGTCGCTCCCTCATGCAACCGGCCGAAGACCGTGAGGAAGTCGGCGCGCCGAGGTCGGGTGGAATCGGTGACCAGCGGCGTCCATACCTCCACCGGCTCCTCGAGGCGCAGCGCGGCGGGCACGATGCCAACCACCGTGTGGGGAGTGCCGCTCAGCAGGATCTGCCGGCCGACGATCTCCCGCTGACCCCCGAACCGCCGTCGCCAGTACCCTTCACCCAGCATGGCCACGCGCGGTGCGGCGCCTCGCTCCTCCTCCTCGCGAAACCCGCGTCCGACCGATGGCACGATACCGAAGACGCCGAGGAGTTCCGCGGTGCTGAGCCCGCCACGCACGACTTCCGGCTCGCCCGAGCCGGTCAGATTGAACCGGGTGTGCGTCATCGCGGCGAGCGACTCGAACGAGCGCGCCTCGCTGCGCCAGTCGAGGAAGTCGGGCAGCGAAACCGTCTCGCGTCCGATCGTCGCATGGCGGCCCCACACGACCACCAGGCGATCGGCGTCGGCATAGCCCAGGGGGTCGAGCAGGACACCGCTCACGACGCTGAAGATCGCCGTGGTGGCGCCGATGCCGAGCGCGAGCGTGGTGACGGCGGCCAGGGTGAAGGCCGGAGCGCGGCGCAGCGAGCGGAGAGCGTGGCGCAGGGTCGAGAACGGCGAGGCCATGGAGTGGATCACTCCGAGCGCAGGGCCACGATGGGATCGATGCGGGTCGCCCGACGCGCGGGCAGGAATCCGGCGGCCGCACCCACGGCGAGGAGCACGAGCGCGATCGCGGCGTAGACGTCGGGGTCGGTCGCGCTCACCTCGAACAGCAGCGTGGACAGGAACCGGGCCAGCAGCAGGGCCCCGGCCAGCCCGATCGCGATCCCGCAGCCGAGCACCACCAGCGCGTGCCGCATGACGCCCCAGAGAACGTCGCGACGCGTCGCACCGAGGGCGAGCCGTATGCCGAGCTCCCGGGTGCGTTGTACCACTCCGTAGGCGGTAGTGCCGTAGAGCCCGATCGCCGTGAGCGCCAGCGCCAGCGCGGCGAACCCGCCGAGCAGCAGGAGCGTGAAC
>JACDHV010000292.1 GCA_013820855.1 Gemmatimonadales bacterium | reverse complement strand
GCGCGAGTTCGTGGACGGCTTCCCATGGGCCCACCTCGACGTCGCGGGCACCGCCTACACCGAACGGGAGGATGCGACGCGGGTCAAGGGCCCCACCGGCATCGGGGTCCGCCTGTTCAGCGAGTTCGTGCTGAAGCGCAGTGAGGGCGCCGGGGCGCCAAAAGCGTGAAGGGTGAGTGCATCTCCAGGTTCACTCTTCACTTTTTCCTATTGACGCTGGTCCCGATTCTCGCGCCTCCGCTTCGGGCCCAGATTCTGGACGACACGCTCGCGCCGGACTCGCTGGCCGAGGACACGGTGGACTACACCGCCCGGTTTCTCGAGGCCCAGCAGCAGGTCGGGTTGCGCGCGTCGGTGGTGCCCCCGCTCGAGCTGCCGGGACCCAGGCCGGCGCTCACCCGCACCGTCTTCACTCGCGACTCCATCGAGTGGGGGCACGCCGTCACCGTGGGCGACCTCCTGACCCAGATACCGGGCGTCTTCCTCTGGCGCGGCGGATTCATCGGCCGCCCGGAGCCGCTGAACTATCAGGCCCGCGGAGCCAGCTCCGCCGAGTACTACCTCGACGGGCTGCCCTACGTCCCCGCCGGGGTGGACAGCGTGGCCGTGGATCCCGCGCTCTTCTCCATCAGCTTCCTCGAGCGAATCGAGGTCGAGCGATGGCCCGGGCTGCTGCGGATCTACCTCTTCACCCGGCGGCATGACCGTCTCGCGCCCCGGTCGCGCATCGCCATCGCGCGGGGCGACGGCGACTTCGCCCGCTACGAGGGATCGCTCGAGCGGCGCTTCTCCGGCGGCTTCGGCTTCACGATCGCCGCGGACTACCTCAACTCGCCGACGGCGAGCGGCACCTCGAGCAGTTACTCGAACACCCAGTTCCTCCTTCAGGGCAGCTACGTGCCCACGCCGCGCATCGGCTTCCAGTACCAGCTCGTGCGCTCGGCGCCGAACCGCCGACCCTTCGTGGTCGCCGACCCGCTGCCCAACGACACGATCGGCCGCGGCTTCGACGCGACGCGCACCGACGCGCAGATCCGGGCGTCCTGGCGCGGGCGGGAGGCCGGGCTCGGACCACGGGTCGATCTCGTGTACGGGAGGACCGGGTGGGACGGGGCGGGTGTCGAGCAGCAGATCAACCAGGTCGGAGGGATGGTCTCGTACCGGGCTCCGGTTTTCTCCGTAGGCGCGTCCGCCCACCACCGCACGCGCTGGACCGCGCTGGACGTGCGCGGCACCGCGGGCTGGAGCCCGATCGCCGCGTTCGCCGCCAACGTGGAGGCCGTCCATCAGCGGCACTACGGTGGACGGAACTCCAACTACATCGCGCTTTCCGCCGGACTCCAGCCGGCGCGAGGGCTGTCGGTGACCGGCTCCGCGCGCCTGGGCGACATGGTGGCCGCGCCCGCCATCGCCGCGGATACCGCGCAGGAGCTCTCCGACTATGGCGCGGCGGTCGGGTGGGACCGCCAGCGGCTCGGCCTACGGCTCGCCTTCTCCCATACGGCGCCGTTCAGCCCATTCGGGTACTCGGAGTTCGTCCGCATCGCCTCGCTCGGCGCGGCGCCGGCGATCGACTGGCTCACCGTGAGCGCGCGGCTGGCGCCGGTCCGCTGGATAACACTCGAAGGCTGGTACAGCGACCCCCGCGATGCCACCCCGGAGGGGATACCGCCGAGCCACTCGATGACGGCAATCACGCTGAGGTCCAAGTTCCTGCGCCAGTTCCCCAGTGGAATCTTCGACCTCAAGCTCCGCCTGAGCATGGAGTCCTGGGGTACCGGTGTCATCGGACGTGACGCTGCGGGCGAGCCGGTCCGACTCGGCGGGGCCACGTTCTTCAGGAGCCTGCTGCAGGTACAGCTCCAGAGCTTCTCCCTGTTCTGGGACCGGGGGAACCTCAGCGCGTCGGAACTGACGCACGTACCAGGGTTCGAGATCCCCGCGTACGGCAGTGTCTTCGGGGTGCGGTGGGAGTTTCTGAACTGAATTCTCCTGTGGGCGCTCTAATTGCTTGGAGCTGCACACGTTGCCAGCCGGAATATCATCCCACGCGGAGCGTCCCCTCGGGGTGATTCCCTGCGCTCGCACCTCGCCATCGCTCGGTGTACCTCCCTCCCTACCCGCAAACCGCTTTCGCGGCTAAGTTTCCCGGCTTTCCCGGCTCCGCGGAGGTGCTCTGCCGTACAGCATGACCGGCTTCGGCGCGGCCGAAGGCGCGGTGGCGGGCGGCCGGATCCGACTCGAGATCCGGACGGTAAATCACCGGCACTTCAACCTCGCGGCCAAGCTGCCCGGCGAGCTGGCCGGCCTCGAGGGCGAGCTTCGCGAGCGGCTGCGCCGCGAGTTCGACCGCGGGCACGTGGCCGTGCACGGCAGGTGGACCGAGTATCCGGTGCGTGCGAGCGGATTCGCCGTGGACCTCGACCGGGCTCGTCTGGTCACCGACCGGTTGCGGGAGCTGCAAGGCGCGCTCGGCCTCGGCGGCGAGGTGACGCTGGAGCTGGTGGCGCGGCAGCCCGACGTGCTCTCACTCTCGGGTAACGACGCGGCCGAAGCGACCTGGGCCGAGCTCGAGCCGATCGTCGCGAGGGCGGCCTCCGAATGCCGCGCCATGCGCGCACGAGAGGGCGAGGCCCTGGCCGCCGAGCTGCGCCACCGGCTGGATCTCCTGGCGGCGTCCTCCGAACGGATCGCCGCGCGGGCGCCGGAGCGGCTGGTCCGCGAGCGGGACCGCCTCCGCGCCGCGGTGGCCGAGCTGCTCGAGGGCCGGCCGGCCGACGAAGCCCGGCTCGCCCAGGAGGTGGCGTTCCAGGCGGACCGGCTCGACATCACGGAAGAGCTGGTCCGGTTTCGCTCGCACGTGGCGGCCGCGCGCGACGCGCTGACGGCCGACAAGCCGGTCGGCAAGCAGCTCGGCTTTCTGGCGCAGGAGCTGGGGCGCGAAGTCAACACGATGGGCGCCAAGGCGAACGACGCGCCGATCGCGCACGAGGTCATCGCGATGAAGGGAGAGCTCGAGAAGCTGCGGGAACAGCTCGAGAATCTCGAGTGAAGCCCTTCCTTCTAGTGTTGTCCGCCCCTTCGGGCGGCGGGAAAAGCAGCATCGCGCGCAATCTGTTGCAGGGCCGGGACGACCTGGGGTACTCGGTCTCCGCGACGACGCGGCCGAAGCGGGAGGGGGAGCGGGAGGGCGTGGACTACCACTTCCTGAGCCGCGAGCAATTTGTCCAGCGGCGGGACGCGGGCGAGTTCCTCGAGTCCGCCACCTACGGCGGCAACCTGTACGGAACGCTGCGCAGCGAGATCGACGTGATCTTCGACCGCGGCCGTCACGCGGTGCTGGACATCGAGGTGGAAGGCGCCCGGCAGATCCGGGCGACCTTCCCCAACTCGCTGCACGTGTTCGTGCTCCCGCCGTCCGCCGAGGTGCTCATCGGCCGTCTCCGGGGCCGGAACACCGAGCCGCCCGAGGTCGTCCGCGAGCGCCTGACGCGCGCGGCCGACGAGCTG
>JACDHV010000109.1 GCA_013820855.1 Gemmatimonadales bacterium | reverse complement strand
ACGCCGAGCAGCGCGAGGGTGACGGGATCGCGACGCCGCGCGGCGATGGCCGCCGTCGCCGAGGCCGGCGCGGCGGCCGCCGGGGGGACGGTGGGCACGTAGTGCCGTCCCGACAGCGCCTCCGCGAATTCCGCCGCGGTGGCGAAGCGGTCGGCCGGCAGCTTCTCCAGCGCCGTCACCACCGCCGCCTCCACGTGCGGCGGGATGGTGTGGCGCTGGGGGAGCATGGCGCGCGGCGCCTCGGTGAGCACCCGGGCCACGACCGCCTGCGCGGTCGAGCCGGTGAACGGCGGGTCGCCGGTGAGCATCTCGTAGAGCATGGCGCCGAGGGCGTAGACGTCCGAACGGCCAGTTATTTCCCGCTCGCCCATCGCCTGCTCGGGCGACATGTAGTGCGGCGTGCCCAGCGACATGCCCGTTTCGGTCATCCGGCTGCCGCTCGCCTTGCTGGCGGCGAGCGCGATGCCGAAGTCGGCCACCAGCGCCCGCCCGTCGTGCAGCAGGACGTTCTCGGGCTTGATGTCGCGGTGGATCACCTGGTGCCGGTGGGCGTAGTCGAGCGCCGAGGCCACTTCGGTAGCGATCCGCACCGCCTCGGCCACCGGAAGCTGCTTTTCGCGGCTGAGCCGGTGGCGGAGGGACTCCCCCTCGATGAACGGCATCACGTAGAAGAGGCAGCCGTCCGCCTCTCCCGAATCGAAGAGCGGCAGGATGTGCGGGTGCTGGAGGTTGGCGGTGAGCTTGATCTCGGCCAGGAACCGCTCGGCCCCGATCACGGCGCTCAGCTCGGGACGCATGAGCTTGAGCGCGACCCTGCGGTCGTGCCGGAGATCCTGCGCCACGTAGACCGTCGCCATTCCGCCGGCACCGATCTCGCGCTCGATCCGGTAGCGGTCCGACAGCGCCTCCTGGAGGCGGCCGAGAAGCTCGGGCATGTTGGGTTTTCTGTGGGGGTAGGGCTCAAAGATGCATCGGAGGACGCGGCCGGGCTAGTCGAGGGCCGCCTCGCAGGGAATCGATGGTTCCCCTCCGCTCATGCTGCCGTTGGAAGAGTTGTTTTCGGGAAGTCTAGCGCGTCCGGCTCAGGTACCCGGGCGACCCTGCCTCGCCGGCTGTTCCGCCCGATTCCCCGGCACGGTGAGCGTCGAACGGTGGACGTAGCCCAGCACCTCTCCCTCCAGCGCCACGCGGTACCAGTCCCGCTCGAGCGAGTCCGCGAGGACGGTGTCGCCCGGCGTGAGCATGGCCTCGAGGCCGGCGCGCCTGCTCCGCGACCCGCGCACATGGGTCCACGTCCGCGCGACGAGGAGCTCGCCCGCGTTCTCCGCCGGCGACGCAGCGGCAGTCGCCGTCCCCTGCCGGGCGGTTCCCGCCGCGACGTACGCGACCTCGGAGAAGGCGGCCATGGAGTCCGCCGAGTCGGGAGAGGATGGCCCTGCCAGGGTCGGACTGGTTCGGCCCAGCTCCGCCGCCCCGAAAGCCGCCGCCACGGCGAGCACCCCCGCCACCATGCCGGGCGACATGAAACGCCGCAGCTCCTGAAAGGGGCTCCCCGTCGGGACTGCCGGAGACGGCAGCTCGCGGCCGCAGCCGGGGCAGCGGGTGGCGATGCTCAGGGCCCCTTTGCCGCACTCGGTGCACTGCCTGTAGGACCCACCCATCAGCCGCTGCTCCCACTTCTGTGGCATGCCTCGACGCTGTCGCCCCGCGACGGCTCGAAGGGCGGGGCGTGAGTGCCCGGCCGTGCGTTCGTTGGAGTCTATAAGCTGGTCGCCAGGCTGCGAGTGGCAAGTCGAGTGCCAGGGATATGCGGGGGGCTGGCCCCATCCGTTTCGCAATTGCCTCCGACGCCTCCATGCGGCACAATCCAGCGATGGGTGATTTCTCGTTCGCGGTCTTCGGCAGCGGCGCCGTCGGCGGATACTTCGGGGGCCGGCTGGCCGAGGCAGGGGAGGACGTGCGATTCGTCGCCCGCGGGCGGCACCTGGCCGCCATCCGCGAGCACGGCCTGCGGGTCAACAGTGTCGATGGCGACTTCGTGGTGTCTCCCGCCCAGGTCACCGACGATCCTGTCGCGCTGGGGCCGGTGAACGTCGTCATCCTCGGCGTGAAGGCCTGGCAGGTCCCACACGCCGCGGAGGCCATGCGCCCGCTCATCGGCGAGCGGACGTTCGTCGTGCCGCTCCAGAACGGCATCGAGGCCCCCGACCAGCTCGCAACCGTCCTCGGAGCGGACCGCGTGCTCGGGGGGCTCTGCCGGATCCTCGCCTACGTCGAGAGCCCCGGACATGTCCGGCACTCGGGCGTGACGCCATACGTCGCCTTCGGCGAGCTGGACGGTTCGAGCAGCGCGCGGGTCGAGGCGCTCCGCCAGGCCTTCTCGCGGACCCGCGGCGTGACCGCGGAGGTCCCGCCGGACATCCGGGTCGCCATGTGGAGCAAGTTTCTGTTCATCGCGGCGCTGAGCGGGGTCGGCGCGCTGACCCGGGCGCCGATCGGCGTGATTCGCAGTCAGCCGGAGTCACGCGAGCTGCTCCGGCAGGCGCTCGAGGAGATCTACGCGGTGGCGGTCCGCAACCGTATCGCGCTGCCGGCCGACACCGTGGAGAAGACCCTCGCGTTCATCCACGGCCTCCCGGCGGACGGGACGGCTTCGATGCAGCGCGACATCATGCAGGGCCGCCCCTCGGAGCTCGAGGCGCAGGTGGGCGCGGTCGTCCGGCTCGGCGACCGCCTTGGCGTTGCCGTGCCGGTGCAGCGGAACATTTACGAAACGCTCCTGCCGCTGGAGCGTAAGGCTCGAGGCGAGGGGACAGAGGTAATGCGATGACAGACGCGATCGAGACCCACGGTCTCGCCAAACGCTTCGGCGACACCCGCGCCCTCGACGGCGTGGACCTCCGCATTCGCCAGGGCTCAGTGTTCGGCCTGCTCGGCCCGAACGGCGCGGGCAAGACCACCACGATCCGCATCCTCGCCACGCTGCTCCGGCCCGATGCCGGGACCGCGATGGTTCTGGGCCACGACGTGGTGCGCGATGCCCGCAAGGTCCGGGAGAAGGTGAGCCTGACCGGGCAGTACGCCTCGGTGGACGAGGACCTCACCGGCCACGAGAACCTCGTGCTGATGGGCCGCCTGCTGGGCCTCTCGTGGCGTGGTGCCGGGGCTCGTGCGACGGAGCTGCTCGAGGCCTTCGGCCTCGCGGATGCCGCCGGCAGGCAGGTGCAGACCTATTCCGGGGGCATGCGGCGTCGCATCGACATCGCCGCCAGCCTGGTGGCGATCCCGGAGATCCTGTTCCTCGACGAGCCGACCACGGGACTCGATCCCCGGAGCCGGAGCCAGGTATGGGAGCTGGTCCGGCGGATCGCGGCGGAAGGGACGACCGTGCTTCTCACGACCCAGTATCTCGACGAGGCCGACCGGCTCGCCGAGCGGCTGGCGGTCATTGACCACGGGCGAGTCATCGCCGAAGGCACCAGCCGCGACCTGAAGGCGTCGGTCGGCTCGAGCGCGCTGCACCTCCGCCTCGCCAGCGCGGACCAGCGCGCCCGGGCGCAGGAGCTGGTGTCCCGTGTCCTGGGCGAGGCCATTCTCCCGGGCTCCGACCCCATGTCAGTAACCGCGCGCCTCGCCAGTCCGGCTCAGGCGGCCGCCGTCCTCGCCGCGCTCACGGAGGACCGCGTCGAGCTGGCCGAGTTCTCGGTGGGCAATCCCAGTCTCGATGAAGTGTTCTTCGCGCTCACCGGGCGGGCGACGGAAACGGAGAACTCGGAGGGCAAGCCATGACCCACCCGCTCGTCGCGATGCGCGCCCGGCCGCATCCGGCCTCCGCGCCCTCCGCCGTGGCGACGCTCGCGTGGCGCGCGATGCTGAAGATCAAACATGTGCCGTTCCAGCTGTTCGACGTCACCGTGATGCCGATCATGTTCACGCTCCTGTTCACCTACATCTTCGGCGGCGCCCTCGCGGGCTCGCCCCGCGAGTACATCCAGTACCTGCTGCCGGGGGTGCTGGTGCAGACGATCATCTTCATCACGGTGTACACCGGCATGGGGCTCAACACGGACATCCACAAGGGTCTCTACGATCGCTTCCGCTCCCTCCCGATGTGGCAGCCGGCTCCGCTGCTCGGCGCGCTCGCGGGCGATCTGTTCCGGTACTCAGTCGCCTCGGCCCTGATCCTTATCATGGGCCTGATCCTCGGCTTCCGCCCGCAGGGTGGAGCCGTGGGCGTGCTGCTGGCGGTGGTGCTGGTGATGGTGTTCTGCTTCGCCCTGTCCTGGTGCTGGATCATCATCGGGATGCTGGTCCGGACTCCCGAGTCCGTCATGACCACCAGCTTCGTCTTCCTCATGCCGCTGACGTTCGCCAGCAACATCTTCGTGGACCTGAAGACGATGCCGGGATGGCTCCAGGAGGTGGTCGGCCGGAACCCCGTCACCCACCTGGCTAACGCGTCGCGGGGGCTCATGCACGGCCAGCCGGTGGGCGCGGAGGTGGCGTGGGTGCTGGCGGCGTCGGCGGTCGTCGTAATCGCGGCTTCGCCCGTCGCGATGCGGATGTATCGGAAGGAGCGGTGAGGGGTTCGGGTGTCGTCAGATTGAAGCCGCACCGCGCCGAGCGTATCGAGGCTGTCGCCGACTCTTGCGGTGAGCATTGCGTGCCGGTGATTGCCAGCTGTCCAAGCGCTTCTATGAGAGCTGCTGCGCTGGATGTTCGTCTTCTGGGTAACCACCCTCCTTGGCATCGCCGGCTTGCTGATCGCGCTGCGGGTCACTGAAACGCTGGGCGCACCCAGCGCCTCCCTGAAACCTCTCCCTCCGCCGGCCGCGCCCTCCTGCTGTCACAGGTTGGACCTATCGTCCGACTCCTCCCGCCGCCCCTGACGGTCCGGCGCCTCGCCGGTTACCTTGGGACGCCCCCGACGAGAAACTCATGTTCCACTCCCCAGACGGCACCTTCCGCTACTCGCCGCGCGACCTGGTCGCGTACCTCGAAGGCGACTTCGCCGCCTGGTGCGAGCGGATGCTCGCCGAGCGGGGACGCGCGGGCGGCGCCGGGGCCGCGGAGCTGGAGTGGGCTACGCCCGACGAGGACGAGGACAGCGCCCTCGCCGCGCGGAAGGGCGACGAGCACGAGCACCACTATCTCGTCCGGCTGCGGGAGCGGGAGCCGGGTCTGGTCGAGATCGCGCGGCATGATCCGGCCGGGCATGAGCTGACGCTCGCCGCGATGGAGGCGGGCGCGCCCGTCATCTACCAGGCCCACCTCGTGGTGGACGGCTGGCAGGGCTACCCCGACTTCCTGTTCCGTTGCGCCGGCGCGCCCTGCCGCTGCGGCGCCCACCACTACACGCCGTGGGATACCAAGCTCGCCCGCTCCGCCAAGCCGCACTTCCTCATCCAGCTGTGTGCCTACGCCGAGATGCTCGAGCGCATCCGCGGCTTCCTGCC
Organism: Gemmatimonadales bacterium; assembly: GCA_013820855.1. Lineage (GTDB taxonomy): Bacteria > Gemmatimonadota > Gemmatimonadetes > Gemmatimonadales > GWC2-71-9 > CAVVWJ01. The sequence continues at coordinate 5,613 of JACDHV010000109.1, read as the reverse complement.
CGGCGAGCTGGTGTTCGTGCTGGGCCAGGGCGAGGAGCGGACTTTCGCGACCCGGGACTTCTTCCACTATTACCGCCAGCTCAAGCGATCCTTCGTCGCGTTCCAGGCAGGGTGGCGCGCGGCCGCGGTGCCGGATCCCGGGCTCGAGCGGAGCTGGGGCCGGTGGGAAACGGCCGCGGAGCGGCTGCTCGAGGAGTGCGATCATCTGAGCCGGGTCGCGGGTATCTCGCGCGGGCAGGTGCGGCGGCTGGCGGAGTGCGGGATCGCATCGCTCAGCGCGCTCGCCGCCTGCGAGCCGGAGCGCCGGGTGCCTCGCGTGGCACCGCCGGTGCTCGAGCGGCTCCGCGTGCAGGCCGAGCTTCAGCGGCGCTCGCGGGGGCATCGGCAGCCGCTCTGGCAGCTGCGCCCGCCCGTAGCCGAAGAGCCGCGCCGCGGCCTGGCGATGCTGGCGCCGCCGTCGGACGCAGACGTGTTCTTCGACATGGAGGGCTTCCCCTACGCCGAGCGCGGGCTGGAGTATCTGTTCGGCGCGGTCACCGGGGACGAGATCACGCCTCGTTTCCACGACTGGTGGGCGCACGACGAGGCGGAGGAGCGGGCGGCGTTCGAGGCATTCATCGATTGGGTCGTGGCGCGGTGGCGGCGAGACCCGTCGCTGCATGTCTACCACTACGCGCCCTACGAGACCTCGGCGGTCAAGCGGCTGATGGGCAAGTATGCCACCCGCGAGGTTGAGGTGGACGACCTGCTGCGGCACGGGGTGTTCGTGGACCTGTACGCCGTCGTGCGGCAGGGGTTCGTCGTCGGGACGCCGAGCTACTCGCTCAAGGAGATCGAGCGGCTGTACTTCCCGCGGCGCGAGGGGGGGGTGAAGTCGGGAGGCGGGTCGGTCATCGAGTACCAGCGCTGGCTCGACAGCGGGGAGCCGAAGGGCTGGGAGCGGTCGGAGATTCTGCGGGCGATTCGCGACTACAACGAGAAGGACTGCGAGTCGCTGTGGGGCCTGCGGAGCTGGCTGCTCGACCGGCAGCGGGAGAGCGGGATCGGCTACGTGCCGAACCCGCTCTCGCAGGGTGAGCGAGGCAACGGCAGGGGTTCGGCTCCCGCTGTCGCCGCGCACCCGCAGGACGACGGCGGCGGGATCGCGCGGCGGCTGCTGAAGCGCGCGGCGTCGGCCGACGACCCCGAGCAGGCCCGACTCGACGAGCTGGTCGGCTGGCTGGTGGAGTTCCACCGCCGCGAGGAGAAGCCGATGTGGTGGCGGATGTTCGATCGCCACGACATGTCCGTCGAGCAGCGCTACGACGACTTCGACTGTCTGGCCGGCCTGGTGCGCACCTCCACGCCGCCGCGCACGATCAAGCGATCCTCGGCGCTGGAGTACGGCTTCGACCCCGATCAGGAGACCAAGGTCCGTGCCGGCGACCGGTGCTACGTGGCCGGCTCGATCGAGTCGAGCTATGAAGTCGTCGGCCTCGACCAGGACGCGGGGCTGGTGGAGATCAAGGTCGGCCCCGGCAAGACCCTGTCCGACCGCATCTGCCTGATTCCCGACGAGCACGTGAGCGCCAAGCCCATCAAGGCCGCGATCGCGCGATACGCCGAGGCCTGGGGAAGGGGAGAGGTCGCCTCGCAGGCCGTGGACGACCTGCTCCGTCGGCGTCTGCCCAGGATCGTCGGGCACGAGGGCGGAGCACTGGTCCGGGACGGCGACGACCTCGTGCCTCGCGTCCGCGATCTCGCATCACGGCTGGACGGCGGCACGCTCTGCATCCAGGGCCCACCCGGCACCGGCAAGACGTACACGGCCGCCGCGATGATCGCCGACCTGTTGGGCCGCGGGGTGCGGATCGGCGTGACCGCGAACAGTCACAAGGTCATCCTGAACCTGATGCGCGCGGTGGTGAAGGCGATGGGGCCCGCCGGCGCCTCCGTGCCGCTCTACAAGGTGGGCGGCGACGAGGCCGACCCACTCGTGGAGCGGGGAGTCGTGCGGGAGCTGGAGTCCGATGACGTCGCGGGCGTGCTCGACGGCGGCGCGGTGCTCGTCGGCGGCACGGCGTGGGTCTTCAGCCGCGAGGACGTCGAGGGTCGCTTCGACTACCTCTTCGTGGACGAGGCCGGCCAGGTATCGCTCGCCAACGCGGTCGCGGTGGGCCTCGCCGCCCGAAACCTGATCCTCATCGGCGACCAGATGCAGCTCGCGCAGCCGGTCAAGGGCACCCACCCCGGCGAGACGGGACTGTCCTGCCTCGAGTACCTGCTCCACGGCCACGCGACCGTTCCCCCGGAGCTCGGCGTCTTCCTCGGCCAGTCCCGCCGGATGCACCCGGACGTGTGCCGGTTCGTCTCGGACGCGGTCTACGAGGGCCGGCTCGGCAGCCTCCCCGAGACCGAACGGCATCGCGTGATTCGCGGGAGCGATACGGTGCTGGTCACGGCGGAGACCGGCATCGTGTGGGTGCCCGTCGAGCACGATGGGTGCGCCCAGTCGAGCGAGGAGGAGTGCGCCGCCATCGCCGCCATCGTGCAGGAGCTGCTGCGGCGGCAGGTGATCCGCGGCGACGGGGGCGAGCGCGCCATGACGCTGGACGACATCCTGATCGTGGCGCCGTTCAACCTTCAGGTGCGGTGCCTCCGCGAGAAGCTCGGCGCCGGCGTTCGGGTGGGCTCGGTGGACAAGTTCCAGGGGCAGGAGGCCCCGGTCGTCATCGTCTCGCTGTGCGCCTCGACGATCGAGGAGGCGCCGCGCGGCGCGCGGTTCCTGTTGAGCCCCAACCGGCTCAACGTGGCGCTGTCGCGCGCGGAGGCGCTGGCGATCGTGGTGGGCTCGCCGGAGCTGGTGGAGGTGCGGTGCCGGACGGTGGAGGAGATGAAGCTGGTGAATCTCCTGTGTCACCTGGTGCACTACGCGGAGGAGACAGCCGCGCCGCGATAGGTCCTGATCGGTCGTGCCTTACCGCCCGTCCACCGGCAGGCCGCTCGGCACCGCCGCCGGCGCGATGGCGCTCAGGTCCCGCGCTGCCGGGTCCGTCAGCGCTTTCATGAACTCGGTGACCTCGTCGATCGTCACGTCGTCGAAGACCACACCGTCGAGCAGCGGATCTCGAGTCGCGAGGATGTCGTCGAAGTTCCGCAGCAGGGTGCCCTGGAGCGCCGGCTCGAGCGCGCTCGCGTCGAAGGCGTGCAGCTTGAGGTCCGACTCGCTGTAGTGGGCGATGAACTCGCGCAGGTCGGAGAACGCGCCGTCGTGCCCGTACGGCGCCGTCAGCTCCACGTTGCGGAGGGGCGGCGTGCGGAAGGCGTAGCGGTCCTCGGGGCGTCCGGTCTCCCGCATGCGGCCGAAGTCGTCGGTGGCGGAAGCGCCGTCGCCTTTGCCCGGCCCGAGCTGCGCGACGGCGACGTTGTGGAACAGGTTGTCGGTGAGCGCCGGCCCGTTGTGGCAGATCGAGCAGCGAGCGGTGAGAAAGTTCCGGGCCCCACGGAGCTGCACCTCGCTCAGGGCGTCGTCGTCGCCGGCGAGAAACCGATCCCATGGCGAGTCGTTGAAGGCCAGCCGGTCGACCAGGAAGCCGGAGATGGCGTTGCTGGCGTGGCCGAAGTTCATCTCCGCATAGCGGGTTCCGGGGTAGGCCGCCTCGAACATCCGGCGGTACTCCCGGAACCGGCCGAGCCGCTCCATCAGCAGGTGCCACACCTGCTGCGCCTGCTTGTCGCTGACCTTCGCCAGCTCGTTGCCCGATTCCGCCCGCATTTCCTCCCGTGAGAGCACCGGGAAGAGGGGCAGCGCCGACAGCGCGCCGAACTCGAACGCACGGGTGATGCGAGGATTGACCCGCTGCCTGGCCGGCGTCAGGAAATGGCCCTGCTCGTCCACGACCACCCTGCCGTCCCAGAAGAACGGCTCGAGCGCGGACAGGTTGAAGGCTGGCGGGGCGTTCCGTGGGATGAATGCCCCGGTCGGATGGGTGCGGGTGGGACCGATCCCGGTGCCGCCCTGGCCAATGGAGAGGCTCCGGCCGTCCCCGGTCCCGAATGCGGGCAGGTGACACGTCATGCAGGAGATGTCGAGATTTCCGCTCAGGATCTTGTCGAACGCGAGCGCCTGACCGAGCCGGACGAGCTCGGGCCGGACCGGCGCCGGCCGCTCCAGCGGACCGATGCCACGGCCGGCAGCCAAACTCCGGATCTCCTGGGCCACGGCGGCGGAATGCATGTCGGACACCCTGGAGGCACCCGTGGCAACTGGTGCGGTCGGGGTGTCGTCGTTGGCGCACCCGACAAGCAGGGCGATACCGATGCCGAGGGTGAGCGGCAGGACGCGAGTACGAGCCGGCGTGGGCATGCGCATCTCCGGCGAGGGCGGACCAGCGGAACGTGTTGATGGCGATGGAGCGGTCTGATAGGTTGGAGTCTACCCCTCCCCTGTTACCCCGGTGTTGAGCCGCCGTTACTGCGGCCAGTGACGCACCTAAATGCTTCGCTTCCATACGCTTGGATCCTTCGAGCTCCTCGAGGGCCAGCCGCCGACCGTCCGGCTCGTGCCGGTGCAGTCCAAGCGTCTCGCACTGCTGGCCTACCTCGCCCTGGCACATCCGCGCGGGTTCCACCGCCGGGACACCCTCTTGGCGCTGTTCTGGCCCGAGCTGAGCGAGGAGGAGGCGCGCAGGGCACTTCGCCAGGCGCTGCACCACCTGCGCCGTGCGCTCGGTGCGGGACCGATCGAGACCCGGGCGGACGATCAGGTCGGGCTCCGCGAGGGCTCCATCTGGTGCGACGCGCTCGCGTTCGAGATGGCAGTGGCGGAGGGCCGGTCCGCCGACGCGCTGGCGCTCTATCGGAATGTCTTTCTCGCCGGGGTGCACCTCCCCGAGGTGAGCGTCGAGCATGAGGAGTGGATCGAGCAGATTCGAGCGCGGCTGCACGGGGCGGCGGGACAGGCGGCCGCGGCGCTGTCCCTCGGGGCGGAGGAGGCCGGCGACCTGGACGGAGCCCTGGAGGCGGCACGCGCCGCCTGGGGCCTCCGTCCCGAGGACGAGCCGTGCACCCGGCGGCTCATGCGGCTGCTCGACCGCCAGGGCGACCGGGCCCAGGCGTTACAGGTCTACGAGCGGCTCGCCAGCCGGCTGAAATCCGAGTACCAGACCGCACCGCAATCGGAGACAGTGGCACTGGCTCGCTCGCTTCGAGAGGTGCCGCCGGAGATTCAGGTCCCGAAGGCGCCGCCCCCGGCACCCGAGCCTCCTTCCGCCACCGCCTCGCGTGGGCGGTCGCGCGCAACATGGCTCGTGGCCGCCGCCGTGCTCTCAGTCGGGGCCCTTCTCCTGTGGCTGTCGCGTTCCGCCTCGCCCACCCTTCTCTCGACCGGCGAACTCGCCGCTGGGAGTCGGATCATCGTCGCCGACTTCGAGAACCACAGCCGCGACCCCCTGCTGGCCGACGTCGTCACCGCGACACTCCGGCTCGGCCTCTCGCAGTCGCCGGTGATTCGCGTGCTCAGTCCATCGGCGGCGCAGGCCGCGCGCCGGCGGATGCAGGATCCCGATCCGCGCGGGCCGCTCACCGACTCGGTCGCCCAGCTCCTCGCAGTTCGTGAAGGGCTCGGGCTGGTGG
>JACDHV010000291.1 GCA_013820855.1 Gemmatimonadales bacterium | reverse complement strand
CGGTGTAGCTCGGAAAGGTGTGCTCCCCCTCCCGGCTCCAGATCGCCCGCCTCACCCGCCTCCGGAGCTCTCTGAGCGTCCGCGGGCGCGCGCGCTCGAGCGATTGGTTCACCCGCGGGAGCGGAGTTCGCGCGATGCCGAGGCGGGCGCACACCTCGTCGAAATCGGCCTGGAGCCGCTCGTATTTTCCGACGAAATCCACCAGCAGGCGCCCATCGGAACCGTGGAGGAAGTCGTATTGCGGCACCACGTGGCGGTAGGCATCGGTCCATCCAGGGGCGGGCAGGCGATCGCGGAGAAAAGTCTTGAAGTCGATCCTGACCGGATGCCCGCGGTACTTGTATTCGGAGACGAGCCGGTCCCACGGGTTGCGCACGAACGAGAACTTGAAGTACGCCCCGAACTGTCTCGGCGTGAGGTATCCGCAAGCGAGGTACTCGCTCGCCGTGAGGTGCGCCAGCCGAGGCGGGCCGAGCCGGGGATCGTCGTTGGCCCGGAGCAGGAGCGGCGCCCGGTTCTCCCACGTCAGACCCACGAGACGGAGAAAGACGTGCTCGATGCTCACCCCAGCCGTCTTGGGAACATGCACGAAGAGGCAGCGGCACTGGTGACAGATCACCCGACGTACGGCTCGAAGCCGGGATAGTAGGGGAGGCCGAACGGCTCGACGAATCGCCGGCAGGTTTCCACCTCGCCGGCGGTCAGGCGCGCCTTCCACTTGTCGACCTGCAGCGCGGTCGGCCGGCTCATCGAGTAGGCTCGCCGGTCGTCCTCCCCGTCCGAGTTGCGGAGGAACCGCTCCGCCCTCCCGGTCCAGGTCATGCCGAGCCTCTGGTGCAGCTCCTGGAACCGCCCTACCGGGTCGCCGCAAAGCCACTCGTGGGATACGATGATCCGGTCCGACGCCGCCGGGGTCTGCCGGTGTATCACGTACATGGTGGCGGCCCAGAGTGCGCCGGCACGCTCCCAGTAGCCGGTGGCCGATCGTATGAGCTCGGCGAAGGGCGCCAGGTGGTCCGCGACCAGCCGCTGGTTCTCGAGCAGGCGCTCGGGTCTCGGGTCGAGGCCCAGTCGCTTCCAGCTCTCGAACTGGCCGCATGGGTGGCGCAGCACGCAGACCTGCCGGGCATGGGGGACATTGGCGGCGAGCCATGCCAGGTTCAGGTTCGCATAGACCAGCTTGAGCAGGACGTCGCGCTTGCGGAGAAACAGGAAGGGGAAGCGCTCGCCCAGGCGCCGTCCAGGGCCGCCGAGGTGCTCGAGCAGCGGCCCGGGATTCTGCCGCAAGGTTCGGGCGGTGGCCACCTCGCCCGCGACGGCCCGCATCATGAGGCGCCGATACGCCGGGTCGTCGTGCTCGGCGGTGAGATAGAGATACTCGAAACGCTCCTCGGCGCCGGGCACGAAGCTGTAGTTGTCGGGCTCGCGGTAATAGGTGAAGCCGGGGGCGAACGAGAGGCACTTGGCGATCCAGCTCGTGCCGCTTCGGGGAAAGCCGGCAACCACCACGCAGCGCCGCCGGTCGGTGTCCGTCATCGAGCGCTCCATGAGGATCTGGGGAGGATCTGGGTGCGCAAACGTTAGCGAGTTCCGGTGTCCGGTGCCATCTTCTCAGTCGGCTCCGGCCCGCTCACGTCCACACAGGCAACGATGCCTCACGACACGACGCTCATCTTCACCGTCGCCGCCGGGCTCGGATTCGCCTTCGTGTTCGGGTTCATCGCGCAGCGCCTGCACATGCCGCCGCTGGTGGGCTACCTGGTGGCGGGTATCGCCGTCGGTCCGTTCTCGCCGGGATTCAGGGCCGACCCGTTGCTCGCCGGCCAGCTCGCCGAAATCGGTGTCATCCTGCTCATGTTCGGCGTCGGCCTTCACTTCTCCCTGGGCGACCTCCTGGCGGTCCGTCGCATAGCAGTGCCGGGGGCGATCGCGCAGATCACCGTCGCCACGGCGCTCGGGGCCGCCGTGGCCCGCCTCTGGGGCTGGTCATGGGGCCAGGGAGTCGTGTTCGGTCTCGCTCTCGGTGGCGAGCACGGTGGTGCTGCTCCGGGCGCTGGAGCAGCGAGGCGTGCTCGACTCGGCGGATGGGCGGATCGCCGTCGGCTGGCTGATCGTCGAGGACGTGGTGACGGTGCTCGCGCTGGTGCTGCTGCCGACGCTGGCGGTGTCACTCGGCGGAGTCTCGCTCGAGGCGGCCGGAGACGCTCCGCGGACGACCGGCCTCTTCGCGACGCTCTCGCTGACCCTGGCGAAGGTGATCGCCTTCCTCGCGCTGATGCTCGTGGTGGGACGGCGGGCCGTTCCCTGGCTGCTGGAACGCGTGGCCCGCTCCGGCTCGCGCGAGTTGTTCACCCTGTGCGTGCTCGCCATCGCCCTCGGGGTCGCGGTGGGCGCCGCCGGTCTCTTCGGGGTCTCGTTCGCGCTGGGCGCGTTCTTTGCCGGCGTGGTGATCAGCGAGTCCGATCTCAGCCACCAGGCCGCATCGGAGGCGCTTCCGCTCCAGGACGCGTTCTCCGTCCTCTTCTTCGTCTCGGTCGGGATGCTGTTCGATCCGGGCATTCTCGTCGGCCAGCCGCTCCAGGTCCTGGCGGTCGTGTTGATCGTCATGGCCGGCAAATCGCTGGCGGCCTTCGCCATCGTGCTGACGTTCCGGTATCCGCTGCGCACCGCGCTCACCGTGTCGGCCAGCCTGGCGCAGATCGGCGAATTCTCCTTCATCCTCGCCGGGCTCGGTGTGTCCCTCCGGCTGCTCCCGCCCGAGGGGCAGAGCCTCGTGGTCGCGGGAGCACTGCTCACGATCACCCTGAACCCGGCGGCGTTCGCCCTGATCCGCCCGGTGGTGCGATGGTTGAACGCCAGTCCGCGCCTCCTCGAGATGCTGGAGCGCACCGAGCAGGTGGCGGACATCGAGCGGGCGATGGCGGGCGACGAGCCCCTCCGGGACCACGCGGTGCTCGTGGGGCACGGACGCGTCGGCGGAACGGTGGCCGAGGCGCTCGCGCGCCACGGCATTCCCTACGTCACCATCGAGCGCGACAGACGTACCGTCGAGGCGCTTCGCAAGCGCGGGGTGAGGGCCATCTCGGGCGACGCGACCCGGCCGGGAATTCTGGGGCTCGCGCATCCCGAGCGGGCGCGGCTGCTCGCCGTCGCGACCCCGGATCCCTACCAGGCTCGGGAGATCATCCAGCTCGCCCGCAAGGCGAACCCCGCGATCGACATCGTCCTTCGGACCCACGGGGTAGGCGAAGAGCGGTACTTCCACCGCCTGGGGGTGGGACGCACGGTGATGGGCGAGCGCGAGCTGGCGCTGGCCATGACGCATTACGCCCTGCTCTCCCTCGGCCGGACCGACGACGAAGCCGCTTCGGCGGTCGCGGCCCTGCGGGAGGCGGCCGGGGCGCAGTCCGGGGCAGGCTAGCGGCTGGCCACGCGGTGCCCCGCGCGTCCAGCCGACCAGCCGCGAGGCGGTGCTAGCGGGGGGACGAAATGCTGCCGCTGGTGCGCTTCACCAGCCCGACGACGAG
>JACDHV010000108.1 GCA_013820855.1 Gemmatimonadales bacterium | reverse complement strand
ACCTGGCGGCGGGGGAGCAGCCGCCAGGCCGCCGCGAGCAGCGCCAGCGCGAGCACCGCCACCATGCCGGCGAGGATGGGCTGCGCGTCGAACGCCGTGCCCGGCAGCACGACGCGAACGGTGGCGTGGGCCGGAACCTCGCCGCTCCATCGGCGGAACGCCCTGCCCTCGATCAGCTGGCTGTCCGCGAGGGCCAGGCCCGGCGCGCTGACCGTGCCTCCGGGCTCCTCGAGCAGCACGCTCAAGTCGACGGGCTGGGCTCCGACGGGGATCTCGATGTTCTGGCGGCCGCCGGGCAGGTGGTACTGAAAGGCGAGCCGTTTCTCGCCCGGCGAGATCGGCGCCGAAACGATCACGGAATCACCCCGGCGGGTGGCCGCGTCGGGCGACACGTCGCTCTCGCCCAGCTCCAATCCCTCGCTGCGCGGCGGCAGGGGTCCGGCCCAGGACCAGCCCTGGCTGTCGGGCGCCACCCGGGTCCGGCGCCCTGCGTTGGCGAGCAGCACGAGGTCGAGGACGTCACGGACGCCGCCTTCGCCCTCGCGGGGGATGACGACGTGCCGCGCCGACACCCCAACCGGTACGGTGCTGGAGGTATCGTGCACGACCAGCGTGACCGTTCCGGTTCCGCCGGGCCGTGTCCGGTCGAGCGGAGTCGAGAAGTACTCGATCCCGTGATGGCGCGCGCTCAGGAGGTACAGCGCGCTCGTGTCGGGGGGGAGCGAGAACCGAAAGCGGCCGTCGCGCCCTGTCGAGGCGGAGTCCACAGGGCCCTGGGCGGCCGGTGATACCTGGTGTAGGACGACGCGCGCACCGGCGACGGCCAGCGAGTCGCTCCCGGCTGGTCGCACGACGATGCCTGAAACGGACTGGGCGGCGAGGGGGCCGGCGAGAACGACGAAAAGGGCGAGAGCGACCTTCAGGGATTGAACTTCCCGAAATCCTGCGGATCCATCCTCTCGAGGTACTCCTTGAGCTTGTCCGCCTCGAGTGAGGGATCGGGAGAGGGCTCGTCGCTCTCCACCCCGCTCTGGTCGAGCAGCTGGTCGCTGGTGTAGATCGGGGCCCGCATCCGGAGCGCGAGCGCGATGCTGTCGGACGGCCGCGCGTCCACCTGGAAGACGTGGTCGTCCCGGCGGATGAGCAGCTCGGCGAAGTAGGTGTTCTCCTTGACCGCGCTGATCACGACCCGGCGCAGGTCGCCGCCGAGCCCGAGCAGAATCTGCTTGAGCAGGTCGTGCGTCAGCGGGCGTTGCGCCTTCATCCCCTGAAGCTCCATGGCGATGGCGCTGGCCTCGGCGGGCCCGATCCAGATCGGCAGCACGCGGGCCCCTTCCTTCTCTCTCAGAATCACGACCGGGGTATTGGTCGTCCGGTCGAGCCCCAGGTGCGCCACGGTCACTTCGATCATAGGCGAATTGTGCCCCCGGACGCACCCGGAATGCAACCGGGCGATTCGACGAAGGCGCGAACCGTGAACGGTAAACGGCGAACGGGGTCCGCCATGCGAGCCCCGTTCACCGTTCACCGTTCACGTTCGCGGATTTCGGCGTTCAGGTCCCCGCGTCCCAGCTCGCCAGGTACTCGACCTGCTCGGCCGTGAGCGTGTCGATCGCGATGCCCATGCTCTGGAGCTTGAGCCGGGCGATCTCCTGATCGACCGCGGCCGGGAGCCGGTGCACGGACTTGGAGAGGGTCTTGGACTCCTTGGCGAGCAACTCGGCGGCGAGGGCCTGATTGGCGAACGACATGTCCATCACGCTCGCCGGGTGACCCTCGGCGGCCGCGAGGTTGATCAGGCGGCCCTCGCCCAGGACCATGATCCGGCGGCCCTTGACCACGAACTCCTCCACCAGGTTCCGCACCATCCGGCGCTCCGACGCGATGCGCGCCAGACCGTCCAGGTCGAGCTCCACGTTGAAGTGGCCGGAGTTGCAGACGATCGCGCCGTCCTTCATGGCCGAGAAGTGCTCGGCGCGGATCACGTGGATGTTGCCGGTCAGCGTCACGAAGAGGTCGCCGACCGGCGCGGCGTCGGCCATGGGCCGCACCTCGAAGCCGTCCATGCGGGCCTCGAGCGCCGGCACCGGCTCCACCTCGGTCACGATGACGTGCGCCCCGGCGCCCCGCGCCCGCATCGCCACACCCCGCCCGCACCAGCCGTAGCCAACCACCACGACCGTGCTTCCCGCCAGCAGCAGATTGGTCGCCCGGACGATGCCGTCCAGCGTGGACTGGCCGGTACCGTAGCGGTTGTCGAACATGTGCTTCGTGTCGGAATCGTTCACCGCGATGATGGGAAACTGGAGCACGCCCTCCTTCGCCATCGCCTTGAGGCGGATGACGCCGGTGGTGGTCTCCTCGGTCGAGCCGCGCACGCCGGCCACCAGGGCCCGCCGCTCGTCCGTGGACAGCGACTCCACCCAGCGGCGGATGGGAGGCGCCAGATCGTCCAGGCGGTTGAGCGCGATCATGTGGAGCGAGCCGACCAGGTCCGCCCCGTCGTCCTGGGTCATGTCGGGCGCGAAGGCGAGCGCCTGGGCGATGTGGGTGTAGTAGGTCTCGTGGTCCTCGCCCTTGATGGCGTACACGTGAACTCCGTGGTCGCGCACCAGGTGCGCGGCCACGTCGTCCTGGGTGGACAGCGGGTTCGAGGCGCAGAGGGCGATGTCCGCCCCGGCCGCCCGGAGCGTGATCATCAGGTTCGCCGTCTCCGTGGTGACGTGGAGACACGCCGAGAGACGGGTGCCCTTGAGGGGCTGTTCCTTGGCGAAGCGCGCGCGGATCTGGCGCAGCACCGGCATGGATCGCTCCGACCACTCGGTCCGGCGTTTGCCCTCGTCCGCCAGGCTGATGTCCCGGACGTCGTACCTGGCCACTTCGGTCTGCACGCTCATGCGATCCTCATCGGGCGGCCGACAGCAGGTCCTTCACGCGGTCGGTTCGCTCCCAGGTGAATTGGTCGACCTTCTGGTGCTTGGCTCCGTTCTTGTACACGCCAATTACCGGCCGGCGGCCGAAATGACCGTACGTGGCGGTCGCCCGGTAAATTGGACGCCTGAGCTTGAGGGCGTCAATGATGCCCTTGGGCGTCAGGTCGAACACCTCGTCCACGATCTTCTCGATCTGCACGTCGGGCATCGCCCCGGTGCCGAACGTCTGCACCATCACCGAGACCGGGCGCGCGACGCCGATGGCGTACGCGACCTGCACCTCGCAACGCCGCGCCAGCTTGGCCTCGACCAGGTTCTTGGCGACCCAGCGCGCCGCGTAGGCGGCCGAGCGGTCCACCTTGGACGGGTCCTTCCCGCTGAACGCCCCTCCCCCGTGCCGAGCCATCCCGCCGTAGGTATCGACGATGATCTTGCGGCCGGTGAGTCCCGCGTCGCCGTGGGGGCCGCCGATCACGAAGCGTCCGGTGGGATTGATGAGGAACTTGGTGCCGCGGTACTCGAGGCCGTGGGCATCGAGCACCGGCTTGATGACTTCCTCGATCACCGCCTCGCGGATGGTGCCCTGGGCGAGCTCCCGTGTGCCCCGCCGCGCGGCATGCTGGGTGGAGACCACGACGGTCCGGATGCCCACGGGCCGGTCCTCCTCGTATTCCACGGACACCTGCGTCTTGCCGTCGGGCCGCAGCCAGTCGATGCGCGGGTGCCCGGGTAATCCCTTCCGGACGGCGGCCAGCCGCTCGGCGATCCGGTGCGCGAGCATGATCGGCAACGGCATGCGCTCGCGGGTCTCGCTGGTGGCGTAGCCGAACATCATCCCCTGGTCGCCGGCGCCCTGCTCCTTCGTCCTGCCGGCATCGACCCCCATGGCGATGTCGGGCGACTGCCGGTCGATCGAGGTGAGCACCGCGCAGGTTCGCCCATCGAACCCGTAGGCTGCGTCGGTGTAGCCGATGGACTCCACCGTCTCGCGGACGAGGTCGGGAATGTGCACGTACGTGCTGGTGGTGATCTCTCCCGCCACCACCGCCATTCCGGTCGTCACCAGCGTCTCGCACGCGACGCGCCCGGCGGGATCCCGGGAGAGGATCGCGTCGAGCACCGCGTCGGAGATCTGATCGGCCATCTTGTCCGGATGGCCTTCGGTGACCGACTCCGACGTGAAGACGTGGCGCTTGGAACCGCCCATTCGAACGCTCGGTGTGAGAGAGATCCGCGGTTATTGCGGCCTCAAGCTACCCACCCGCCCCCTCCCCGGCAACGCCGAGCTCGGGTCGAGCAGGCGCACGTCGATGAACTCGCCGACCGTCTCCCGGAGCGCCGCCGACACCTCCGCGGCGCTCGACGCGGCAAGCGCGATTTCCGCCGCGCGCCGGGTGGCCTCGTCGGGCACCGTGCGCACCACCCACTTCACCAGCGGCAGTGCGGGCGGGGAGACGCTGAGGCGATCGTACCCCAGGCCCACCAGCAGCACCGCGCTCAGGGCCTCGGAGGCCATCTCGCCGCAGACGCTCACCGGGATGCCGGCCTCGCGACCCACTTCGGCCACCTGATGGAGTTGCCGAACGATCGACGGGTGATGCGGCGTGAAGCGGTCGGCCAAGCGCGCGTTGCCGCGGTCCACCGCCATGGTGTACTGGGTGAGATCGTTGGTCCCTACGCTGAAGAAGGCGCTCACCTCGGCGAGCCGGTCGGCGATGAGCACGGCGGCGGGAGTCTCGACCATGACCCCGACCTGCAGGGTCTCGGCCGCCCTGACGCCGGCGGCCTTGAGCGCCTCCGCCTCCTCCTGGACGATGGCCCGGGTCTCCACGACCTCCTCGACCCGGGTGATGAGCGGAAGCATCAGCTGAACGTCCCGCCCCCATGCCGCCCGGAGCACCGCCCGGATCTGCGGCCGGAAGACCTCCGGCTCGTCCAGGCACACCCGGATGGATCTCCAGCCGAGGAAGGGGTTCGCCTCCTGTGGCGCCTTGAAGGCGGCCGGGAACTTGTCGCCCCCGAGGTCGAACGACCGGATGATGACCGTGCGGTCGGGAAAGGCGAGCGCGACCCTCCGGAAGTACGCGGCCTGTTCGTCCTCGGTCGGGAGGGTCGCGCGGCCGGTGAGCAGAAACTCGGTGCGCAGCAGCCCGACGCCCTCGGCTCCGAGCCGCAGCGCGGGCTCGATCTCTTCCGGAAGATCCACGTTGCCCATCAGGAGAATCGGGCGGCCGGCGGGCGTCACGGCCGGCTGCTCGACCACCCCCTCGAGTTGAAGCTCGAGCTTGTGCCGCCGGCTCACCTGGGTCTTGGCGTCGTCGACCTCGTCCCGGGTGGGATCGAGCACGATGATCCCGCTCTGGCCGTCGAGCAGCAGTGTGGTGCCGTTGGGAATGCTGGACAGCGCCCCGACGGCGCCCATGACGGCCGGGATCCCGAGGCTGTGCGCGAGAATGGCCGCGTGGGCCGTCCGGGTGCCCTCCTCGCTCACCAGCCCGACCACGTGCTCCCGGTCGAGCTGCACGGTGAGACCGGGAGACAGCTCGTGCGCCACCACGATCACCTGCTCGTCGTCCGGCATCGCCCACAGCTCGGTGCCCGACCGGCCGAGGAGGTGGTTGATGATACGGAGCTGAATCGCGTGCAGGTCCGCCAGCCGCTCTCGCAGGCGCGCCGCGCCGGACCAGAGGTTCCGGAGCTCCAGCGCCTTGAACTCGTACGCCGTCTCGGCGCTGAGCTGATTCTTGCGGATGAGGACCTCGACCGCGCCCAGGAACTCCTCGTCCTGGGCCATGAGGATCTGCGCATCGAAGATCCTCGCCTCCTCGGGGCCCGCCCGTCGCAGCACCTTTTGCCCCAGCTCGTGGAGGTGGGCCACCACCGCCGCCACGGCCTCCCGCAGCCGGGCCACCTCGACTTCCACCTGATCGGGTGCCACGGCCCGGTCGGGCACGTCGGGGAAGTCCCACTGCACGATCACCGCGGGACCCATGGCGACCCCGGGCGACACTCCGATCCCACGCACGATATGCGACACGCTCAGGTCTCCCCGAATCCGCCGGCCACGAGCCGGGTGATCGCTTCCACCGCCTGCTCCGCGTCGGCTCCGTCCGCGCGGACCACGATCGAGCTGCCGCATTCGGCGGCGAGCATCATCACGCCCATGATGCTCTTGCCGTTGACGGCCAGGCCGTCCTTGAAGAGCTCGATCTCCGAATCGAATGTGCTCGCCAGCCGCACGATCTTCGCCGCGGGCCTGGCGTGGAGGCCTTCCTGGTTCACGATGGTCGCTTCGCGCTCGATCATGGCAGCACCCATCGAAACAGGACCAGGAGCACGAGCGCCAGCAGGGTGAAGCGCACCGTGGTGAGCGAGGCGCCGAACCAGCGCGTGACGGCGACGCCGGTGAGCGCGACCGCGATCGCCCCGAGCGCCGCCGGCCATCCGATCGCCTCGAGGTACCAGGCCGAAACCAGCGGAATCGCCGCGCCGATGCTGAACCCCGCCGCCGGACCCACGCGCTCGATGGCCCGGGACATCCAGGAGGTCGCGATTGCGTTCCCGACCGCCATCCCCGCGTCGAGGCCCGTGCGGAGCGCCCACACTCCCGTCGCCACCCGGGCCAGGTTGTACACCACCAGGAAGGCCGGCAACGCCCACCAGGCCGCCCCGAGCGCCACGCCGATCAACGCGGCGCCGACCAGGAGCGGCACCAGCCCGGCCCAGAACAGCTGGTCGCCCAGCGCCCCCAGCGGGCTGCACAGCGCCGTGCGGAGCCGGGCGATCTGCGCCCCCGGCACCGCATCGTACTCGGCCCTCGCGGTCGCGCCCAGCGCGAGACCGGCCAGATTCGGGTTGCAGTTGAAGAACTCGGCCGAGCGCACCACGGCCTCCGTGTGCCGCACCGGGTCCACCGTCTTCAGGTCCTCCAGCAACGGCTCCGCCGCGTAGCCCATGCCGACGCCCAGCATCCGCTCGTAGTTCCAGGTTCCCTGCACTGCGAAGAGCCGCAGCCACGCGCGCCAGCCTCCATTCATCGGAGCGCCGCCACGATCAGCCCCACCAGCGCGCCGGTGCCGAGCCACCGAAGCCGCCCCCCGCGGCCGGCGCTCCGCAACGCCCCGCTGATGACCGCCGAGAGCCCGCAGCCCATCGCCACGAGCGTGAGGCCGAGCGCCGTAGAGCGATCGAGCCGGGCCAGCGGCTCGGCCAGGACCCACGCGCAGACGAGGCCGAGTACGGTCAGTCCCGCGGCCCGCCCCGCGTCGCGGAGGAGCGAGCCGTACTGGAGCCGGCGAATCGCGCCGCCTTCTCCCGCGGCGAGCGCCGCCGAATGGCGCTGGATGGCACGCGCATTCGCTCGCCGTACCCATTGAAGGCCGAACCCGCCGAGCACGGCGATGACCAGCCCGACCGCCGTACTCAGTCCGAGCGCGAACTGCCAGGGCGAGTCCGCGGCCAGGGCGGTGCCCGCCACGGTGGCGGGACCGTAGTCGGGGTAGCGGACCGCGCCCACGGGCAGCACGTCCAGCGCAAAGAGCTCGAACAGCACGCCGACTCGGAGCCCCGCCTCGAGGTCGCCCGCCAGCCAGCCGGCCACCGCTCCCGCCACCACCGGGCGCGCGATCATGACTTGCGGGACGCTCACCAGATCGAGTCCCACGAGCGTGCCCCAGATCACCAGGAGGAGCGCGCCGGACGGGGCGAGATCGGTCATGGCAGCGCCTTCAGGGCGACGGGAGAGGTCGTCGGCAGATCCTGCGCGGCCACGGCGGCGCCGGCCGCGTCGAGTGCCATGAGCCGGGCCATCTCGTCGTCCGTCAGGTACAGGTAGGGCAGCCGCTCCCGGCGGCCGGCCCGGTGGTGGATGCCGCCCAGGTTGATTCGGTGCACCGTCACCGGGTCGAGGGCATGGAGCGCCGCCATGGTGTCGAGATCGCCGGTGAGGACCAGCGTGCGGCGCACGTCGGCCTGCCAGTCGCGGAGCCGGGCGGCCGCGTCCGCCACGGTCAGGAACTCGACCTCGATGTCCGGCGTCACCGCCATCCGGTAGAGATCCTGCTCCCAGGCGCTCGTGGCGACCTGCTCGTCCACCAGCACGATGCGATTGACGCCGAGCGGACGGCCCCATCCCACGACCACCTGCCCATGGATCAGCCGGTCGTCCACCCGAAAGAGCACGATGGCCATCAGGGTATCCGGATCGCCCTGATGCCGGCCGCGATCGCGCGCTCCGCCGCCACCGCGGCGGGGAGGGAGACGTGAAAGACGAAGTCCACCAGCATCGCGAGATTGACGCCGGTGACCACCTTGACCTCCGGCAGGACGCCCTCCCGCTTCAGCACGGCGAACAGACAGGAGCCGGACGCCAGATCCACGAACACGACGGCGGGCCGGCCGTTCACCGCCTCCGACACCCGCCGCTCGAGCGCGTCGCGGTCGCAGCCGGAGTTGGAGACCGGCAGCAGCACGCTGGTCACGCCGCTGATCGACTCCGCCGCGTCCACCAGCGCCTGGGCCAGGCCCCCGTGGCACACCACCACGCCCCGCAGCTCCTCACTCATAATCTTCCTGAAGATATTCGCGAACCCCCCGCTGCTCCTTCATCCGCTTGATGAGCCTGGCGTTGAACGCGGCCGCCACGTCCACCCCGGAATAGCGGAGCAGGTGCATCATCGCCACGACCTCGGAGACGACCGTGATGTTCTTGCCGGGATTCAGGGGGACGACGACGCGGGGAACCACGACGTCGAGGATAGTGGTCTCCTCCCGGGCGAGCCCGGTGCGGTCGGCGTCCTTGGCGGTCTCCCAGTCGTCCAGCTCCACCACCACCTCTATGCGCTTCTGCTGCCGCACCGCCCGCACGCCGAACAGCGCGGGTATGTCGATCAGGCCGATCCCGCGGATCTCCATGTGGTGCGCGGCCAGCTCGTGGCCACGCCCGATCAGGATGCCGTTCCCCCGGCGGACGACCTGCACGACGTCGTCGGCGACGAGACGATGGCCCCGCTCGACCAGGTCCAGCACGCATTCGCTCTTGCCGATGCCCGAGCGACCGACGAACAGCAGGCCGACGCCGTAGACGTCGGCCAGCGAGCCGTGCAGCGTGGTCCGCGGCGCGAACGCCTCCTCCACGATCGGCTTCACCCGGCGGTAGAACTCCGCGGTCTTGAGCTTGCTCCGCATCACCGGGACTCCGCGCAGCCGGGCGAGCTCGAGCATCTCGGCGGGGACATCCTGCCCCTTGGTCACGAAGATGCATGGCAGCTCGAACTCGAAGAACTTCTCCAGCGCCGCGCGCCGGTGCTCGGCCGGCAGCGACTGCAGATAGGTGATCTCGGTCTCACCGAAGACGTGCAGCCGGTTCGGCGCGAAGCGCCCCGTGTACCCGGCCAGCGCCAGTCCGGGTCCGGCGACCTCCGCCTCCGGGAGCTGCCGGTCGAGCCCCAGCTCGCCGGTCAGCGCCTCGAGCTGAAGCGAGTCGCCGCGGCGCGAGAGAAAATCCCGGAGGCGGAGCATCAGAGCGGTTCGGCCTGGGAGGGCCTGGGGCGCCGGCGACGGGCGGAGGCCTTCTCCAGCTGCTTGCGCAGCTTGTCCTCCGCCCGGTCGAGGGCGGTGCGATGGTCCTCGGCCTCTCCCTTCGCGACGAGCACCTCGCCACGCGCCACGTGCAGCCGAAGCTCCGCGGTCCGCTGGGGACCCTCCGTGTCGAAGACGACCGCGGCCTCGATCGGCTTGGCGGCGAAGCTCCCCAGCCGCTCGACCACGGTGAGGGCGCGCTCGCGCAGCGCGTCGGAGATCTCGGTGTGGCGGGCGGTGATCGTCGTCTGCATGAGAGGTCCCTTCTGGCTCGGCGTCAGGCCGAGCCGGTGGTGATATCGAGGAGATGACGCTCCGTCTCGGCGGCCGATCGCTCCCAGGTCAGCCGCTCGGCGAACCGGCGCGCGGCCGCACCCAGGCGGGCCACGAGGGCGGTGTCGCCGGCGAGCTCCAGCATGCGGGCGGCCAGCGCCTTCACGTCGCCGTGAGGCACGAGGTACCCGGTCTCCATGTGCCGCACCGAGTCACGAAGGCCGGGGCTGTCGGACGCGATCGAGGGCGTTCCGCAGGCCGCCGCCTCCACCACGGTGATGCCCCACCCCTCCTTCGGGGAGCACAGCAAATTCGCCCAGGCGCCGCGCAGAAGCGACACTTTGCGCGCCTCGCTGACGAAGCCGTGAAAGGTCACGGCGGATCCCTGTTCGAGCTCGGCGGTCAGGCGCTCCAGCTCCGGCCGATGATCACCGGTGCCGGCGATATCCAGGCGCAGGTCGGGCCGCTCCCGGCGCGCGAGCGCCAGCGCCCGAACCGCGAGTCCTATTCCTTTATAACGCTTGAGCCGTCCCACGTACAAGAACCGCGGCTCCGCCGCACGCGGTTCCGCGGGGGAGGGACTGAAGTGCGCGCTGTCCACGCCGGGGTGGATCACCCGGATGCGCTCGGGGGCGACCCCCCTGGCCACCAGATCGTCTCGCGTGCTCTCGCTGATCGCGTGAAAGCGGGCCCGGCGGTATGCCCGCGGCAGCGGACGCTCCGCCAGCCACACGGTGGCGGCCATCGGCCAGGGCGCCTCCTGAAACGCGGTTTCGCCGAACAGGTGAGGCACCACGGCGCAGAACGGAAGGTCCGTGGACCCGGCCAAGAAGAGCGGCAGCTTGTTGATGTCCTCCACCAGAATGTCGGGGCGCTCCCGCTCGATGGCCCGGCGGACCGCGCCGCGACCACGCAGCGCAAAACTGTTCCGCCGGCCCGTCCGCAATACGTCGATGCCGCCGATCCGCGCGGTCGGCGGCGCGCCCTTCCAGCCGGAGCATACCAGCCGCACCCGGTGGCCCGCGCCGGCCAGCCGGGTGAAGATCTCGAACAGGTGGATCTCCGCTCCGCCCGCCTGCGGATTCTCGAGGTCCTGCCAGTTGACCAACAGGACGTTCATCGAGTCAGAGCCGGCCGCTGGCGCGGGCCAGGCCGTCGAGCACCCCGTTCACGAATCCCGGCGCACGGGCACCCCCGAACCAGTGCGCCAGGCGGACGGCCTCGTCGATAACCACCTTGGGGGGCACGTCCCCCTGCCGGAGCTCCAGGATCGCGAGCCGGAGGATGTTCCGCTCGACCACGGCGATGCGGCTCATCCGCCAGTTCTCCGACGCGCGGGCCGCTTCGGCGTCGAGC
>JACDHV010000290.1 GCA_013820855.1 Gemmatimonadales bacterium | reverse complement strand
CGCCGGGCTCGACGGGCTGGTGGGCGAGCATCTCGCCGGCCGCCGCGTCACGATGATCGCGGACGAGACGGTCGCCGCGCTCTATCGAAGGGGCCAGCTCGGCGACAGTTCACCGGCCGAGGGGCGGTGGGACGGCGTGACGCTCACCTTTCCTCCCGGCGAGCGCTCGAAGACCCGGGAGACCTGGAGCCGGCTCACCGACGAGCTGCTCCGTCTCGGCTTCGGGCGGGACAGCGGCATCGTGGCGCTGGGCGGCGGCGTCGCGGGGGATCTCGCGGGCTTCGTTGCGGCGACGTACATGCGCGGCGTGCCGTACGTGCAGGTGCCCACCACGCTGCTCGCCATGCTCGACGCGTCGGTCGGCGGAAAGACGGGAGTGGATACCGCCGAGGGCAAGAACCTCATCGGGGCCTTCCACCCCCCGGCCGCCGTGCTGGCCGATCCCGCCGTGCTGGCGACGCTGCCCGAGCGCGAGTACCGGTCCGGCCTGGCCGAAGCGGTGAAGCACGGATTGATCGCCGACCGGGAGTACTTCGAGTGGATCGAGCGCGAGGCCGGGCGCCTGGTGGCGCGCGACGCCGCCGCGCTGCGGCACCTGGTGCGGCGCAGCGTCGAGATCAAGGCCGCGGTGGTGAGCGAGGACGAGCGCGAGGGAGGCCGGCGCGCGATCCTCAATGCCGGGCACACGGTGGCGCACGCGATCGAGGGGGCGACGGAGTACCGGGTGCCTCACGGCGAGGCGGTCGCGCTGGGCCTCGTGGCCGAAGCGGCGCTCGCCGCCGGACTCGGTTTGGCCACGCCGGAGCCGGGCGCCCGGGTGGTGGCGCTGCTCGAGCGGCTGGGCCTTCCGACGCGGGTGCCCGAGCCGGTCGCGGCCGACCGGCTGATCGCCGCGATGGGCAGCGACAAGAAGAACCGGGGCCGAGAGATACGCTTCGCGCTGCCGCGGGAGATCGGCGCCATGGGGAGCGGCCCGGACTGGACCACCGAGGCCGGGGAAGCGAGCATCCGGGCCGCGCTGGATGCAATATCCTAAGTCATTACTGGATAACTAGTTAAGCACCAGCCCCTGCCCCCGCCGCGTGGACAAATCGGGGTGCGGGTGGACAAAGTCACGAACCGTTTGCCCACAAACGTTTTGTGATGTGGATATCCATTTTTGCTTGACCGGCAACACCGTAAAACCTATATTGATCAACCTTTCCAGCACTTTCTGGCCAGCCAAACCATAGTCGCCGTCCTGTAACCTTTGTCGAGGGTGATCATGGCCCACGTCCGTACTGGGAAAGCCCGCGCTTTTCCCCGGTCCAACCCGTCCGGCTCGTTCGACCAGTATCTCCTCGACATTCAGAAGCTCCCGATGATCACGGACCCCGACGAGGAGAAGCGTCTGGCCCGCCGGGCGCTGTCGGGCGACGAGGTGGCCGCGGAGCGGCTGGTCACGGCCAACCTGCGGTTCGTGATCTCCTACGTGAAGAAGTACCAGGGGCATGGCCTCGACCTCTCCGAGCTGGTGGCGATCGGCAACGAGGGGCTCCTCAAGGCGGTCCGGAAGTTCGATCCCGACCACGGCGTCAAGTTCATCTCCTACGCGGTGTGGTGGGTGCGGCAGGCGGTGCTCAAGGCGCTCGCCGAACAGACCCGGAGCGTGCGGATCCCGCTCAACCAGAACTCCGCGCTGGTCCGCATGTCGCGGGCGCAGGCGTTCCTGGCGCAGGAGCTGGGACGCGAGCCCACCGACCAGGAGGTCGCGACCGCGCTCAACGACACGGTGGACAACATCCGCTCGGCCCGGCGGATGACCTCGACCGAGGTGTCGCTCGACGCGCCGGTCGAGCGGCAGGACCGCGGGGCCAGCACGTTCGGCGAGCGGGTGGCGGGCAACGGGCAGGTCGAGATCGAGGAGATGACCGACAGCCGCCTCCAGCGCGAGTTCATCGACAAGCTCTTCCAGCGCCACCTCACCCCGCGCGAGCGCAAGATCCTCTCGCTCTACTACGGCCTCGAGGAGGGCTCCGAGGCCCTGACGCTCGAAAAGATCGGCGCGCTCCTCGGCGTCACCCGCGAGCGCATCCGCCAGATCCGCGAGCGCGCCTTCGAGAAGCTGCGCGACAGCGCGGACGTGCGGTCGCTCCGGGGGTTCTGGGGGGCGGCGTAAGGACGGCGGAACGGCGGAACGGCGGAACGGCGGAAACTAGAGCGGCGCTTCGGAGAACACTCCCGGGGCGCCGCTTTCATTGTCTCGATCCCGCTAGAGCAATGGCCCACACGTCCCTCGTCCCGCCGTCCCGCCGTCCCGCTAGATTCCGCGCATGCCCTTCCGGCTTCCGATCTTCCCGCTGTCGGTCGTTCTCTTTCCCGGCACGCCGCTTCCGCTGCACATCTTCGAGCCGCGGTACCGGCGGATGCTGGCCGACTGCCTGGAGGGTGACCGGCGCTTCGGCATCACGCCGGCCGGACGCGATGACGCGATGCCGGGGCCGGGCACGGTCGGCTGCGTGGCGGAGATCCGGGTCAATCAGGAGCTGCCCGACGGGCGCGCGAACGTCGTCGTGCTCGGCGCGGACCGGTTCGTGCTGACCCGGGCGCTGGAGGACGCGGCGCCCTACTTCGTCGCCCTGGTGCAGCCCTTCGACGACGAGCCGGGCAGCGAACCCCCGGAGGAGAGCGTCGGCCGCCTGCGCGAGGTGTTCGCCGGCTACTACGCGCTGCTCCGGCAGCTCAACGACGTGGAGCCCGAGGACACCACGCTTCCCGACGAGCCCCGCGATCTCTCTTTTCACGTCTCCGCGGCCATCGAGTGCGACCCCGGCGTGAAGCAGCGCCTCCTGGTCGAGCGCTCCACCGCGCGGCGGACGGAGGCGCTCCTGATGCTGGTGCCGATCCTCACCGCGAGCGTCGAGTCCGCGCTCCGGCTCCACCGGCGGGCCCACACCAACGGCCGCGGCGGCGCGCGCCCCGACCTGATCACCGAACGGTGACCGCGGAGATGGTGGACGCGCTGAGCCGCATCGTCGGCGCGCGGTGGGTACGCCACCGCCGGGCCGAGCTCGCGACCTACACCATGGACGGCCTGCCCACCAGGGAGTCGTATCCCGGCCTCGTCGTGATGCCGGGGTCCACGGCCGAGGTGCGGGAGGTGGTGCGTCTGCTGCATCTCACCGCCACGCCGTTCGTGGCGCGCGGCGCCGGCACCGGCCTCTCCGGCGGCGCGGTGGCCGACCCGGACGCGGTGCTCATCGCCCTCACCAGGCTCAACCGCATCCTCGAGGTGGACCCGGTCCGCCGGCGCGCCCGGGTCCAGCCCGGCGTCGTGAACGCGCGCCTCTCGGAGGCGGTCGCGCCGCACGGGCTGCACTACGTCCCCGATCCGTCGAGCCAGGCGGCGTGCACCGTCGGCGGCAACGTGGCCGAGAACGCGGGCGGGCCGCACTGCCTGAAGTACGGGGTGACTACGAACCACGTCGTCGAGCTGGAGGTGGTGCTTCCCGACGCGACCGTGCTGCGGATCGGCTCGCGCCAGGGCGAGCCCTGGGGGCCCGATCTGGTGGGGCTCTTCG
>JACDHV010000107.1 GCA_013820855.1 Gemmatimonadales bacterium | reverse complement strand
GACCCGTCGGTTGTACCGGAGCTGCCAGCGCCCGCTCACCCGTTCCAGCCAGAACAGCCACAGGCCCCCTGATCCGTCCACGACCGCGGAGGGTCGCTTCCGCTCGATCTCGTCGTCCCAGAGCACGCGGCCGGAAAGCCATTCCCCACCGCTCCGCTCCCGGGATTCGATCCGCCACGCCCGCTCGGTCTCCGAATAGCTGTTCCAGAAGACCCACAAGCGATCCTCCCACAGAACCGCCACCGGGTGCTGGTCGATCCGGGAACCGCGGGTCAGCGGCTGGCTCGGAGACCAGCCCTCGGCGGTGCGGTACGTCTTGTACCAGATGTCCCACTCCCCCTTCCGAAGCGTATGATAGAAGAGCCAGAGGGTTCCTTCGGCATCGTGACCCGCGGCGGGCCGGCCCTCATAGGCGAAGTCGAGCGACAGCGGTTCCGTGGGTGTCGTCCAGACTCCCGCGGCATCGCGCTCGCGCAGCCAGAGGTTCAGGCGCTCGGGACGGTTGGAGAGAAATACGTTGTGGGCGAACTCCTTGACGCGGCTCTCCCAACCGAGGACGCGCTTGATAGTCGCCTCGACGGTGGGGATGATGCCGATGGTCTTGTAGATGTGCGGCGCCTGCCGTAGCTCGTTGCGCTGTCCGGCGATCTCGAGGCGGTGGTCGGTCGGCCAGCCGACCCACTGGGCGAGCAGCGGGAGCAGGCGCCCGTCCACTCGCTCGATGTCGTGCAGGTCGAGAGTGGAGCGCGCGAAGCTCTCGAGCTGGTCGAGCTGGCTGCCGGTGACCTCCAGCAGGCGGCGCAGCGGGCCCTTGTTGCGGTCTTCCGGCCGGAGGCCCGGCGGGTTGTCGCGGACCCGGTCCGCGTCGTAGCGGCGGTAGATCGCGGGGAGCAGCTCCTCCATCCGAGCCGCCGAGCCGTTCGGTGCCGTGGCCATGGCGCCCGTTCGGTTGGCAGGATCGGGCCCGGCCCGCGGAGGCTCCGGTTCCTCATACGGAAATAGCGCGTAGTAGTAGACCGTATCGCTCCGCAGCCCGCTGTCCTCGAGCCGAGAGATCCACGCGCCGTCTTCCCGTTCCAGGTGCGGAGGTGCATCACCCGGTGTCAGCACGATTCCGTCCACCGGCGAGGTGGGGTGTGTTCCTTCGCGGCGGACGACGCGCACCCGTGGGAACCCTGCGGGGTCGAGGTTGACCCACTGCAGGACGATCCGGTTCCCGGCGGGGTGCGCCGTGGCGGAGAGGTGCTGGAGGCGCATTATTCCCTCCGCTCCTCGGGCAACAGCACCCGGATACCGCCGGCGTAATCAGGATACTCCCGCTCGTCCGGCGGCGTGGGGATCTCGTTGTCTCTCAGCGGGATCTTGCCCGTGTGGGCGACCAGCAGGCGTTCACCCGTGACCGGGTCCCGGCCTATGTCGACGTAGTCCTCCTCTACCTCCGCCGGGGTCGGCGTCCCGACACGAAACTCCGTGATGGTGACGGCCGCGACTCCGTCCACACCCTCGATGGCCTCGTAGAACTTGCTCAGGTAAACGGGCTGCGCGAAGTCGACCACGTCGAAGGCCAGCAGGCGGCCGGCGGCTTCCCTTACCCTCTCGACCACTCGTTCCGGGGTGTAGTAGCTCACGACCCGAACCTCCGCGGTGACGTGGATCGGTACGTAATCCACGTCCTCAATCTCGATGGTCGTGGTGACCGGGCGCTTATCCTCGAAGTAGGCCAGCAGGTTGTTCTCGAGCACATCGCTCACGTAGCCACCGCCTTCAGGAGCCACGTAGAGCGTGACCGTGTTCCAGTTGGTTGCCGTGGCGCGTACCTTTCCCACACCGCTGAACTCGCGTGCCAGCGCCTCGTAGTCCTGCGCCGTGACGGCCCGCCGGAGCGAGCGGAAGACGGCAGGGGCGTGTCTCACCGCGTTCTCGATACTCTCGCGGTCGGCGCCCCCGGTAGCCGCCCGCTCATTCATCACCCCGGCGGCGAGCAGCGAGAGTTGCGGCGCATCGACGATGGTGTCGATGCTGCCGGCCGGCACGTTCCCGTGCCTGCCGCCGCCCACCCGGTAGGTCGCGCGGATGACGGCTCCGGCGGGAGGGATCGCGCCGAAGCTGCCGTCGCCGAAGAGGACCGCGGCGTGGTCGATTTCATCGATCTGGACGACAAAGTCGGGTTGATTCGCGCGGCCGAAGGCCAGGCTGTCCTGCAGCCTCCACTCGGTGATGGCGCCGCCGAGCTCGGTTCTCAGGATGAGGTCCCGGTTGATCGCCTGCCCCTGGCCCAGCGAGCGCAGGATCAGGCGGGGGTGCGCCAGCGGGAAGCGTTGATTGGGCGTACCATCGGAGGCGCCCAGCAGCTCGTCCCTGACCAGTCGTCCCTCCTCGACCGGCAGCACCCCGGGAACCACCTTTCTGCCGTCTCGCGGAACCAGCGCACCGCAGTTGATCTCCAGGGGTTGCTCGGCGCTGTACTCGAAGCGCACGCTGGGTCGGTCCCTGCTGCTGCGGGTAGCAAAGGCATCCCCGCGGCGGATGATGACGATTTCCCTACAATCGGCCGGGAAGTCGAGGGTCAGCAGCGTCGAGGCCGGGGCCGCCGTCGCCAGGCGGTAGCCGATAAGGTGCAGGTGGTGGATGATGCTGCGGCGCGTCTGCGCCGTGCCCAGGAAGCTCTCGTTCGCGACGCGGTCCTGATAGTAGCTGAGGATGTCGCCCATGTGGGCGAAAAGCTGCAGGAGCACGTTGCCGAAGTCGGCCTCGGACTCGTAGTCGGTCCACTCCGGGAGCTTGTAGGGAATCTGCTCCCGCATGGAGCGCAGGAGGCTGTCGTAGTCCCGCGCCATGTAGTCTACGATCGCCTGCCCAGCGACTCGCTTTGTCTCAGCCATAGATCGAGGCCTCTGTCATGTGGCGCCTCGGCCACACCGTGAAGTCCGCTATCAGCGGAACTGTATCCGCACCGCCTGCCGGGCAAGAGCCTGCCTGCGGGTGTAGACCACCTCCACCAGCGCCTTCTCGTCCTCCGCCGCCACGCTGACCGTTTCGACGATGATGTCGTCGCGCAGCCACCGTGCGAGTGCCTGCCCGATGGTGAACTCCATCGCCGCGGCCAGCACCACGTCGTTGGGCTCGAAGACCAGGTTGAAGAGCCCGCACCCGAAGTCCGGCTTGTTCACCCGCTCGCCGGGTGCGGTGAAGAGCACCTGGATGATCTTCCCGCGGATCGCCTCATCGCCGCCGCTAGCCAGGATCCGCCCCCCGCTGCTGACGGCAAAGGGGAAGGGGAAGGTCGTCTTTGTGGTCGCCATGGCGCATGCTCCTGCGGCGGAATCGGCGTCGATGCTTTCCGGCGATCCGCTTCATCGAAAGGTGAATCCCTCGAGCGTCACCGTGAGATCGCCTGCCGGGTGGGCGTGACCGCTCGTGGTGCCAGTCCTTCCCCCAACGGTCAGGGTTGGGGCGGTGTCGGTTTCGGCATTCCAGACCTCGAGGTTCGCCTGGAGATGGGTGACCACCCCGGCAGCGATGGCGTAGGCGAGCTTCTGCCATGACCCGCGCGCCGCCTCCAGCGCCCTTACCGCCACCTCCCGAACCGACCCGTCCGGTGCTCGATCGATCGCTTCCTCGAGCAGGGGAGACAACAGGGTGTCGATCTCCTCGTAGATCTGCCGACTCATCCCGGCCAGGACCACGGCTCCCGTCGCTTCGTCCTTCCGTCCGTACTCTAGCGCCATGGCGAGTTACCTGAGCATTTTCGGGGAGTGCAGCCGGCGATCGTCGCGTCGATGTCCCGCCGATCCGTTGCCACGTTCACTTTGCTCTCACCTCATCGGAAAGGATCCCATTTCCAGCGCCCGGCATCCGCGCCTGCACCAGATCCACCATGCTGCCCGGCGATAGCGGCGTCGGACCGCCCATGTTTCCGACGTGAGTATGCGTCAGCAGCCAGGTGATCAGTCCCTCTAGGCAGATGCGGCTTCCACCGTTGAGATCTATACCTTTGCCCAATGACCCGGCTGTCGAACTCATCGTGATAGTGTTCCTGTTAGCCTCTTCACCCTCTGCGATCACCACCTCACGATCGCTCATCGTGATCGAGTTTCTCTTGTTCACGATGGTGATGCCACTTTCTCCCAAAACGATACGGTTCTCCTCCTGTCCGTCACTGATGAGGATGCGCACCTCCCCGTCCGCGTCCTCGAGCTGCAGCGTGTGCTTTCGCGCGGTTTTGATGATCTTGCGCGTCGGCGGCGACTGCACCTCGCCTTGCTCTGCCCCGTCCGCGTCGTTTGGCTTCGGCAATTCGCTCTCGCCGCCGGGCTTGCTCCAGAATGTGCCGACCCAGATGGGGAACTCGAGGTCGCCCTCCTCGAACTCGACCCACACGCCCGCATCGACGTCGGGCACGAAGAGCATCCCCTGGTCGGCCGCGCCGCCATAGAGCACACAGGGCATCGCCCAGCCGGTCACCACCTCGTCGCCGAGCACGCTGGGGACGGTGAGCTTGAGCCGCCCCAGCTTCTCCGGGTCCTCGTTGTCCACCACGAAGCCGCGGTACTTCCCGTAGAAGCGGCGCTCGACCTGGTGCGCCAGGCGGGCGACGACATGCTCCAGGTCCATGGCCGGTGCCTCCGGAGGTCAGAGCAGCCCGAAGTCGCCGTTGGACGAAAAATCCTCGTCCCCGGTAGGGAGCAGCGCGTCGCGCTTCACCCTGAAGTACTCGGTGTAGCTGTCCCGGGTGAGGACGTGCCGCACGAGGCAGACGTAGTAAACGCCGCTGTACGTTTCGCCGACCCCCTTGATGGTGACCAGCGCGCGCGGCCGGAGCACATGCGCGTAGGCGGCCGCGTTGATCTCGCCCTCCCCCTCGACGAACCAGGAGCCGGCCCGGAAGAGCCCCTGGCAGAGCGCCGTCATCTCCGGGGTGCCGGTGGCCGCGTTCTTGGCCACGTAGATCTGACCTGCCTCGACGCTGCCGCGCAGGAGGGCGGCGGCATCCAGGCGGCCCAGCACCTCGCGCGTGCCCGCTTCAACCTCGGCCACCAGCACCTCCTTGTTGAAGCGGTCCACCTGGTACATGGCGATGTTGGTGGGGCGCAGCGCATCGACGGTCGCGGTGAAGTTCACGAGATTCGTCGCCTCACCGAAGTGGACCGCCAGCACGGGCTGCGTTTGGTTGTCGGACGGAACGCGCCGGAAGTAGCCGGTCGTGCCCTCGACATAGCAGTGGAAGCCGTTGCGCTTCGCCAGCCGCTGCAGGAACTGGAGGTCCGTCTCGCGCTGGATCACCGTCGAGAGCGCCTCGTCATGGTCCACCTCGGTGTTCTCGACCTCCGCGGTGAAGCCGTAGCTATCGAGGATCTCCCGCGCGATGTCGCTGTCCTTCTTGTTCGGCCAGTCCTTCAGCTTCTCCTCGCGGTCCATCAGCATACTGCCATCCATCCCCGCGATCTCGAGGACACTCTGCTCCTCATCGGCCGTGAAGCGTGGCGTGACCCGCGTGACGTAGCCCCTGACCAACTCTTCATGCCCGCCGCCCACGAAGCCGGCGCGGATGGTGACCTGGTTCCACACCCGCAGCCGTTCGTCGTCCAGATGGAGCCATTGCCCGCTCTCCGGCTGCCTGTAGAGCGCGAGATTGAGCTGGAAAGTGGCCGGCATCTCGTGGCAAAGCTCGACCTCCAGGCTGACCAGGTCCTCGTAAAGATCGGTGGCCTCCTCGCCGTTGACCTCGATCACGAAGCTCTCGTTCGGCATGTGGTCCCCGCTCAGGTCCGGGGCGGCATCACGACCGGCTTCCCGATGCGCCGCACCTCTGTGGGTTGCCGGGTAGCGAAGCCGCGTTCCTGGATCTGAACCTGCAGGGCAGCAGCCGAGGTCATCTGCGTGTTGTAGATCACCTTCAGGATCCAGTGGTAGCGGAACGCGCTCTCATAGACCTGCAGCAGCGCTTCGCCCGGGAAATGGCGGAAGGTGTAGATCCGCCGGGTCTCGAGCGCGGTGATTCGCCAGGTGACGGCGTCCACCTTTTCCGGCCGCACCTCTTTCCGCCGCACCTCTCCCGCCCGCACCGGGATCGTGAAGCTGACGCCTTCGGCGGCGAGCGCACCCCCCAGCGCGGGCATCACCTCCTGCGTGCGCACGCTGTCGTCCAGCTCGCCGCGGAGCGTCGGGAGAAGCGTGAACAGCGGCCTTCCCTGCACCACCTCGACCGACGCCTCCGGCTGCTCCGGCGGACCCAGGAGAGCACCCTCGACCCCGAGCGCCCGCCGCAGCGCCTCGAGCAGCTCGGACCAGGGCGGTGTGGCGCCTTCCAGCTCCGACCAGGGTGGCATGGATCCATCCCACACCAGGGGGAGCAGAAGCGTGCTCCGCGGCTCATGGCCGAGCAGCGCTTGCGGCGACAGGTAGTCGGGGTTCGCGTCGGCAATGCGCCACCAGTCGCGCGGCTGCTCGTAGTACTTGAATGCGAGGTGGTCGAGCCGGTCCACCTCTTCCACCCTGTGCAGGAAGGTGCCGGCCACTTCCGGCAGCAGCCGCAGGCTCTTCGACGCCAGCACCCGGCCTTTCGCGTCCCGGACCGCAACGTCCGGGATATTCCGGTAGCGCGAGATCTTCGAGAACATGAGTTTCAGCCCGGAATGACCACGTTGGCGATACTCTCGATGCCGGCCAGGTTCAGCGCGGAGGTCGCCTCCTTGTAGAGCCTGGTGTAGGCGTGGAATGGGTTCTGGCCCTCGATCACCGTCAGGCTCACCGACACCGTAGCCCGGATCGGGTCCAGCATCGTGCTGAACTCCGTTTCACGAATATTCATGCTGTTGATGTTCACCGGCAGCATGCGCTTGATGCCCCAGATGAAGAGGATCATCGGCGGGTTGCGACTCCGCGTGAAGCTGAAGCCCTGTTCGTTGAACCCGAGCAGCGCGTCGAACGGTGCGCCCAGGAGCCCCGCCGACTTCGGCTGGACCATGAGCTCGAGTGTGGATAGCTGCGGCAGGACACCGTAAAGACCGGCGATCGTGTCGCCTTCCTCCAGCTTGTCCGTGGCGTCGAGCCGGATGTCGAAGCTGATCGTTTCCTCCTGCACGCGGACGGTTTGCCCCCGTTGGATCTCCGCAAGATCGCTCGCGCCCTGGTGGAAATCACGCAGCGTGCGGCCGCTTGTGCGACGTCCCGTATTTGCCGTCTTATCCGAGCCCGGCTCCCCCTCGTATTCCGGGGTGCTGTTCTCCGGCCCGAACCAGAGGGAGCGGCTGCGCGCCAGCTCGACAGGGTTGAACTGAAAGGTCACGAGCAGCGGAGGGATGTTCAGGCCCCACTCGACGAAAGCGCCGCGCACGATCTTGGGTGCGTTTCTCAATGGCATCGGCTTCGTCCTCTCAGGTAGCGTGGCGGGAAGGTAGCGGTCGGGTAAACGCCTGTCCGTCCCAGAGCTTGCCGATCTTATCGTATTCGCGCCTGGTCCCCTGGAGCAGGTGCTCCATCCTGATCACCCCGCCGTCGGCGGCGGCGAAGAAGGCGGCGCTGAGCACGATGTTCTTGATGTTCCCGCCAGCCACCTGGATGCGCTCGGCCAGCAGCGCGTAGTTCACCTCCTCGGCCACGGGTGCTTCCGGCGGGAAGTGCGTTTGCCAGATGCGCAGCCGACTCGCCGTGTCGGGGAAGGGGAAGTCCACCAGGAAGCGGATGCGGCGCAGGAAGGCGTCGTCCATGTTCTCGCGCAGGTTGCTCGCCAGGATCACGACGCCCGCGTACTCCTCCATCCGCTGCAGCAGGTAGCTGGTCTCGAGATTGGCGTAGCGGTCGTGCGCGTCGGAGATCTCAGTGCGCTTGCCGAAGAGCGCGTCGGCCTCGTCGAAGAAGAGGATGGCATTGCTGTCCTCGGCTTCGGCGAAGACGCGCGAGAGGTTCTTCTCCGTCTCCCCGATGTACTTGCTGACGACCCGCGCCAGGTCGATCTTGTAGAGGTCGAGCTGCAGCTCGGCGGCAATCACCTCCGCCGCAATCGTCTTTCCGGTGCCGGGCGGGCCGGAAAAGAGGGCGCTGATCCCCCGTCCGCGCGAGAGCCTGCGGCCGAATCCCCAGCCGTCGTGCACCAGGTGCTCGTGTCGCACCTGACTGCACATCTCCCGCAGCTGTACCAGCTTGTCGGCCGGCAGGATCAGGTCCTCCCAGGTGTGGCAGGGTTCGACCTTGCTGGCGAGCGCCGCCAGGTCGTGCTGCGCCTGCGCGCGGCAGGCAGCACCAAGCAGCTCGAAGGTGACGGGTTGCCCGGCACCGCACACCAGCCGCCGGTGCGCGAGCGCGGTGGCAGCCTCGCGGATCTGCCCCGGCGTGAGCCGGAATCGCTCCGCCAGCCGCGCGGCGAGCTCATCGCCGGGTGCCTCTGGCAGCGTATCTCGTAGCGCCTGCTTCCAGGCGTTCTCCCGCACCGGCACACCGGGCATCGGCAGCGCCGTCGAGTAGAACACCGCCTGCTCGAACCGGTCACGGTGCGGCCACGGCTCCTCACCCGCGAGGAACACTAGCCAACCGTAGAACTCGACCGCCTGCGCCAGCGCCTTGCGCAGCGCCACCGCCTGCTCGCCTTCGCCGAGGAACACACTCGCGGGCGCCACATAGAGCGGGGCCTGGAGGAGCAGGCTTTCGCGGAAGGCCAGCCGCAGCAGGGTCTCGGCCTCCTCCAAGTTGCCGGGCAGCCGCTGCGCGTCGAGACAGAGCAGGGGGCGCTCGAGCACGCCGCAGACGGCGAGCACCAGCTCCTGCTTCCCGACACCGCGCGGCCCCTGCAGGTGCAGCACGGTGCGGTGGCGGACCGCCGCAAGGTCGGAAGACCAGCGCTCAGCGAAGGAGAGCAGCGCCGCCCCGACCTCCGGTTCGGTCGTCAGCTCCCCCGACGAGGGCGCGCGTGGGGCGTGGTGCAGCTCCACCAGGTTCGTCAGGCGCGCGTCGAGCGTACCATGCCCCAGCAGGAAGTGCAGGATGCGGGGGTCGAGCCTGAGGAACTGCGCCAGGCCGCTGGACCCGGACGGGCTCTGCGGGTCATCCACCGTCTGCAGGATTCCAGTGTGCAGCAGCGGCGCCTGGGGCGCGAGTAGCGCACGAGCGCTCCACTTCTCGGCCTCGCCCTCGCAGAGCAGCTCGAGCACCAGATCCACGCTCGGGCGCTTGCGGGCTATGTCGTCCTGCAGGTAGGCGTAGAGCCGGTCGTAGCGGCACCGCAGCTCCGGCGCGAGGCAGATGAGCACCGCCTGCACCTCGAAGGCGGACAGCCCGAACAGGCGAGCCAGCTGCGGGAGCGCCAGCGGCACGCCGCGCCGCAAGCTCTCCCCCCCCCGTGCGTCGATCTCCTCCTGCCGGGCGTGCAGCGCCTCGCGGAGCCGGGCCTCCGCGGAAACGTCGAAGGGAGAGGCGGGCTCGCCGTCCAGCAGCCAGTCCACTTCCGCGTCCGAGATGTAGAGAGACTGCCCCGCCGCTTCCGGTCTGCTCTGCCAGCTCCGGCGAAAGGCCGTCACGCGCAGGCGCAGGAGCAGGTCCAGCTTGCCCAGTTCATCCGCCAGGTAAGCATGGTTGTCCCCGTAGGTCGCTCCCGACTCGGGCCTATCCCTCCGCGCCGGCGCATTCATTCGCTCACCTCGTCACCTCGAAGAAGAAAGTCCGGCGAAAGAGGTGCGATACGTCCACCCGGAGTTCGTGGAAGCCGAGCGCGAGATCAGCCGGGAGTTCGACCTGAAACGAGTCCCCGGAGATATCGGCGCCTTCCAGGATACGCCGCCGCTGTAGCGTCACGTATGCCTTCCACCCCGCGAGGTGCTCACCGAAGAAGGTGAGGGTGGTGCCCGGTGGACCGCTTATAGGCTCCATGCGATCCACCACCGGTGGTTGGTGTGACGCCCCGATCTCCGGCGTGCCGATCTCACGCACGCGTGGCGGCATCGGCCGGGACGCGCTCTGGTCGAGCTGTACGACCGAGACCTCGTAGAGCACGGAGGGGCGGAAGGGCTCGGAGAAGGTGCTCCAGACCTGGCTCAGCTCTTCCATATTCAGTCCGTTCTGGATGATCTTGATCTGCTCGCGGGCATCCATGAGCTCGCGAGCGAGATATCTTTCCGGCACTACCGGGTGCTCATAAAACACCCGCATCGCTTCACCGAGGATCTCGTGCCGGGTCACGTTTCCAAGGTCGGGGTCGTTGGTTGCGTAAGGCGTCATCAGGTAATAGAGCTTCAGCGAAAGCGGCGGCGGAACGAGTTGATTCGAATCGGATTCGCTTACCTGCCAGTCCTGGTTGCGCAGAAACGGATTCTCCTCGACTCTGTACAGAAAGAGGTTGATCCGCGGGAGGCTGCCCCCGGCTTCGTCCGGCGCCAGGATCGTCACTGACACGGTGCTCGCTAGCCCCCATTCCTCCTCGAGCAGAGTGCGCAACGATGCACTAACCCCACCGATCGCCGTCGAGGCGCTCATCGCCGTCTCGCCATCAGCGGAGCACTCCGAGATGGATGCTCCGCAAGGTGCTGCTTGCCCAGAAGGAGCGCGGGATGCCCCGACTGGAACGCGGCGCCGAACGAATGACGACCACTTCCCGCGTGACGGGTACAGAGAATGCCGACGGGGGCGCTGGCGGTGCCTCGACCGCCTCTACCTGCGGCGGCTCCGACCGAGCCGCCAGTCGTGCCACGGCCGTACGGAGCTGCTCGATCTGCTCGGCCACTCGTGGCCGCGAGCGCAGCAGCGCCCCCGGCTGCGCATCCTCCGGCGTGCGGCCGGCGGCCTGTCGCACCGACACCCGCGCCGGCCCGGCGGGACCCGCCAGAGCGTCCACACCCTCCGGCGCGCCGCCTCTCCTCCGGGCAGGACTGTGCCGCGGCTCCACCCGCTCAGGAGTCGGCGCGCTCACCGCGGCGGCTGGAGCTGCGACCCTCTCGCCGCTCCCGGCCGGAGCCGGCGGGGGCCGCGGCACATTCGCAGTCGCCGGGCGCGGGCTGGCCTGCTCCGGTGCGACGGGTGCATCCTGCAGGGGAAGCTGCCCGGCGAGCGCCGCGAAGACCAACCGCCGCTCGGTGATCCCAGGAATCGCCAGCCCGGTGGTTCGTGCCCGGGCCAGTGGCGGCTGGTCTGGATGTGTCGTTTGGCGATCACTGGAGGCGCCGCTGGTACGCCCCCCTCCGGCTCGCTTGGGCTCGCCACCTCCCCCCAAGGCTGGGGGGAGGTTGAATGGATCTCGCCGTTCTCCCCACGTCGGCTGGCCCGCAGATGCTGTTCTCCCC
>JACDHV010000289.1 GCA_013820855.1 Gemmatimonadales bacterium | reverse complement strand
TCTGCTCCGGTTCTCCACTCCGATCGCCGACGGCGAGACCGGCGGAACGCTGACCGACCGGCTCGCCGCGCTCGGGTCGGCCGCGCTGGTCGAGGCGCTCTCCAAGCTGTCGGCCGGCACCGCGGCGGGGCAGCCCCAGGACGCCGCCGCCGCCACCTACGCGCCCAAGATCTCGCGCGAGACCGCCCGGCTCGACTGGACCCGCGACGCGGCCTCGCTGGAGCGGCAGGTCCGGGCGTTCGATCCGGTTCCCGGGGCCTGGGCCTCACTCGACGGCGCACCGGTCAAGCTCTTCGGCGGCATGCCGGCGGTGGGCAGCGGCGAGCCGGGCAGCGTCCTCGCCGCGTCGGACCGGCTGGTGATCGCCGGCGGAACCGGCGCCATCGCGGTGAGCGAGGTGCAGCCGGCCGGGCGGACCCGCCTGACGGTGGAGGAGTGGGTGCGGGGCCGGGGAATCGCGGCCGGGAGCCGTTTCGAATGAGGCCGCTGCCGCGCCTCCACGCCGTCACCGATGCGGCGGTGATCGCGGCGCCCGACTTCCCGGCGCGCGCGGCGGCCATCGCCGCCGCGGGCTCGGCGGTCGCGATCCACGCCCGGGACCGGTCGTCCGGAGGCGCGGCACTCGCGCGCGTGGCCCTGCGCCTGGTGGCCCTCGCCCGCCCGCCCGAGGCCGCCGTCTTCATCAACGCCCGGCCCGACGTCGCGCAGGCCGCGGGGGCGCAGGGCGTCCAGCTCGGCGGCACCGACCTCACGCCCGCGCAGGCCAGGGCCTCGTTTCCACGCGGCTGGATCGGCCGCTCGGTGCACTCGGCGCGCGAGGCGGAGCTCGCCGTGAGTGAGGGAGCCGATTATCTGATGGTCGGAAACGTGTACCGGACCTCCTCGCATCCCGACCGGCCGGCCGGCGGTCTGGCGCTGGTGCGCGATTCGGCGCGGCTGGGCCTTCCGGTGATCGCGATCGGAGGCATCGATGCGACGCGTGCGGCCGAGGTACGCGAGGAGGGGGCGTACGGCGTCGCGGCCGTCGCCGCGCTGTGGTGGGCGGACAATCCGGCCGCGGCCGCGCTGGCGCTGCTGGCGCCCTGGAGCGAGACGTCGTGAGCGAGCTGCGACTGGTGGTGAACGGCGAGGAGCGGCGGGTGCCCGGCCCCGCCACATTGCTCGACCTGCTGGCCCACCTGAGCCTCGATCCGCGTACGGTGGTGGTGGAGCTCAACCGCGAGATCGTCCGCCGGCCGCGGCTCGGAGAGACGACGCTGGCGGAAGGGGACTCCGTCGAGCTGGTCCACTTCGTCGGCGGGGGGTGAGCCCCCTTATCTTTGTCTCAATGACCACGACCCTCGCTCCAGCAGAGCTGGTAGACACCCCGCTCGCCATCGGTGGCAGGACATTCCGCTCCCGCCTGATGGTCGGCACCGGCAAGTATCGGACGAATCAGGAGATGGTCCAGGCCATCGAGGCCTCGGGCGCGGAGATCGTGACCGTCGCCGTGCGCCGGGTGGATCTGGATCGGACCCGGGAGGAGGGCGTCCTCCACCACCTGAGCCCCGAGCGGTACTTCCTGCTGGCCAACACCGCCGGCTGCTATACGGCCGACGAGGCGGTGCGGTACGCGCGGCTGGCCCGCGAGGCCGGGTTCAACGACTTCGTGAAGCTGGAGGTGATCGGCGACCGGGAGACCCTGCTGCCCGACACCGCGGGGCTGCTCGCGGCGACCCGGGAGCTGGTGAAGGACGGCTTCACCGTGCTGGCCTACACCAGCGACGACCTGGTGACCGCGCTCCGCCTCGAGGAGGCCGGCTGCGCGGCGGTGATGCCGCTCGCGTCGCCGATCGGCAGCGGGCTCGGACTCCTCAACCCGTACGGCATCCGCACGATCAAGCGGCGGCTCGGCGTGCCGGTGATCGTGGATGCCGGTGTGGGCACCGCCTCCGACGCCTGCCTCACGATGGAGCAGGGCGTGGACGGCATCCTGATGAACACCGCGCTGGCCGAGGCGCGCGATCCCATCATGATGGCGTGGGCGATGCGCCACGCGGTGGACGCGGGCCGCGCCGCCTATCTCGCCGGGCGCATGCCCCGCCGCGAGGTCGCGGTGCCGTCCACGCCGGACCGGGGTATGCTTGGCTAGGTGATCCGCGGATGTCGGTGAACAAGGCGATGACGCTGACCCGTGGTCTGGCCCCGCGGCGCGCGGCGCTGCACGTGCTGGCGCAGGTGCGGGCGGGGCGGCCCATGGACGCGGCGCTCGACGGCGCGCTCCGGGGCCTCGACGAAGCCGACCGGCGTCTGGCCCACGAGATGGCCGCCGGAGTTTTGCGCCGGCAGAGCGCGCTCGACGCACAGCTCGCGCCGCTGGTGACGCGGGACTGGACCAAGGTGCCGCCGCGGCTCCAGGATCTGCTCCGCCTCGGCGCGTACCAGATCGTCTCGCTCGACCGGGTGCCGGCGCACGCCGCGGTGGACACCAGCGTCTCGCTCGCGCGCGAGGAGGGCGGGCCGCGCGCCGGCGGATTCGTGAACGCGGTGCTCCGCCGTCTCGGCTCGAGCCCCGGCCAACCGGATGCTTCGGCCGATCCGGCCGAGCTTGCCGACCTGTCCGCGGACGCCGCGGCACTCGCCGAGCGTCACTCGCATCCGCGCTGGCTGGTCGAGCGCTGGCTGGAGCGGTTCGGCACCGGCGAGACCCGCCGGCTCCTCGAGTGGAACGACCGCCGCCCTCGCCTGGTGTTGCAGGCGGCACGCGAGGGGCTCGCCGATCTGGAGCGGCGCTGGCGGGGGGCGGGGATCGCCACCGAGCCGGCGCCGTACGGCGCCGGGATCATGACGGACCGCCGCCGCCCCGAGGAGCTGCCCGGTTTCGCCGAGGGCGGGTTCCTGGTGCAGGACCCGGCTCAGGCCCTGCTGGCCTGGTATGCCGACCTGCCGCCGGACGTCACCCTGTACGACGCGGCGGCGGCGCCCGGAGGAAAGACCATCGCGCTCGGCCGCGAGGCGGGCCTGGTGGTCGCGGGCGACGTGAACCGGTCGCGTGTGACCCGGCTCGCGCACAATCTTCGGCGCGCGGGCAGCGGCCGGGAGCATCCGGTGGTGGCCGACGCGCACCGGCCGCCGCTGCGGCCGGTCGGCGCCGTGCTGCTCGACGCGCCGTGTCTCGGCACCGGCACGTTCGCGAGGCATCCGGACGCGCGGTCGCGAGTCACGCCCGAGGCGCTGGAGCGACTGCGGGGGTTGCAGGGGGAGCTGCTGGAGCGCGTCTACACGGTTGTCGCGCCCGGCGGGCTGCTGATCTACTCGACGTGCTCGCTCGAGCCGGAAGAGAACGAATGGCAGGTCGAGCGGTTCCTCGACCGCCATCCCGGGTTCCGTCGCGAGCCCAGCGAGACGTTCCCGCCGGCGTTGATGTCGGAGAAGGGAGATCTGACGATCGTGCCCCAGCGCCACGAGATGGACGGCGCGTTCGCGGCGAGGCTTCGCCGCGCATGAGAATCCGGCGGCACACCGGGTCGGGATTCCGCACCGGCGGAAACGACGGTATCGGAGACACTGGTGTCGCAGACACCGGTGTCCCGGAC
>JACDHV010000106.1 GCA_013820855.1 Gemmatimonadales bacterium | reverse complement strand
GTCCGATGGGGAGAGCTCCAGCTCTCCGGCGATGGCGAGGCCTGGCGCATTCGCGCGATCATCGTGCGGCTCGAGCCGGCGCTCGTGCGGCTCGAGACGCGCTCCCTGCGGCGGTCCGACGGTCGCCCGCTCCGCTGGAACGTGGACTCGGCCCCGGCGGAGGCGATCGTCGCGCTCAACGCGGGGCAGTTCACCTCGGCGGGGCCCTGGGGGTGGCTGGTGAAGGACGGCGAGGAGCGGCGCGCGCCGGGCAGGGGGCCGCTC
This sequence comes from Gemmatimonadales bacterium, assembly GCA_013820855.1. Taxonomy (GTDB): domain Bacteria; phylum Gemmatimonadota; class Gemmatimonadetes; order Gemmatimonadales; family GWC2-71-9; genus CAVVWJ01. Next base: position 11,061 of record JACDHV010000106.1, on the reverse strand, counting down.
GCGCCGGCGCTGGTCGTGGACACCTCGGGAGCCGTCGAGCTGGTGCCGGCCGACAGCATCGAGGCGGCCAGACACGGCCCGGCCGCGCGGCAAGCCTTCCAGTCCTACCCCGCCCTGCTCGCACGGGACGGCGAGATCCCGCGGCCGCTGCGCCAAGCCGGGCTCGGCGTGGACTTGGAGCATCGCGATGCCCGGTTGGCCATCGGGGTGGACCGCCAGGGCGGAATGCTCGTCGCGGTGACCCGCTTCGAGGGGCTGGGCGGAGCACTCTCCAACCTTCCGTTCGGCCTCACCACACCCGAGATGGCCGCGCTGATGGGCGCCCTCGGCTGCCGGCGCGCGATGCTGCTCGACGGCGGTATCTCCAGCCAGCTGCTGCTCAGACTGCCCGACGGCGAGACCAGGGCGTGGCGTGGATTGCGCCAGGTGCCTCTCGGTCTGGTGGCGCTGCCGCGCCCGCCCGGCACCTAGCTGCGAGCCCGGACGCAGCGCTCCTCACTGGCCCCGCGGGAGCCGCCACCCATATTCCTCTCGAACGGCTCTCTCTCCGGAACGGTATGGACGATCGCGTCCGCGAACTCACCCACGGCCTGAGCGGCCGCTATGCGGTCGAGCGAGAGCTCGGGCACCGCGGCATGGCGACCGTCTGGCTCGCCCGGGACCTCCGCTACGACCGGCTGATGGCGCTGAAGGTGCTCCGCCCGGAGTGGCCGCGTCCCTCGGACCCGAGCGCTTCCTCCGCGAGATCATGCTCGCGGCGCGGCTGCAGCATCCTCACGTCGTCTCGCAGCGGCCACTCGGAGGTCTGGCTCATGAAGTCGGACGGCTCGGAGCAGCGGCAGCTCGCCGAGGTGGGCTGCTGGGGCCACTTCCTGCTCTGGACGAGAGACGGTCGCGCCGTGGTGTTTCGGGGAGGGGCGGACCGGCAGTGGGACGTGTTCCGTGTCGATGTCGCGAGCGGCGACGTGAGCACGCTGCCCCCGGTCTTGAGCGGCGGTCACATGTCCTTCTCACCATCGGAGTCGCTCATCATGGACGTGCGCGGCCACAAGGTGCTCTGGGCCCATCCGGTGAACGGGCAGCTCCCGTACCTCGTCTACCAGTTCGCCGACCGGGACGTGCGGATCGATTATCCGGTGTGGTCGCCCGACGGCGGGTGGGTGCTGTTCGACCGCGCGGCGCCCGCGGCGGGGATCTGTGGGTGCTGGAAGGATTCTGAGGCGGCCGCCTAACCGCGAATCATGCCCGGGCGGCGGCCGCCGAGGACCCGGTCGTCCATGGCGCGCCGGCGAACGGTCTCCTCCATGGAGACCCCGTGCGTCTGGAGGAGCGAGAGGGCCTCGCTGCCCTCCAGGGTCTCCCGTTCGAGCAACGCCTCCGCCAAAGCCTCCAGGGCGCCGCGGTGGAACTCGATCGCCTCACGGACCCGCGTGTACAGCAGCTCGACGATGAGCCGGACGTCCCGATCCATCGACGCGTGCAGCTCGGCGCTCACCGCCCCACCACTCTCCCGCTCGTCGAACGCGACCAGGCCGGTGTGGGGACCCATCCCCAACTTATACACCATCTCGCGGGCAACCCGGGTGGTGTGCTGGAGATCGGCCTTGGCTCCGCTGGTCACCGCATCGTGCCCGAAGACGATCTCTTCGGCCGCGCGCCCTCCGAGTCCCTTGCAGATCTGCCCCTCGAGGTACCGGCGGGTGTGCAGGACCATCTCGCCCGGGGAGAAGTGGGCGACGCCCATCGCCTGGCCGCGGGGCTGGATGGTCACCTTGTGCAGGCCATCCTCGGCATGGAAGAGGAGCCCGGCGAGCGCGTGGCCGGCCTCGTGAACCGCCACGGCGCGCCACTCGTCGTCCGTCGCGCGGAAGCCGGTGCGCTCCTTGCCCAGCAGCAGGCGGTCCCTGGCCAGCTCGAAGTGGCACCAGGCAACGACGCTGACCCGCTCCCGCGCCGCGGCGATCGCGGCCTCGTTCACCAGGTTGGCCAGGTCGGCCCCGCTGTTCTGCGGCATGAGCCGGGCGAGGAGCGCGAGATCGACGTCCGCGTGCAGCGGCACGCCGCGCTGCCGGACGTGCAGACGCAGAATCGCCTCGCGCTCCGAGGCGGTGGGGAGGCCGACGGCGACGGCGCGATCGAACCGGCCGGGCCGGAGCAGCGCCGGATCGAGGTCCTCCTGCCGATTGGTCGCGCCGATGACGAGTACGTGCTCGCGGGGCGAGAACCCGTCCATCTCCACCAATAGCTGATTGAGGGTGCGGTCGTCCTCGTTGTGGCTCTGGTTCCGGCCTCGCCGCCCCCCGATGGCGTCGAGCTCGTCGATGAAGATCACGCCACCGCGCTTCCGCGCGTGCCGGAACAGCTTCTTGAGGCGCGCGACACCGAGCCCGATGAGGAATCCGGTGACCTCGCTGCCGCTGATGACGAAGAACGGCACTCCGGCCTCGCCGGCCACCGCCCGAGCCATCAGGGTCTTGCCGGTGCCGGGCGGCCCGAACATCAGCACGCCCTTCGGCGTGCGCGCACCCACGGCCTGAAACGCGTCGGGTGACTTGAGGAACTCGACCAGCTCGCGCAGCTCGGCCAGGGTGCCCTCGTGGCCACCCACGTCGTCGAAGGTGGTAAGGCTCCGCCGCGCGGCGCCGATGGCGCCCATCTCCGAACCTCCGGCGACGTGGCGCCGCAGGAGAAATCCGACCACCAGCAGCACCGCCCCGACGATCAGCACCTCGCGCCAGAAGTCGGCGTTGAAACTGCTCCGGGGCTCGAGCGTGACCGGCGTGCGGGCACGCTCCGCCCGCTCGAGGACGGGCGTCACCTCGAAGGTGGGATAGTCCACCCGGAACCCGGCGCCGACCGGCGCGTCGGCCACGGCGCGGGACCAGACGCCCCGCACCTCGGATCCGGGTACGATGACGAGCGACCGCACGGCGGCCTGATCGAGCCGCTCGAGAAACATGGAGTAGGTGATGGTGGGAGGGGTGGGCGGCTGCGCCCGCCACCAGCGGAAGCCGAGGGCGGTGGCGGCGAGGGCGGTGACCAGCGCAAGCGGCCAGATCCAGGCCGCGGGGGTGGCACGCCAGCGGGTGAGCCGCCGGCGGATTCTGTCGATCATAGGTCCCATGGGTGGAGCATCGCCGACAGGGGCGCGGCGAGACGTCTATGTGAAGCTAGCCGCCTCCAGCCGCTCGCGCACGATTCGGACGATCGCGTCAGGCGCGAACGGCTTCTGGATGAAGGCCGCCTCCGGGTCGAGCAGCCCCCGTCGGACGATCTCACCATCGGTGTAGCCCGACGTGAAGAGCACCGGCGTCCCGGGGCGCAGCTCGGCGATACGGTGCGCCAGGTCGCGGCCGCTCATCCCGGGCATCACGACGTCGGTAAGCACGAGTCCGATCCGGCCGCTGGTGGACGTCAGCAACGCCAGAGCGTCGAACCCATTGGCCGCCTCCAGCACGCGGTATCCTCCCTCCTGCAGAGCGCGGGTCGTCATCCGCCTCACGCCCTCGTCGTCCTCGACCAGGAGCACCGATTCCCCCCTTCCCACCCGGACCGGTCCCGGCGCCGGCAGAGCGGGGCGTGTCGCGTCGCTTGCGGTGATCGGCAGGTAGATCTTGAAGGTGGTTCCCCGCCCCGGCTCGCTGTACGCCCAGACATAGCCGTCCGACTGCTTCACGATGCCGTATACCGTGGACAGGCCCAGGCCGGTGCCGTGACCGACCCCCTTGGTAGTGAAGAACGGCTCGAAGATGTGGCCGAGCGTGTCGCGATCCATTCCGTGACCGGTATCGCTCACCGCCAGCACGGCGTACGGGCCGGGGCGGATGGTCACGCCGGCATGGCGCCGAACGTAGCCCGGTGTGAGCTCCGCGACGAAGGTCTCGACCGTGAGCGTGCCGCCTCGGGGCATCGCGTCCCGGGCATTGAGGGCCAGGTTCAGCAGCACCTGCTCGAGCTGCCCGGGGTCGGCGCGGATGGCCCCGACTCCCTCCCCGGGGCGGAGCAGCACGGTGCAATCCTCGCCCATGATGCGACGGAGCACGCCGTCCCAGCTCTTCACCAACCCGTTGAGCTCGAGCGGGACCGGGCGCAGGACCTGGCGCCGGCTGAAGGCCAGCAGTTGCGCGGTGACGTTCGACGTGCGCTCGGCCGCGTTCCTGATGTGCTCGACATCGGCCCGCACTACCTCGGGAATATCGGACCGGCCCAGCACGAACGCGGCGGCGCCGAGGACCACGCTCATCTGATTGTTGGTCTCGTGGGCCACGCCTCCGGCGAGCCGGCCGACCGACTCCATGCGGTGCGACTGGCGGAGCCGCTCCTCGGACGATCGGCGCTCGGTCACGTCCATGCAGACGCCGGTGAGATAGAGCGGCCGCCCGTCCGCGTCGCGTCCGACCCTGCCCTGATTGGCGATCCAGCGGACCCGCCCGTCGGGCAGCAGGATGCGGAACTCGTAATCCAGCACCTCGCCCCGCTCGAGCGCGCGCTCCACCGACCGGGCGACGAACTCCCGGTCGTCCGGATGCACCCGGCTCATGAACTGCTCGTAGTCGGCCACCACGTCGTCGGGCGCCAGGCCGTACAGGGCGCGGAGGTTGTCGTCCCAGACCAGCGCGTTGTGCGCCACCGACCAGTACCAGATGCCCATCCGCGCCGAATCGAGCGCCAGGCGGAGGCGTTCCTCACTTTGCTCGAGGGCGCGGGTCGCGCGCTCGCGCTCGGACCAGACCGCGGCGGCCACCGCGAGCCCGGTGACCGCGAGGATCAGAAGGTACGATGCGACGGCGAGAAGCGTCCCGCCGGTGGCGGCGGAAAAGAGACCCCCACCGCGAGCCGTCTGCCACACCGCCAGGGCGGCGACGACGAGGGTGACCAGCGATGCCCCCCGGGGCCCGAACCGCACGGCGGCCCAGACCACGAAGGGGAAGAGGAGATAGGCCCACTCCACCTTCTCCAGCAACGGCAGGTGGATGTCGCGAAGCAGCCCCAGATCGGCCGCGGCCGCGGTACCGACGACCAGCGCCACCACCTCCAGGAGCCGCCGGGTGCCGCGAAACCGAGGCTTGGCGGTCCAGCTGAAGGCCACCGGCGCGACCACCAGCATACCGAGGACGTCGCCCGTCCACCAGAAGGCCAGCGCCCGCCATACCGCATCCGCCGCGAGTACGCCGGCCGCCTGGAGGGCGCCGCTCCCGACGATCGCGCCGACGAGAGCACCGGCGGGGATAGAGAGCAGGATGAGGGCTCGGGTCTGGAGGGGATCCTCGAGCTGTGGGCGGGAGCCGGCCACGCGCCGAAGCAGGTGGGCCGCGAGCAACGCCTCGAGGGTGTTGCCGGCCGCGATGCCGAGCGCGGCGGCGACCGGTACCGGTGTGGCCAGGTTCGCCAGGAAGGCGCCGAGGGCGACGCCGGGCCAGTACCGGCGTCCCAGCAGGACCAACGCGGCGAAGGCGATCCCCGCGGGCGGCCACACCAGAGAGACGCTGTGGCCGATGGTGGCATACCGGAGACCGATCCATCCCGCGGCGGCATAGAGCGCGGCCAGCAGAGCGACCAGGGCGGTGTACCGCAAAGCTGAACGGGCGGAGATGGGCATGCGTCTGGGGTCAGTGGGGCCGTCACAATCTAGTCCGGCATGGCCCGCGACGCGCCACCGCGTCCAGCCGCCGGTTACGTCGACGTCCGCTCGAACAGAGGCAGGTAGCGTCCGTACCCTTCGGCTTCGAGCCGGTCCACGGGGATGAACCGGAGGGCCGCGGAGTTCATGCAGTAGCGGAGCCCGGTGGGCGCCGGTCCGTCATCGAACAGATGGCCGAGATGGGAATCGGCCTCGCGTGAGCGGACCTCGGTGCGGCGCATCAGCAGCGAGCGGTCCTCCCGCTCGACCAGGTGGTCGGGCTCGAGCGGCCGGGAGAAGCTGGGCCAGCCGGTGCCCGAGTCGTACTTGTCCAGCGAGCTGAAGAGCGGCTCACCGGATACGACGTCCACGTAGATGCCGCGCTCCTTCGCGTCCCAGTACTCGTTGCGGAAGGGTGGCTCGGTGCCCTCCTGCTGGGTCACCTTGTACTGCAGCAGCGTGAGCGCCTGCCTCAACTGCTCGTCGTTGCGTGGCTTTTCGTCCGACACGATGCCTCCAGGTGCTCAGGTTACGCGGTCGAGCAGCCTGAGCGTGCCGTCGGTGACGGTTCCGAATGTGAGATGACCGACCAGGCCACGGGCATGGGTCTGCCAGGGGAACGCGGTCGCTCCCGGTGTCAATCCGAGCGCCGGCCCCAGGCCCTCGTCCATGAATGCCCAGAAGCCGGTGCCGAACGCGGTTCCGGCCGCGGCGCCGAGCCCCTGGAAGCGGCGGCGCAGAACGGCGTAGGCCGCCCCGGCGCCGATCCCGAGGGCCCAGTGAAGGGCGGACCCGGCCTGGGCCCGTTGCCGCCGATCGAGCGAGGTGCCTGCGGCGGCCGCCGCCTTCTCCGCCGCGGCCTCGTACGAGCTTCGGCCGCCGCGAGCGTCGTCTTCCTCGCGCCGCGCCTCCCGATCCTCGTGCTCGTACATATAGTTGGTCACCTTGCCCATCACGAAGGTCGCCACCGCACCAGCGACGGCGCCCTTCAGGAGATCCCGGCCGACCCCGTCGCGGGTGCGTGCCCGTCTGCCCATGTTGCCTCCTTGGATGCCTCAACGTCGGGCGCCGGCCGGTCCGGCGCTGTGATCTGAGCCGCACTCACGACCCGAGCCGCTGCCCGGTGTCCCGTTCGAAGACGTGCAGTCGTTCCCGGTCGAACCGCAGTCCCACCACGTCGTCGGGGGCGATCTCCAGATCGGGTGGAGTGATGACCCGGATCTCGGGCCCGCCGCCGCTCCTCCCGAGCCGAAGATAGACGAGCAGCTCGCTTCCGCGGGGCTCGACCACGTCCACCAGCGCGTCGAGATCGCCGGACGCCGCGGGCACCACCGCGATGTCGTGGGGCCTGACGCCGAGGGTCGCGGCCGCTCCGAAGGGTGAGCCGCCGGGCGGCTGGCCCGCCAGCACGTCGGCCGGCAGGAGGTTCATCGCCGGAGAGCCGACGAAAGTCGCCACGAACACCGTGGCGGGCCGCCGGTACACCTCGAGCGGCGGGCCGACCTGTTCGACCTGTCCCTCGCGCATCACCGCCACCCGGCTGCCGAGGGTGAGCGCCTCCTCCTGATCGTGGGTGACGTACACCATGGTGGCGGCCAGCCTGCGGTGCAGCCGGGCCAGCTCCGCCCGGGTCTCCAGCCGGAGCTTGGCATCGAGATTGGAAAGCGGCTCGTCGAAGAGGAAGACCAGCGGCTCGCGGACGATCGCCCGGCCGAGGGCCACGCGCTGCCGCTGGCCTCCCGAGAGCTGTCCCGGCTTCCGGCCGAGCACGCTCTCGAGGCCCAGCGCCCGCGCGGCGCCCTCCACCCGCGCGGCGATCGCCGCCGGTGCGGCCCCGCGCATCCGCAATCCGAACGCGAGGTTGTCCCGAACGGTCATGTGAGGGTAGAGGGCGTAGCTCTGGAACACCATGGCCACGTCGCGCTCCTGGGGTGGCAGCGCCGTCACGTCACGATCGCCGATCATCACCCGTCCCGCGCTCGGCGTCTCCAGTCCGGCGATCATGCGGAGCGCCGTACTCTTTCCGCAGCCGGACGGGCCGACCAGCACCATGAACTCGCCATCCGCGATGGTCAGGTCCACACCCCGGGCGGCGATGTGGCCGTTGGGGTAGGTCTTCCACACCTTCTCGAGGCGAATGGAGGCCATGGGTCAGCCCTTCACCGCGCCGGCGGTGAGTCCCTGGACGATCCGGCGCTGGAAGACCAGGACGAGCGCCGCGACCGGAGCGGTGGCCACGATCGCCGCCGCCAGCACCTGGCCCCACGGCACCTGGTACTGTCCGCGGAACAGCGCGATCGCCACCGGCACCGTCTGCCGCTCCGGACCGAGGGTGAAGGAGAGCGCGAAAAGGAATTCGTTCCAGCTGTACACGAAGGTGAGGATCGCCGTGGCCGCGAGCCCGGGCAGCGCCAGCGGGACGATCACTTCGCGGAACGCCCGCAGCCGGCCGGCGCCGTCCACCATGGCCGCCTCCTCCAGCTCGGCCGGCAGCTGCCGGAAATACCCCACGAGGAGCCAGACGGCGAGCGGCATCGCGAAGGTGAGATAGGGCAGGATGAGCCCGGGATAGGTATCGATCAACCGGACGCTCCGAAGGAGGAGGAAGAGCGGCGACACGATCGCGATCTGGGGGAACATGCTCACCGCCAGGATGACTCCCAGGAGCAGCGCCTTGCCGCGGAACCTGAGGCGCGCCAGCGCGTAGGCGCAGAGCGAGCCGATGGTGACGCAGAAGAGGGTCGTGGCGCCCGCCACCACGAGCGAATTCCGGATCGGCAGCCAGAACTCGCGCTCGGCGAACAGGGCACGGTAGTGCTCGAGCACCGGGGGGCTGGGCCACAGTGGTGCCCCCTCGAAGAGCTGGGCCTCCGGCGTGAGGGAGCCGGCCACGGCCCGATAGAACGGGAACGCCGCGCCGAGCACCAGCGCCACGATCACGAGGGTGGCCCACCGGTCGCGCCCTCTCACGACCGGACGTCCGTGAGCCCGCGACCGAGCAGCCGGATGTATCCCAGCGCCAGGCCGAAGGTGACGAGAAAGACCAGCACCGAGAGCGCGGAGCCGTAGCCGAACCGCAGGTTGTGCATCAGCGTGTTGAAGGTGTAGAGCGCGATGGGCTCGGTGGCGGTTCCGGGCCCGCCGCCGGTGAGGACGTAGATGAGGTCGAACACGCGGAAGGCGTCGAGCGTGCGGAAGATCAGCGCCACCATGATCGCGGGCGCCAACAGCGGAAGCGTGACGTACCGGAACTGCCGCCAGGGTGACGCGCCATCGATCCGGGCCGCCTCGTAGAGCGCGGGGTCGATCCCCTGCAGCCCCGCCAGCAGCAGGAGCGCCACGAACGGCGTCGTCTTCCACACGTCCGACAGGATCACCGGCACCCAGGCCCGGAGGTCGTGGGTGAGCCAGCCCTCCAGCCCCTCGAACATGAACCGCCACACCAGCGCCGCCACCACCGTCGGGATGGCCCAGGGAATCAGGATGGAGGCGCGAACCAGCGCGCGGCCCCGGAAGGTCCGGTTCATGGCCAGGGCCAGCACGCACCCGAGCACCAGCTCGAGGCTCACGCTGGCGGCGGCGAACCAGAGGGTGTGCCCCATCGCTCCCCAGAACCGGCGATCGCGAAGCACCTCGGCGTAGTTCTCCAGGCCGACGAACGGCTGGCCCAGCCAGGGCATCCGGAGGTCGTGCAGATGCAGCGACTCCCAGACGGTCCAGGTCAGCGGGAACAGCGCGACCAGGAGAATGGTGACCACGGCGGGGGCGACCATGCCGTAGGCCAGACGGGCCTCCCGGCGCTCGGCGCCCCTCGGTTCAGCGGACGGCAACGCCACCTCTGCCCAGCCCCGCGCGATCGAGCAGCGCCTGCATCTCGGATCCGGCCCGCGCCAGCGCGTCGCGCGGCTCCGCCTGGAGGCTGAGCGCGCGGTGCAGCTGGATCTGGAGGATCTCCGAGAGCTGCGTATAGACCGGTGTGACCGGGCGCGGCACGGCGGCCTCGACGATCGCGCGAGCCTGCGCGGGCGGTATGGCCAGGGCGTCGGCCAGCGCCGGGTCGTCGTAGACCGCCGTGCGGGTGGGGAACTGTCCCACGATGCTCGCTCGCTCGAGCATCTGCTCGGGCCGCGTGAGATACTCGATGACGAGCCACGCGGCCGCGGCCTCGGGGCTGAAAGCGTTGATGGCGAGCTGCGCGCCGCCGAAGGCCGCCGTGTGGCGGCCTCCCGGACCGGCCGGCATCGGGGCGACGGCGAACCGGCCGGCCACTCGTGACTGCGTACTGTCCTGCATCGGCCCCGCGGCATAGGGCCAGTTGCGCATGAGCGCCGCCTCGCCGTTCTGAAAGGCGAAGCGCGGCTCCTCCTCGTGCCAGGTCAGGACGCGGCGGGGCACCACGCCCGTCCGATGGATCTGATCGCGCATCGTGGTGAGCGCCAGGACCCCGGGCGGCTCCTGCACCGTCACGCGGTCGCCGTCGAGGATTCTGCCGCCGAAGCCACCCAGATACTCCAGGAAGACGGTCACCAGCCCCTCGTACCGGGCACCCTGCCAGACCAGACCGTAGCGTGGAGAGCCGCCGGCGACGATTGGTATCACCGCTCGCTCCAGTGCGTCCCAAGTCTCCGGCGGCTCGGAGAACAGGTCGGTGCGCCAGTAGAGCATCCCCACGTCCACGAACCAGGGCAGCGCGAACAGGTCTCCTCTCCAGCGGTTGGCCTCGATGGTGACGGGAAAGAACGCGGCGGTGTCGGGAGCAAAGCGGTCGAGCGGGAGGATCCAGCCGGCGGCGGCGAACTCGGGCGTCCAGATCGCGTCCACCTGGAGAATGTCGGGATCGGTGGCTCTCGCGTTGAGCCACTGCACGTAGAGCTGGTGGCGAAGGTCCGCGGCATCGGGGGTGGGGCGCATCTCGACTCGAATGTCCGGGGTTTCGCGGTCGAAGCGCTCGAGCTGCCGGCGAAGAATCCGACCCTCCGCGCCGAGCACGCTGCCCGACACGGTCACGGTGGCCGGGCCGCCCGGCCGCTCCGACGCGCACCCCAACGCGCCCAGGAGAGCCGACCAGGCCACCGTAGCCACCCGCAGCACGCGATGCCCGCCGGTTTTCTTCACCGAGCCACGGTAACCAACCCGGGTGGGACACGCCAGCGCCGCCCGGGCGTGACCCACGGCACGGCCCCCGGTGGCGGGCTGCCGCAGCGTAAATCATGGAGCCTCGCGATGCTGAAGTGGCCCGGGTCTTTCTGCTCTCCCCGGCGCACAGCGGGGGCAAGCGGGCGGCGATGCTCCTGCGGAGGGAAGCGGCTTTCCCGCTGGCGGTGCGGCTCCGCCGCGAGGGAATTCCGCTGGGCGAGGCTTTCGGCTTCCTGAGCGGTCTCTACTTCCGTGGGAAGCTCGCCTACGCCAGGCGATTCGCCCGGCCTCCGGCCGGGCTCCCC
>JACDHV010000288.1 GCA_013820855.1 Gemmatimonadales bacterium | reverse complement strand
TGAGATCCCCCGTGTCCTGATCCGCCGCTCCACTGACGCCGGCGATAGCTTCGGCGGGGAGGAGCTGCTGAGCCAGCCGGGTGTCGCGGCCAGCTATCCGGTGCTCGCGGTGTACGGCGATTCCGTCGCCGTGGCCTGGAGCCAGACGACGACGGCCGAACATCGGGCCAGGCTCGCCTCGATGATCGACATGAAGGACCCCAAGGCGGTGATGCCCCTGCCGCGCGTGGGGCAGTCGGAGATCCTGGTGCGGGTGGGAGTGATCTAGGGCCGCTGGCACACCCGGGAAACCCTTCCGCGCGTCTGCCATCGCCACTACCTTCCCGCCCCGATGCCCACCCGAGTTCCCCTCATGGACGATCGCGCGCTGGCTCGGACGCTGGCGCGCATGGCGACCGAGATCGTCGAGCGGGCCAATGGCACCGAGGGGCTGGTGCTGGTCGGCATCCAGCGGCGCGGAGTCGAGCTGGCGTCGCGGATCCGCGGGCTGGTCGGCCAGTCGGAAGGCGCCACCATCCCCTGGGGCAAGCTCGACATCACCCTCTACCGCGACGATCTGCAGACGGTGGGCCCCCGGCCGGTGGTCGGTGAGACCAGCCTGCCCGATCTCGACGGCAAGACCGTGGCCATCGTGGACGACGTGCTCTACACCGGCCGCACCGTGCGGGCCGCGCTCGACGAGTGCTCGGACTTCGGGCGCCCCCGGCGCATCCTGCTCTGCGTGCTGATCGACCGCGGCGGGCGCGAGCTGCCGATCCAGGCCGACATCGTCGGGAAAAAAGTCACGGCCGGCCCCGGCGATCGGGTGGACGTGCTCGTGTCCGAGCTGGACGGTCGCGACGCGGTCGAGCTGGTACGCGCATGAGCGCCACCCTCGGCAAGGACCTCGTCGGCCTGGAGCCGCTCAGCCGCGAGCAGATCCAGCTCATCCTCGACACCGCCGAGCCGTTCAAGGAAGTGAGCGAGCGCGCGATCAAGAAGGTGCCCGCGCTGCGCGGCAAGACGATCGTCAATCTCTTCTTCGAGGCCTCCACCCGCACCCGCATCTCCTTCGAGTTCGCCGAAAAGCGGCTCAGCGCCGACACGGTGAACGTGGCCGTGGCCGCCAGCTCGGTGAGCAAGGGCGAGACCCTGGTGGACACCGCCCGGAACCTCGAGGCGATGCGGATCGACATGGTGGTGATCCGGCACGGCGCGTCGGGCGCCGCGCAGTTCCTCGGCCAGCGGATCCGGTCCAACGTCATCAACGCGGGCGACGGCAAGCACGAGCACCCGACGCAGGGGCTGCTCGACATGCTCACCCTCCGGGACCGCTTCGGGCGGCTCGAGGGGCTCAAGGTCGCCATCTGCGGCGACATCCTCCACAGCCGCGTAGCGCGGAGCAACATCTGGGGCCTGACCAAGCTCGGTGCCCAGGTGGGCGTGTGCGGCCCGGCAACCCTGCTGCCGCGGAACGTCCACGAGCTGGGGGTGACCATTCTCCCGCGCATCGAGGACGCGATCCAGTGGGCGGACGCGCTCAACGTGCTCCGGCTGCAGCTGGAGCGGATGGAATCGGGATTTCTTCCCTCGCTGCGGGAGTACAACCGGGTGTTCGGCGTGACCAAGGAGCGGCTCGCGAGGGCGCCGAAGGATCTGCTCATCCTCCATCCCGGGCCGATGAACCGCGGGGTGGAGATCGACAGCGACGTGGCGGACGGGCCGCACAGCGTGATCCTGCCGCAGGTCACCAACGGGGTGGCGGTGCGGATGGCGGTGCTCTATCTGCTTGCGGGCGGATCGCCCGACTGGGCGAATCCCGGCGGGGGAGGGGAGTAGCGTGCGCCCGATTCTGATTCGCGGCGGCCGCGTGATCGATCCGTCGCGCGGCACCGACGAGGTCGCCGACCTCCTCGTCGCGGACGGCAAGGTGCAGGCCTCCGGCCGCGACCTCGGCCGCCCGGACGACGCCCTGATCGTGGAGGCGGCAGGGAAGGTGGTCGCACCCGGCCTCATCGATCTGCACGTCCACCTCCGCGAGCCGGGACAGGAGGATCTGGAGACCGTCGCCACCGGGTCCATGGCGGCCGCCGCCGGAGGGTTCTCGGCCATCTGTGCGATGCCGAACACCGATCCGGTCACCGACAACCAGGCGGCGGTCGGCTTCATCGTGAGCCAGGCACAGCGCGCGGCGAAGGCGCGGGTCTACCCGATCGGCGCGGTGTCGCTGGGCCAGCGCGGGCAGCAGCTAGCCGAATTCGGAGAGCTGGTCGGGGCCGGCGCGGTCGCCGTGAGCGACGACGGCAAGCCGGTGGCCTCCAGCCACATCATGCGGACCGCGCTGGAATACGCGCGCACCTTCGGCATTCCCGTCGCCGATCATTGCGAGGATCCCACCCTGGCGGCCGGCGGGGCGATGCACGAAGGACTCGTCTCTACCCGCCTCGGGCTGAAGGGGATTCCGGCGGCGGCCGAGGAGATCATGGTGGCGCGCGACATTCTGCTCGCGGAGCTCACCGGAGGACACGTCCATCTCTGCCACATGTCCACTCGCGGCTCGGTCGAGCTGATCCGCCGCGCCAAGGAAAAGGGCCTGCGCGTCACCGCGGAGGCGTGTCCGCACCACTTCACGCTCACCCACGAGGCATGCGAGGGATACAACACCAACGCGAAGATGAACCCGCCGCTCCGCGAGCCCGAGGACCGGGAAGCCATCCGACAGGCCATCCGCGACGGCACCATCGACGTGATCTGCACCGATCACGCGCCGCACCACTACGACGCGAAGGAGCGGGAGTTCGACGATGCGCCCAACGGCATCATCGGGCTGGAGACCGCCCTCGGCCTCGCGGTGACCGAGCTGGTGGAGACCGGGTTGCTGTCGCTCGCCGACCTGGTGAGCCGGATGAGCACGACGCCCGCCCGGATCTTCAACCTTCCGGGCGGCACCCTCGCCCCCGGGGCCGCCGCCGATGTCGTGGTGATCGATCCCGAGCACGCGTGGACGGTGGCACCCGAGGAGTTCTTCTCCAAGAGCCGCAACACGCCATTCGGGGGACGCCGGCTCCGGGGACGGGCGGAGACCACCATCGTCCGTGGGCAGGTGGTGTTCGCCCGCGAGGTCGCCGCGAACGGGCCAGCCGGCCCGGCAGACCCCGCCCGGAAAGAGTATTCAGCTGGCAGGACCATTTAGTTAGATTTCTGGTCCCGGATTCACCCTGTTGCACGTGCATCCCGAGATAACACCGCCGGGCTCGTCGCTGGGCGGTGCACCCCGCGTCACATCCCGGGAACCGATCGACGCCCTCGAGCAGAGGAACGCCTCGCCATGGCCACGGAAACCGACAACAGCATCGAAGCGCTACTGGAGCAGCGGGCACGATACGAGCAGTGGCTCGCCAAGCTCGATTCGACCGCGGACAAGGCGCCGCAGGCCGTCCGTCAGAAGGTGCGGGCCGATTACGAAATGCGGCTTCGCGGGGTCATCGAGCGGCTGCGCAGCCATTCGGCCACGATCGCCGACGAGCTCCACCGGCACCAGGCGGCCCGGGGCGAGCTCGACGCGCAGCGCCGGCAGGCCGAGGAAGAGCTCGCAGAGGCCGAGGTGCGGCACACGGTCGGTG
>JACDHV010000287.1 GCA_013820855.1 Gemmatimonadales bacterium | reverse complement strand
CGACGCGGCGCTGCTGCTGACCGGCGGGTACAGCGACCGGGACCGCGGCGAGGACCACGCCCCGTTCATCGTCGAATCGGCCCGGCGCATGGAGGAGCTCCGGTCCTCCGGCGCGCTGGCGCTGAGACTGCGGTGGCGCGCGCCCGCCGCGCCGCCGCCCGAGGCGCTCCAGGCGGTGGCCGCGCTCTGCTCCGCTCATCCGGGACCCACGCCGCTCTATATTGAGTGGAGCGACGGCAACGGGGAAGCGGTCCGGCTCCGGTCCCGGCGCGTCCGCGTTGCGGCGGAGGAGGACCTCGTTCGGGCCCTGCGCGATCTCCTGGGTGCCGATTCCGTCCACTACATCAAGGCGGGATGACCCCGATGGCCTCAGCGTATACGCTGGAGTTCGAGAAGCCGCTGCAGGAGCTGGAGCGGCAGATCGACGACCTGAAGCGGATCGGGAGCGAGCGCCAGATCGATGTCGATGGGGAGCTGGGGGTCCTCCAGGCCAGACTGGAGTCGCTCCGGGCGGAGATCTACCGGGACCTGACTCCGATCCAGCGAGTCATGGTCGCCCGCCACCCCCGCCGTCCTTACACCCTCGACTATCTCAGCACCATCTTCACCGACTTCATCGAGCTGCACGGCGACCGGCTCTACCTCGACGACCCGGCGGTGGTCGGTGGGTGGGCGCGGCTCTCCGGCATCTCGGTGATGGTGATCGGCCACCAGAAGGGCCGCGACACCAAGGAGAACCTGAAGCGCAACTTCGGCATGCCCCACCCCGAGGGGTATCGCAAGGCGCTCCGGCTGATGAAGCTCGCCGCCAAGTTCTGCGCTCCCGTCATCACGCTGATCGACACCCCCGGCGCGTACCCCGGTCTGGGTGCCGAGGAGCGGGGTCAGTCCGAGGCCCTCGCGCGCAACATCCTGGAGATGTCCATCCTGCCCACTCCCGCGGTCGCGGTCGTGATCGGCGAGGGCGGCTCGGGCGGCGCGCTGGCGCTGGGGGTGGCCGACCGGATCCTGATGCTGGAGAACTCGGTCTATTCCGTGATCTCCCCCGAGGGATGCGCCGCCATCCTGTGGAAGGACTCGAGCCAGCGCGAGCGCGCGGCCGAGGCGCTCAAGATCACGGCGGAGGACCTGCTCCGGCTCAAGATCATCGACGAGATCGTCAAGGAGCCCGTCGGCGGCGCCCACATCGATCCCGACGCGGCCGGCGAGGCGCTCCGCGAGGCACTCATACGTCACGTCTCCGAGCTCAAGAAGCTTCGGCCGGAGAAGCTGGTTCGCCGCCGCGCCGAGAAGTACGGCGCGATGGGCGCCTACTCCGAGGCCTGAGTGAGCCAGACCGTCGAGGTGCGGTTCAAGGGGACGCGCAAGGCCTACTTTCTGTGGGGAGGCACGGAGCCGCTGCGGCCCGGCGAGGCCGTCATGGTCGAGGTCGAGCGCGGCCGCGACCTCGGCCACGTCACGGCGGTCGGCGAGCTGGCGGAGAAGAAGTGCGGCGGCGGCTGCTCGGGGTGCGCCGTCGGTGGGGATGCACAGGAACCGGAGCCGCTCAAGCAGGTGCTGGGCCGCGCCACCGCGGAGGATCGCAAGATCGCCGCCGAGATCCGCCGGTCGGAGGAGGACGCGCGCCGCAAGGTGGTCCAGCGGGTGCGGGCCCACGATCTGGTCATGAAGGTGAGCGACACCGAATGGCAGTGGGACCGCAACAAGCTCACCATCTACTTCACCGCCGAGAAGCGGGTCGACTTCCGCGCCCTCGTGCGCGACCTCGCGTCCACGTTCCGGACCCGGATCGAGCTGCGCCAAATCGGGGTGCGCGACGAGGCGGCTCGGCTCTCGGGTGTGGGCCGCTGCGGCCGCGAGTACTGCTGCTCGACCTGGCTCACGGAGCTGTCCCCGGTCAACCTCGGCCTCGCCAAGGACCAGCACCTCTCGCTCAACCCCACCCAGATCTCCGGTGGATGCGGCCGGCTCCTCTGCTGCCTCAAGTACGAGCACGAGTTCTACGTCACGGCCCGCAAGCGTTTCCCCAAGGAGGGAAAGACGATCCGCACGTCCGTGGGCGCGGAGCGGGTCGTCGCCGTGGACATCTTCCGCGAACGGGTCTTCATGCGGAGCGAGGAACAGGGCTCCCGGATCATCTCGCTGGTCCAGCTCAAGGAGGAGGTCGAGCAGCTGGGCGACGTGCTGGTGACCGCCGAGTCCCGCGCCCGGGCAGCCGCGCAGGAGGCGCAGTCATCGGGCAACGGCGGCGCGAGCGCGGTCGAGAGCTCGGACGAGGAGCCCGCGGGACAGGAGCACCAGGAGCGGCGCCGCCGGCGCCGGGGACGCGACAGTGGAGGCGCACCGCAGGGGTGAGTCGGCCGGGTCGAACCGAATTACCTTTCCGCATGCCCAAGTTCTATCTCACCACCGCCATCGACTACTCCAACGGGGATCCCCATCTGGGGCACGCCCTGGAGAAGGTGGGGGCCGACTGCATCGCGCGCTACCGGCGGCTGCGGGGCGACCAGGTCCACTTCCTCATGGGCATGGACGAGCACTCCCAGGCGGTGATCCAGGCGGCCGAGCAGAACGGCCAGAGCCCGCAGGCGTGGGTGGATTTGATGGCGGCGCGGTTCGCGGAGTTCTGGGAGCGGCTCGAGGTGAGCAACGACGACTGGATCCGCACCACCGAGCCCCGCCACCGCCAGGCGGTCACGGAGCTGCTCCGCCGCATCGGACGCCGCAATCCCGACGATCTCTACGTCGGCGACTACGAGGGGCTCTACTGCACCGGCTGCGAGGAGTTCAAGCAGCCGGCACAGGTCGTTAACGGCCACTGCATCGAGCACCCCACCCTGGAGCTGGTCCGCACCAGGGAGCGGAACCACTTCTTCCGCCTGAGCCGCTATCGCGACATGCTGCTCGACCTGATCAACTCCGGTGAGTTTCGGGTCGAGCCGGCGGTGCGGCGCAACGAGATCGTGCGTCTGCTCGAGGACGGTCTCCAGGACATCTCGGTCTCGCGCCACCGCCAGTCGTGGGGCATTCCCTTCCCCGACGATGCCGAGCAGACCGTCTACGTCTGGTTCGACGCGCTCATCAACTATCTCTCCGCCACCGGCTTTCCCGCCCCCGGGTACGAGCGTCTCTGGCCCGCCGACCTGCACGTGGTCGGCAAGGGAATCACGCGGTTCCACTGCGTCATCTGGCCCGCGATGCTGCTGGCAGCCGGCGAAGCGATCCCGCGGCAGGTGTGGGCCCACGGATACGTCCAGTGGGAAGGGACCAAGATGTCGAAGACCGCGGGCACGGCCGTGACGCTGGGCGAGGCGATCGAGCGGCACGGCCCCGACGCGCTCCGGTACTTCCTGCTTCGGGAGGTGGGGTTCGAGGCGGACGGAAACTTCAGCTGGGATCGGTTCGACGAGCGGTACACGGCCGATCTGGCGGATGGCCTCGGAAACCTGGTGTCACGCTCGATCGCGATGCTCGCGAAATATCGCGAGGGCGTGGTTCCGCCGGCCCGCGACGACACCACTCTGGACCAGGCGGGTCGCGACGCGGTGGAGGCGTACGCGCTGGCCATGGACGCCCACGAGCTTCGCGGCGGCGCCGAGGCGGCCTGGAGCCTCGTG
>JACDHV010000105.1 GCA_013820855.1 Gemmatimonadales bacterium | reverse complement strand
CGGCTGGCCCGCGTCCGGCGGGGTGGCGAAGGTGATCCGCATCTGCTTCACCAGCCGCAGCGTCGGGGTGTTGATCACCCGCGTGGGCTCGCGGAGGGGGACACGGTAGAGCCGCCAGGTGGCGGCGCGTCCCTGCGCGTCGCGCGTGGTGACGCCGTCCCGGACGTAGAAGTCATTCCGCGCCAGGTCCACGACGTAGCGGAATACGTCCTCGCGGGAGCCGGTGGCGTCGAGCAGCTGGTCGCCGTCGAGGTCTTCGGTGTCGAGCACGCCGTTCCCGCGGGTGCAGCGGGCGCTCAGGTCGCCCCAGCGGAAGAGCGCGACCACGCTGCCCAGCGTGCGGGTGCAGAGCGGAAGCTCGCCGATCGGGCCCACGGGAATCTCGAAGATCGGCGGCCGATCGCCCAGGATGCCGATGTCGTCCACCTGGGCATTGAAGATGCCGACCTCGTTGCGCTCGGTGTCGAGCTCGCCGAGCCCGACCAGCTGCCGCCCGGTGAAGAGCGTGTCGGCGCCGCTCACGATCATGGTGTCGGGCGCCAGCGCCACCGCATCCTCGCTCACCGTACCCAGGTCGATGACGAGCCGGAGTCCCGCGGAGTCGGCCGGCTCGCCCACCGGCTGAAACACCCAGAACTCGAGGAACTCGTTCCGGGTGAGGTCGAGCCCGGTGGTGCTGAGGCCGGTCACCATGGAGCGCCAGCGAGGCGCGAAGTCGCGCCGCGGCTGCGACCACCGCGAACTGTTGTTCCGCTGCACGATGCCGCCCGCGGTATCGGCGTGCAGCGTGGTGTACAGCACGGGCTCCGGCTCCTCGCCACGGCCGGCCAGCCGGATCAGGGTGTCGATGTCCTGGGGCCGGAGCTCCACGGGCTGATTGGTGCCTTCCACCGGAACCAGGTTCTGCCAGATGAGCTGGACCGCGTCCGCCGGGTCGAAGGCCGTGAATCCGATGTCCTCCAGCCCCGCCGCGTCCTGCGGCTGGCTGCCGAACTCCCACTGCGCTTCCCGCATCGGCACGAGCAGCCCGGACTCCGACTCGAACTCCTCCAGATACGCCTCACCCGACCGGTTGGGATCGGGCTTGCTGAAGGCGAACTCGGCATTGACGTCGAAAGTCGAGGGCGCGGAGGACGCGCTCGAGGTGAGGCTGTTGAGGAACCGGGTGATCCCCTGGGGCCGGAAGCGCAGCTCCGTATTGACGCCGCCGATCAGATTCGCCGTCGCCTCGAACCCCAGCGCCGGTCTGGTGAAGGCGCTCTGCTCCCGCTGGTAGAGCGCGATGAAGTTGATCGCGTTGCGCTCGCCCAGCGAGTAGCGGGTGGACATGCCGAGGATGGTGGTCGGCGCCACGGCGAAGATGCCGCGCTCCTCGAATCGCGCGGTGACCTGGCTGGACCCCTGGCCGAAGAGCAGATCGGGATCGATGAAGGTGACCTGCCCCAGATCGTAGGAGATCCGGTAGTCCACGTCCCGCTCGAGCCGCCGTCCGCCGACGAAGAGCTGTTCGCTCCCCTCCCTGACCTGGAGGGCGTTGAGGTTGAGCGTGGAACGGTCTCCGCCCCCCGAGGCGTCGTAGCGAAGCCGCAGCGCGAACTTGGCCGGCGGCCCCTCGGTCAGCAGCAGATAGATCGGGGTCCGGTAGATCGAGTCCGAGATTTCCGGCGGGGACAGGCGCGTCGGGTCGGCGAACGGCTGAAGGTGGGGAAAGACGATGTAGCGGTCGCCCACCACCTCGGACGCCTCGGGGTCACGCGCGGTCGGCCACAGGCGGTTCTGCCGGTCGAAGAGCGTGGCATCGCTCGGCACCGCGAGGCCGAGCTGCTGGAGATAGGTCTCGGCGGCACCGGAGATGGGCCGCTCCGAGCGATTGAGCGTCACGGCGACCTGGAGCGAGGCGGGATCGAGATCCGCGCCCGCCACGCGGTAGACGTTCCGCATCTCGTGGCGGAAGGTGGGGCGCTCCTGGGTCTGCTGCGGCTCGGCGATCAGCTCGAGCACGTCGGTCGATCCGGGACCCTGATCCACCTCGGGAAAGGTGCCGATCGTGGTGCCCGCGGCCGTCCGGAAGCTCACCGCCAGATAGTCGTTCTGGTCGAGCTTGGTGCCCAGCACCACCCAGAGGCCCGACCGGTCCAGGTAATAGTCGGTCCCCTGGATCAGCAGCTCCCACCGAACCGGAGGCAGCGGGTCCAGCGTCCCGCCGCGGCGCGCCGCAGCGGTGATTCCGCCGAGATTGGGATTGATGCCGCTGTTCGCGCGCGCTGCCCGGTAGCGGTAGACCCGGACCTCGGTCGGCCGATAGCTGGCCGGCACGGCCGTGGGATCGATCTCCAGGATGTCCACCGCGGGCGTGCCGGGGACGCTGTCGGGGTCCACCACCCAGTAGAAGCGGCCGCTCTCGAAGTCGAGGTCGCGTGCCTGCCGGTCCTGGGCCTGGCTGGTGGTCTGGCCGATGGTGTAGGTCCGCTCCGCAACTACGCTGCCATTCTGGGTGGCGGCGAGAGTCTGAAGCTGGATCGGGCCGAGATCGAAGACCGCGTTGACGCCGAAGTTGTTGGCGGGCACCGCAGCCGTGATGAAGCGCGAGGGCGGCGGCTGAAAGGCGACGGTCCCCACGTCGACCCGCCGGACGATCTCGTCTTCGAGGCCCTCGTAATAAATCTGAACGTCGTTGTTGCTGGAGTACTCGCGCTCGGTGTCGAAATCCACGTTGACGTGGATGCGGCGCCCGAGGATGCCGGACGATCGGATGTTGACCTGATTGTCGAGACTGGGCGCCCGGAACGACCCCCGGCACCCCGAATTCGGGTCCACCGAGAGGGCGGGGCTGCACCGCTCCTCCCGCACCCGGTCGGTGCGGATCTCGAGGCGCGCCTGGCCGTCCAGGGTCAGATCCGCATACTTCGACGGCAGACCCAGCGGATTCCTCCGCCGGACCACCTCCTCGCCTTCCGCGAGCTCGGCGGCCGACTGGAACGGCGTGCCGTAGAGTGTGGCCAGCCTGAGCCCCACCCCGCGCTCCGTGCGCGCCGCGGCGAGCGTATCGGCCAGGGTGCTGTCGAAGGCGGCGAGCCGAAGCGCCGGCGTACTCCGCGGGGCCCCGAGCCAGGGGGCGCGAAGAACCGATGGCTGTTGCAGCGAGAACGCCGGCTGGGCGAAGCGAAGGTGGAGCCCAGGCCCGGTGGTGTCCGCCTGCGCGGCGACGACCTGGGGCAGCCCGAGAAGGCAGCCCAGGGCGACCAGAATTCGTGTCACTCTATGAGAGTCGATGCGAGACCAGGGAACGCTGGATCGCAGGAATATAGCGCCCCGGACAGCTTCAACAACCCCTTACAAGTAATTAAGTTAGCTATCGTGCGTCTGCTCAGGTGGTACCTCCTCCGCCAATTGGCGGCTCCCTTCGTCTTCGCGCTCGGCGCGCTCACCAGCCTGATGCTGTTGAGCCAGATCGCGAAGAAGTTCGGCTCGCTGGTGGGCAAGGGCCTTCCCTGGACGGTCATCGGGGAGGTCTTTGCCCTGAGCATTCCGTTCATCGTGGCCATGACGCTCCCGATGGCGGTGCTCCTGGCGGTGCTGTACGCCTTCAGCCACCTGGCTGCGGACAACGAGATCACCGCGATGCGGGCCAGCGGAATCAGCGTCTACCAGATCCTGATGCCCGTCCTGGCCTGGGGCGTGTTCATGGCCGGGCTCAACTTCGCGTTCGTGGACCAGGTGCTCCCCCGGAGCAATGCCCGGCTCAGAAACCTGCTCATCGACATCGGGCGGAAAAAGCCCACGTTCGAGCTCCAGGAGCAGGTCATCAACGAGGTCCCGCCGTCGCAATACTTCCTCCGGGCCAACCGGATCGACGGGGCGACCGGGCGCCTACGCGAAGTCACCATCTACGACGTGGGCGGCAACGCGAACCGCCGGATCATCTATGCGGACAGCGGCCTCATGGCCTATGCCGAGGGTCAGACGGACCTGAGTCTCCGGTTGTACGACGGGAGCATCCACCAGTACCGGCCGGTGGACCCGACGGGCTTCCAGCTGAGCTACTTCAAGGTCAACGACATCCGGGTAAAGAACGTATTCGACGAGCTCGAACGGAACACCAGCGAGGCCATTCGGGGCGACCGCGAGATGAGCACGTGCGAGATGCTCGAGGTGATCCGGGAGGCGGACCAGGAGAGGGCCGAGGCCCTGCGGGGCCGCCGCGAGCTGCTGCTGGGCGACCTCAGGGAGCTGCTGGCGCTCCCGCCGTTCCCTGAGTCCGACACTTCGATCGACCCGGCGTCCCTCCCTGCCTACTGCGGCTGGATGGACGCCGTACAGACGCTCCTCCTACCGAAGACGGCGGACGCCCAGGCCCCCGCACAGACCCGGAGCGGCGCCCGGACACAGGTGAAACCACCGCAGGCCCAGCTCCCCCCTCGTACGGGACTCCGGCAGCCGGCACTTTCCAACTGGTCGCTCACGGCCACGGCGCTGGACCGGGGACGGGACGCCGAGCGGCGCGCGGCGCGCTATGCCGTGGAAGTCCACAAGAAATGGGCGATCAGCTCGGCGTGCATTTCCTTCGTGTTCATCGGCATCGTCATGGCCCTCCGATTTCCGAGAGGCGGCATCGGCCTGGTGATCGGCGGGGGCCTGCTGGTCTTCTCGATCCACTACGTGGGGCTGACCGCGGGCGAGAGCCTCGCGGATCGAGGCATGGTCAGGCCGTGGCTCGCGATGTGGGCCCCGAACATCGTGCTCACGGTGGTCGGCGTGCTGGGTCTCATCCGTGTGGGGCGGGAATCGGGCTCCACGCGGGGCGGTGACTTCCAGGAGGTGGTGGACGCCATCGCCCATCTCTGGCGCCGGCTGCGCCAGCGGGGGGCGGGGGCGAGGGGGTCCGCGTGAGAGGACTCGGGACGCTCGATCGGTACGTCCTGTCGAGCTGGGTGCGGATCTTCGTGCTCACCGCGCTCGGGTTTCCGATCGTCTCCATCCTCATCAATCTCACCGACACGCTGAACCGGCTGCTGGACCGCGGACTGACCATGCGCGAGATCGCGTGGAGCTACGTCTATTCGATCCCGGAGAACATGTTCCTGGTCATGCCGGCGGCGGTGCTGTTCGCGACCGTCTTCACCGTGGGAGCGATGGGCCGCCACTCGGAGCTGACCGCGGCCAAGGCGGGGGGCCAGAGCTTTCACCGGCTGATGGTGCCGGTATTCGCCGCGGCGGCGCTGGCCTCGGTGCTCGCGTTCGTGGTGGGCGAGCTGGCGCCGGGGGCCACGGCGAAGCAGCTCGAGCTGCAGAAGGCCAAGGCCGCCCGCCCCACCCGCGCGCGCTACAACTTCGTGTACCGGGGTGATGTCGGCTGGGTCTACACCATCCGGTCCCTGGACGTGGGCAACCGGCAACTGAAGCAGTTGCTGTTCGAGCGCGAGGGCACCGGCGTCGAGTATCCCAACCTCATCATCACCGCCGACAGCGCGAGCTGGGACGAATCGACGCAGGGGTGGCGGGTCCGCAGCGGGGCGAGCCGGGTGATCGCGGGGCCGGCAAAGCAGGCGATGTTCCGCTTCAACAGCATGCGGCTCAAGGCGCTGACGCAGTCGCCCGCCGACCTGCTGGCGGAGGCGAAGGCACCCGACGAGATGCGCTACGCGGAGCTGGGCCGCTACATCGAAGCGCTGCGGCGCTCGGGAAACGACGCCAACAAGCTCATGGTCGAGCGGGCGCTGAAAGTGGCGATCCCGGTGACCTGCTTCATCATCGCGATCTTCGGCGCCCCACTCGCGGTGACCACGCCACGGGCCGGCGCCGCGATCGGTATCGCCATCAGCCTGGGCACGACCGTGCTGTTCCTGCTGATCACGCAGATCATGAAGGCGGTGGGAGCGGGCGGAGTGGTGAATCCCATTCTCGCGGCATGGATCCCGAACATCGTGTTCGGGCTGGCGGCGGTGGCGCTGCTCGCGAGAGTGAGGACATAGGGCGGAACGCCGTTCCGCCCCTATATTTCTCTCATGAACCCTCCTCGCCCCGTCATCGTCGGCACGGGCATCGCGGGCCTGTGGACCGCCTGGCGATTGGCTTCGGAGGGGCGCCGAACGGTCGTCCTCACCAAGGAAACCCTCGCCGACAGCGCCAGCGCCTGGGCCCAGGGCGGCATCGCCGTGGCCCTCGGCCCGGGCGACAGCCCCAGCCAACACGCCGCCGATACCATGGCCGCAAGCGACGGCCTGGCCGACCCCGAAGCGGTACGCATCCTTACAAGTGAGGGTCCTGGAAGAATTTACGAGCTCCTGGCGCTGGGCGCCCGGTTCGACCGCGGACCCGACGGACGGCTGGGGTTCGGACTGGAGGCAGCCCATACGCGGCCGCGGATCATTCACTCGGGCGGCGACCGAACCGGTGCCGCGCTGATCGGCTGCCTGGCTCAGGTGGTGCGCTCGCACCCGTTGATCGAATTGATGGAACACACCGAGGTCACCGCGGTCCTCGTCTCGGACGCCCGGACGGTCGGCGTGGCGGTGCTTCGTGAGGATGGTGTGAGCCGGCCCATCGCCGCCTCGGCGGTGGTGCTCGCCACGGGAGGGGTGGGGCAGCTCTACGCCGTGACCACCAATCCACGGGTCGCGACCGCCGACGGCTGGGCCGTCGCTCACCGGGCGGGCGCCGAACTCCGGGACATCGAGTTCCTCCAGTTCCATCCCACCGCGCTCAAGCTGCCGGGCATCAACCCCGCTCCGCTCATCTCCGAGGCGGTGCGCGGCGCGGGCGCCGTGCTCGTGGACCGGGACGGCCACCGATTCGCACTCGACGCCGATCCGCGAGGCGAGCTGGCCCCGCGCGACGTGGTCGCCCGGGCGGTCGCGGTGGCCGATGCCGCGGGTGGCGCCTGGCTCGACGCCCGGGACATCGAGGACTTCGCGACCCGGTTTCCCGGTATCACGGCGATCCTGGCCGAGCATGGGATCGATCCCCTGCGCGACGCGCTGCCGGTGGCTCCCGCGCTCCACTACGCGATGGGCGGGGTTCGCACCGATCTGGAAGGACGCTCCAATCTCCCCGGCCTCTGGGCGGTCGGCGAGGTAGCCTCAACCGGCGTGCACGGCGCGAACCGGCTGGCCTCCAATTCCCTGCTCGAGGGCCTGGTCTTCGCGGATCGCGCCGGCCACGCATTGGCCGCCGAGCCCGGCCGTGGGGATTCCCCGCGGCCGCTTCCCGACTTCCCGCTCCAGGAAGAGACGGGTGCGGATGCGCAGTGCGATGGGATCCGCCGGACCATGCGTGAGATCATGACCGGGTGCGTCGGCATCCAGAGGACCGAGGCCTCGCTGCTTCATGCCGAGCAGGAGCTGGCGCGGCTCACCCGGGAGACACCCTCGAGCGCCTGGCGCACTCGCAACCAGCTCCTCGTCGCCACGCTCATCACCGAGGCCGCGAGACGGCGGCGGGAGAGCCGGGGAGGACACCGCCGGCTCGACTATCCTCCCGCGGCGCTTCGCCGGGAGACCGCGTGATCCTCCAGAATCCTCCCGACGGCCCTCTTCCGCTGCCGCGCCGACTCGAGCTCCCGGTCATCGAGCCGACCACCGAGAGCGCCGAGCAGATCGCCGCGCTCCAGCGCGAGATCCGCCGGCTGGCCCGTGAGCGCGACGCCGTGGTGCTGGCGCACAACTACCAGCGCCCCGAGGTGCAGGACGCGGCGGATTTCGTGGGCGATTCGCTGGGTCTCTCGCGGCAGGCGGCCCAGACTCCGGCGAGCGTCATCGTCTTCGCGGGTGTGCACTTCATGGCGGAGACGGCGGCGATACTTTCGCCCGGCAAGCGCGTGCTTCTCCCCGACTTGCGGGCGGGCTGCTCGCTGGCCGCGACCATCACCCCCGAGGACGTCCGCCGCTGGAAAGGCGAGTTCCCCGGGTACATCGCGGTGGGCTACGTCAACACGACGGCCGAAGTGAAGGCCGAGCTCGACTACTGCTGCACCAGCGGCAACGTGCTCGACGTGATCGACGCGATCCCGGCGGACAAGGGCATCCTGTTTCTGCCCGACTTCTTCCTCGGCGCGCACGCGCGGCGGATGCGCCCCGACCGGCGGATCGAGGTATGGATGGGCGAGTGCCACGTCCACCGGGGCATTCGTGCCGAGACGCTCAATGCAGCGCGCGTGCGGCACCCGGAGGCCGACGTCCTGGTGCACCCGGAGTGCGGCTGCGCGGGCCAGCTCATCTACGAGATGGGGCAGGGCGACGTGGAACCGGAGGGGCTGCACATCACCTCGACCGAGGGCATGATCCGCGCCGCCACCGAGAACGCGGCGCCGAAGTTCATCGTCGCGACCGAGACCGGCATCATGCACCGCATGCGGCAGATGGCTCCGACCAAGCAGTTCATCGCGGCGGACCCCGAGGCGGTGTGCGCCTACATGAAGGCGATCACCATCACCGGTGTGCGCGACTCCCTGACGCTCGACCAGCATCACATCACGGTCCCGCCCGAGATCGCCGCGCGGGCGCGCGGCGCGATCGACCGGATGGTGGCACTCGGCCGGTGAGGCCGGACGCGGAGCGCATCGCCGCCGTCGCGCTCGCGGAGGACGGCGAGACCGACGTCACCACCACTCTCATCGTACCCGCGGGTCTGGAAGCCCAGGCCCGCATCGAGTACCGGAGCGGCGGAGTGGCGGCCGGCGCGCCATTCGCCGAGGCGGTCGCGCGCGCGTGCGAATGCCGGGTCGAGTGGCGCGTGCCGGAGGGCCGTATGGTTCCGCCCGGCACGGTGACAGGCGTCGTACGCGGCCCGCTCGGCCGCATCCTCCGGGCCGAGCGGCCCATGCTCAACCTCCTCCAGCGGGCCTGCGGCATCGCCACGGCCACGCGCGCCTACGTCGAGGCGGTCCGGGGCACGGGCTGCCGCATCCTCCACACCCGCAAGACCGCGCCCGGACTCCGCTCCCTCGACGTGGCCGCAATTCTCTCGGGTGGAGGCGGCCGCCATCGTCTCGACCTCAGCCACGAGGTGATGGTGAAGGACAATCATTGGCAGGCGCTGCATCTGGGGAGCAACGATCTCGCTGCCGCCCTGGCGGAGGCGCGGGCCCGGGGCATCACGTCACTGCAGGTGGAGGTGGAGTCGGTGACGCAGCTGGAGCTGGCCTGCATGGCCGGCGCCACGCGCCTCCTGGTGGACAACCAGGCTCCGGACACGGTGCGCGAGTGGGCGCAACTGGGGCGGGAGCTGTCGCCGGGGATCGAGATCGAGGCCACCGGAGGGATCACGCTGGACAACGTTCGGGCTTATGCGGAGGCCGGCGCGGATTTCATCTCGGTCGGGGCGCTGACGCACAGCGTGGTGGCGGCGGACCTGGGGATCGAAGTCGCTGTTCGGGGAGTCGGCGCGGGGCCCGGGTGATGCTCGCCAGCGCGGCCTACGCCCCCTGCTTTTCGACCGTACCCCTGCCGGCCAGCGCCCGCCACGCGTAGTACACCGGCACCCCCACCGCGATGATGCCGAGCGTGAGGCCGGTGTTCACCGGATCGGTCACCAGCGCATTCACCACCATGCCGACGGACGCGAGCAGGAAGAGGACCGGCACCACCGGGTAGCCCCACGTCCGGTACGGCCGCTCCAGATCCGGCCTGGTGCGGCGCAGGACGAACACCGCCGCCACCGCCAGCGCGTAGAAGGGCCAGATTCCCAGGATGAACTTGTCGGCGAGCTGCTGGAAGTCGTTGAGCAGAACGTAGATCACGCCGAGCGCCGTGGCCAGCCAGATCGCGGTCGAGGGGCTCTGGTACCGGGGCGACACCCGGGCGATGGCCCGGAAGAAGAGTCCCCGGTCCGCCATCGCGAAGAAGATCCGCGGGCCCGTCATCATCGAGCCGGTGAGAGCGCCGAGACAGGAGACCATCACCACACCCGATATCACCGCGCCGCCCGCGGTCCCGAAGAGGGTGATCCGCTCCGCCGCCGTCGCGGCGATCAGTGGCGACGCGGCCATCTCGGCGAGAGGCACCAGATAGATGTAGGCGACGTTGAGCACCAGGTAGACCACCACGATGGCCGACGTGCCGATGATCAGCGCGAGCGGCAGGGTGCGGCCGGGATCCTTGACCTCGCCGCCCATGAACGAGAGGTCGGCCCAGCCGTCGTAGGTCCACATGATCGAGATGAGTGCGGTCGCGAGGAGCGAGAGCTGTACTCCCCCGGAAAGCGCGGGCGAGAAGTGGCTCCAGCTCCCTTCGCCCGCGGAGAAGGCCAGCAGGGCCAGCCCCGCAAGCGACCCGAACTTGAGCGCCGTGATCAGATTCATGAAACGGGCAGCACTCTGCACGCCGAGGTAGTTGAGGAAGCCCATCACCACGATCGCCACGGCGGCAACGTAGCGCACCTGGGAAGGGGTGAACGCCAGAAAGTAGCCGAGGTATTCCGCGAAGATCGTGGCGATGGCACCCAGCGCGGATGCCCGGATGACGGTCAGCTCCGACCAGCCGAAGAGAAAGGCGGGGAGCGGCCCGAAACCCTCCAGCAGGTAGGCGAACACCCCACCCGACCGGGGGAGCGCCGCCGCGAGCTCGGCCAGCGTCAGGGCCCCGAACAGGGCAATCGCGCCGCCGACCACCCAGGCCACCATGACCGGCCCAGGGTCCTGCAGGCGCGCCGCGACCGTGGCGGGCACCCGGAAGATCCCGCTGCCGATGGTGGAACCGACGAGAACCGCGATGGCGCTCCACAGCCCCAGATGCCGGGGGAGGCGCTCACCCCAGGCGTCGGCCGGATGTGAGTGCATAGCTAAACCTAACCTTGACAAGGGCCTGCCGCGCCCTGTTCTTTCCCGGTTGAATCCGCGGGGGCAGAGTTTCCTTTGAATACATCGACTGATCGGAACCGGGCCGGACTGCTCCGGCGGCTGGCCTGGGCCGGCAGCGGCTTTGCCCTCGGCCTCATCGTTCTGGGCGGAATCGTCCGGATCACCGGATCCGGAATGGGGTGCGGCGATCACTGGCCCCGGTGCAACGGAGAGTGGTTCCCACCCCTCGACCTGCCCACTCTGATCGAGAGCAGCCATCGGTGGGCGGCCGCGCTGGTGAGCGTGCTCGTCTTCGCCGTGGCGGTCGTGGCCCTGAAGCGGCACCGCGCGGAGCCCGCGCTCCGCGATCCGGCGCTGCTGTCGGCCCTGATCCTGGTGGTCCAGGTCCTACTGGGCGCGGTCACCGTCAAGCTGGTCCTCCCCCCCTCGGTCGTCATCACCCACTTCGCCAACGCGATGCTGTTGCTGGCGGCACTGCTGGTGACCGCGCTGCGCGCCTCGTCCCCGGCCGTCGTGCCATTGCCCCGGTCGCAGCGGCATGGGTCGCACGGTCTGGTGCTGGCTACGGCGGGTCTGGGCCTCGTCGTGG
>JACDHV010000104.1 GCA_013820855.1 Gemmatimonadales bacterium | reverse complement strand
GTGCTCCTGCCTGAGGCCGACCGCGCCCGGATGCGATCCTACCTGGAAACGCTCGACCGACTGAGCAACGCCTTCGCCCGGAACATCGCCGAGGACAGCACCACCTTCGCCGTGCCGGAGCGAGAGGCAGCCGGGATGCCGGCGGACTGGGTCGCCCGCCACCGGCGCGACTCCGCGGGACGGCTGATCGTCACGCTCCAGTACCCGGACTTCTTCCCCGTCCTCACCTACTCCGCCAACCGAGCGCTTCGAGAGCGGATGTGGGTGGGATTCGAGAACCGAGGCCGCAGGCCCAACAAGGTCGTGCTGGACTCACTGCTCCGGGTCCGGGAGGCGGCGGCGCACCTGCTCGGCTATCCCACCTGGGCCGCCTACCAGGCGGAGCCGCAGATGGCCAGCTCCGCCGACTCGATCGCGACGTTCATCGAGCGGGTCCGCGCGGCGGTCGGGCCAGCCGCCGCGCGGCTCACGCCCCGGCTTCTGGAGCAGCTTCGCCGGGAGGATTCCTCGGTCACCCGGCTCGCAATCTGGGACGGCGCCCACGCCACCGAGCTGCTCCGGCGGTCCGACCACGACATCGACAGCCGGGAAGTCCGCAACTACTTCCCCTTCGATGCCGTGAAGAGCGGCGTCCTCTCGGTCGCGGCCGAGCTGTTCGGAGTTGTCATCCGGCCGGCCGAGCTCCCGGTGTGGCATCCGTCGGTCGAGGCGTACGAGGTGCTCGAGCGGGGGCGTACTCTGGGCCGCTTCTACCTCGATCTCCATCCCCGCCCCGGCAAGTATCAGCACGCGGCGCTCTTTCCGATCCGAGGGGCGATCGCCGGCCGCCAGCTCCCGGAAGGAATTCTGGTCGCCAACTTTCCCGGCGGGGAGAAGGATGACCCCGGCCTCATGGAGCTGGGCGACGTGGTCACCCTCTTCCATGAGTTCGGCCACCTGGTCCACCACATGTTCGCGCGGCAACCGTACGCCACCATGCAGTGGCCGGGCGAGGGCGACTTCATCGAAGCGCCCTCGCAGATGCTCGAGGAGTTCGTGCAACTGCCTTCGGTGCTCGCCCGCCTCTCCCGTCACATCGAGACCGCGCGGCCCATCCCCGACACGCTGGTTGCGAAGTTGGTGGCCGCCGATGCCATGTCCCGGCCCAGGGACGCCGCGTTTCAGGCGGGGCTGTCGGCGATCTCTCTCGCGATCCACAGCGGACCACCCGGGCAGACGGACGTGGACTCCATCAGCTATGAGAAGCTGCGCGAGTATACCGGGCTGGCGATCCGCAAGCCGACCCATTTCGCCACGGCGTTCGATCACCTCGGCTCCAACGGCTACGCGGCGACATACTACACGTACCTCTGGTCGCAGGTGATCTCGAAGGACCTGTGGAGCGCGTTCGACCCCGAGCACCCGTTCAACCCGGGCCCCGCACTCCGATATCGTGACATGATCCTGCGAACGGGCGGCGGCAAGCCATCGGCTCAACTAGTTCGCGACTTCCTCGGACGGCCATTCGGATTCGCGAGCTGGCAGCGTTGGGTCGAAGGCGGCGCCTCGGCCACGATCAGGTCCCCGGCGCCTCGGCCACGATCACGCCCTCCTTCACCGGCAGGCCGAACGTGCTCGCGATCTCGAGCTCGAGATCGCGGTACTCGATGCCGAGAAACGCGCGGCGCACCCGCCCCGTCGCCACCACCTGCTCCGGCACGTCGTTGGCCAGGTTGATCCGAATCGCGAAGCCCAGGCCCTCGGAGCCCGGCGCGCGGATTACGGCCGTGTTGACCCGATCACGCGTCCCCGGGAATCCAGCAGGGGACCACCCGAGTTCCCCGGGCTGATCCCCGCATCGGTCTGGTTGTCCGGCGGGTCTGACCCAGAGGCTACTTCCCGGTCGGCCCGGGGCGAGCGGCGGAGGCGGCGCGCTCGGAGGGCGCGTTAGCGACTGCATAAGGACCTCGTGGCCCGCCCCGCGAAAGCAGCAGGCGCGGAAGCGCCCGGAGAGCGTGTCGCCTCCGCCGCTCGCCCAGCAGCACCAGCCCCGAGCCCGTAGCAAGCGAAATCGAGTCGTTCCTCACGGTCCCGCCGGCTCCCGAGTAGCCGTCCACCAGCTCGGTGCCCTCGGCGAACACACCGAAGACCGGTATGGCCCTGGCGCCGTCGCCCTGATCCATCGCCACCAGCACACGATCCGTTCGACCGCCACCCTCGAGACTGCGGCTGAAGACGTACGGCTCCGCCTGGTGGGTCCGGTGCACCCCGGCGCCCACCGCCGGATGCGCCTGCCGGAACCGCCCCACCTTCCGCCAGTGCTCCAGGACTTCGGCCGTCGCCCCCCCGCGCTCCAGATCCGCCCAGTTCATGGATGAGCGCAGATTCGCGTCCCCCTCGGCGCCCGCCACCCGAAGCGGCCGCGCCAGCTCGTCGCCGTAGTAGATCTGCGCGCCGCCGGGCGCGAGGAGAAGGCGGGTTCCCGCGCCGAGGGGATCTTTCCTGTCCGGGTCGTAGGGCGACCCGTCGTCGTGCGAGCTGACGTAGTTGAGGATGCTGGCCCCCCGGAGCGCACCTTCGTGCAGCATCGCGGAGTGCCGGCTGAAGAGGCCGTCGTACCCGTTCGCGAAGAAGTCCACCGTCCGGTCGCCAAAGTCGTAATCCCTTCCGTGCCCCAGCTCCCAGCCGTAGACCTCGCCCACCATATAGAAAGGAAGGCCGTCCAGAGCCCGGTCCGGATGCGCCCGCCTCCAGTTGGCGAGGGCGCGCTCGGCCTCCCGCTTCAGCTCCGCGCTGACCGCCGGCTCGAAGTGCTTGGCGGTGTCCACCCGGTACCCGTCGAAGCCGAGCTCGCGCACCCAGTCGGTGAGCCACTTGATGAGATAGTAGCGCGGCGCGCGGGGGTAGCCCGTGCGCCGGAAGAAGGCATCGAGCTCGGCCAGCTCCCGGTCCCGACGCCCTTCGCGCTCCCACTTCTCCAGCAGCGCCAGCGGCAGCTCGACCGGCGCGTCGCGATCGGTGCGGATGTCCGGCAGGTTGGCCACCAGGGTGCAGTCCACCGTCGTGATGTAGTCCTCGTAGGAGCAGTTGGGGCCCGTGCGGACCCACTCGTCGGGCCACGCCGGATCCTGCCGGGTCACCGGCCCGGTGTGGTTGATGACGGCATCCACGAGGACGCGGATGCCGCGCCGGTGGGCCGCGTCCACCACCGCGTGGAGATCGTCCACAGTGCCCAGCGCCGGGTCCACCGCCGTCCAGTCGCGGGTCCAGTAGCCGTGATAGCCGTAGGTCTTTCCGGTCCCCTCGTCCACGCTGCCCTGGACCTGCTCCACGAAGGGCGTCATCCAGATGGCGCTCACACCCAGGCTGTCGAACCACCCCTCCTCGATCTTCCGGAGCACGCCGGCGAGGTCTCCGCCCTCGAAGTTGCGCAGCACCGATCCGTCGCGCGCGCGGCCGAGGGCGCGATCGTTGGTGGGATCGCCGTTGTGGAAGCGGTCGGTGAGAAGGAAGTAGACCGTGGCGCTGTTCCAAAACGCCGCCGGGTCGCCGGCCGTAACAGTCGCGGCGGTGGGGCGGACTCCCTCGGCCCGGGAACCGCGCCCGCACCCGCCCGCCAGCAGGGCGCCGAGGCCGATCAGGCCGAGGAGGGAAAGCCGGGGTGCCATGTGCCCGCCTCTGCGTCGTCCTTGTCGTCCACCCGAAGCGTGAGCGCCGCGGCGAGCAGGAGCGACCCGCCGCCGATGGCGAGCGCGTAGATGGCCTGCCCGTCGAAGAAGCGCCCCACGAGGAAGCCCAGGAGCGCCGCCGCGACGATCTGGGGGATCACGATGAAGAAATTGAACACGCCCATGTAGTAGCCCATCTTGGACGGCGGCAGCGACCCGGTGAGGATCGCGTACGGCATGGCGAGGATGCTGGCCCAGGCGATGCCGACCCCGACCATCGAGCCCAGCAGGTACCGGGGATCGTCGAGCGCGAGGATGGACAACAGCCCGAGCGCGCCGCACACCAGACATATGGCATGGGCGGCCTTGCGGCTGGTCCGCCTCGCCAGCAGCGGAATCGCGAACGCCACTATGGCCGCCACACCGTTGTAGGTGCCGAAGCCGACCCCCACCCAGTTGGCCCCCTCGTTGTAGAGCGCCGAGGTCGTGTCGGTGGTGCGGTAGACGGCGCTGGTCACCGCGGGCGTGGTGTAGATCCACATGGCGAACAGCGCGAACCACGAGAAGAACTGGACCCACGCGAGCTGCGTCATCGTCCGCGGCATGTCCTGGAAGTCGTTCAGGATGGTGACGAAGCCATTGTCGTAGCGGCCGCCCCGCTGGAGCGTCCCGCTCACGACGAGCAGCAGGCCGACCATCGCCACGCCGGCCGAGAGGATCACGACCTGGTAGACCGCGCCATGGATCAGCCAGGCGCTCAGCAGCACTCCGACCGCAAGAAGGATCCACCCCAGGCGGATCTGCCGCCCGCCGTTCCGCGCGAACTCCTCCGCCGTCCGCCGCTCCGGCACCGCGCGCTCCCGCGCCTGGTTCTCCGCGAAGGCGGCCAGGTCGTCCGGGGAGTATTCCTTCGACCGGACGACCGTCCACAGCACCGCCAGGAAGAAGACGATCGCGCCGAAATAGAACGAGAGGCGCACCGAGTCGGGAATCATGTGCTCGGGCGCCTCGTTGCTCACGCCGAACTGCGTCGTCAACAGCCAGGGAAGGATGGAGGCCAGGACCGCACCGATGCCGATGAGGAAGCTCTGCATCGCGAAGCCGGTGGTGCGCTGCTCCGAGGGGAGGTTGTCGCCGACGAAGGCGCGGAACGGCTCCATCGAGATGTTGATGGAGGCGTCCATGATCCAGAGCATCCCCGCCGCCACCCAGAGGGTCGGAGAGTTCGGCATGAACACCAGCGCCAGCGACGCGAGGATGGCCCCGACCAGGAAGTATGGCCGCCGCCGGCCGAGCCGGTTCCAGGTGCGGTCGCTGAGGTAGCCGACGATGGGCTGGACCAGGAGCCCGGTCACCGGCGCCGCGATCCAGAGGATGGGGATGTCTTCCACCTTCGCGCCGAGGGTCTCGAAGATCCGGCTCACGTTCGCGTTCTGGAGCGCGAAGCCGATCTGGATGCCCAGGAAGCCGAAGCTCATGTTCCAGATTTCCCAGAACGAGAGGCGCGGCTTGGTTCGGACGACGAGCGCTGCGGTGGCTGTCATGGGTCCTCGGGGTTGCGCATCAACGGGGAGCGTCGGTGGGCGGCTTGGGGCGGGTCGCTCCGGGCGCCACAGTGCACGCCACACAACCCCGCCGCCGGTGGTCGCCCCAGGCATGCGTGGCGGCCCGGAAGCGCCCGGAGAGCGTGTCGCCTCCGCCGCTCGCCCGACCGCACCATCCCCGGGCAATTGTCACCGGGGCCGAATACGAATCGCCTGCCCCCCGCCCGGCGCCATCACGACCCGGAGCCTGGTCGCCGAGGTCACGGGCCGCCGCGTGATGGTGACCGGCAGCGGGTTGTCCAGCCAGTGCGCCTTGGGCCCGTCGGCGTAGATCTCGGCGACGTACCGCCGCCCCGGCGTCAGGAACGAGAGCGGGAGGTCGAGGGTGCGGCCCTGCTCGTCGGTGATGGCGCCGAGGAACCAGGTCTGGCCGCCGCGCTCGCGGCGCGCCACCGCGACATAGTCGCCGATGCGGGCGTCGAGCACCCGGGTCGTGTCCCAGTCCACCGCCACGTCGCGGATGAACTGGAACGCGGGCTGCCGCTCGTAGCTCTCCGGCAGGTCCGCCGCCATCTGCATCGGCGAGTAGATCGCGACGTATAGCGCGAGCTGCTTGGCCAGCGTGGTGCGGACCCGCGGCTGGTCCGGCCGCCGGCGGCCGTCGGGGCCCCGCTCGATCAGGATGTCGAACACGCCCGGCGTGAAGTCCATCGGTCCGGCCAGGAGACGGGTGAAGAAGAGGATCGTCTCGTGCTCCGGCGGGTTGCCGCCGTCGCCGCTCCACGCGTTGTACTCCTGCCCCCGCGCGCCCTCGCGGGTCATCATGTTGGGATACGTGCGGCGCTCGCCGGTGTCGTGCATCGGCTCGTGCACGTCGAGCATGATGCCGTGCTTCGCGGCCGCCTCGATCACCTTCCGGTAGTGCCGCACCATGAACTGCGAGTAGTGCGAGTGGCCCTCGGCGGTCGTATCGGTGACGTACCCCGACTTGATCGCGTCCAGTCCCAGGGACTGGTACAGGGCGAAGGCGCTGTCGAGCTGGCGCTCGTAGTTCTGGATGCCGCCCGAGGTCTCGTTGTGGACGATCAGCTTGACGCCCTTCTCCTTCGCGTATGCGGCAAGGGCCCCGAGGTCGTAGTCGGGGTAGGCCTCGGTGAACGAGAAGGCGTTCCGGTTCTTGATCCAGTCGCCGTCCCAGCCGGTGTTCCACCCTTCGACCAGCACGCCGCCGAGCCCGTTGGCCGCCGCGAAGTCGATGTAGCGCCGGGTGTTCTCGTTCGTGGCCCCGTGCTCCGGGCCCGAGCCCCAGGTCATCGTGCCGATGTGCATCCCCCACCAGATGCCGATGTACTTCATCGGCTCGATCCAGTCGGTGGCGACGAGCGCGTTCGGCGGGTTGAGGTTGAGGCCGAGAAGCGAGGGGGCCAGCCGGGTGAGGCTGTCGGCGACCTGGATCGTCCGCCAGGGAGACGCGAACGGCGTCCGGCCCCGCACCTTCACCCCGCCGGCCATGGGCGCCAGCGCGGACGTCAACATCCGGCTCTCGGTGCGCTCCCCCCTGAGGAACATCCGGGCGTAGTCCACCAAATCGGCCTCGTGGATCACCATGAAGGTGCGGCCGTCCTGGAGCTCCAGCGTGAGCGGCGTTTGTACGCTGTCGAGCACGCTCACCGGACCCGACGAGTACAGCATCTCGGAGCGGTCCATGCGTGGCCAGTTGGACGGGATCCACCAGGCGCGCCCGTTGTCCGCCAGGGCGAACTCGGTGAGCTCGTCCTCGATCTCGAAGTCAGTAAGGCCGGGCTGCTCGGGGAGCTCGTAGCGGAAGCCGATGCCGTCGTCGAAGGCGCGTACCCGGAGCGTGAGCACTCGGCCGGTCGGAGAGATCTCCCTCGCGGTGACGGCCAGCTCGTTGTAGTGGTCTCGCACCCGGGCCACCTCGCCCCAGGGCTGGGTCCACCACTCGTCGTGCGACCGCCGGGTCGTGTCGGTGATCCTGAGGCCGTCCCGGAGCGGCTGCGCGTTCCGGAAGTCGAAGCCGAGCGACGAGGGGAGGATGAGCGGCCGGCCGTCGCGCGCCAGGCCGTAGGTCAGCCGGCCATCCCGGATCTCGACCATCACCTGGTTCCGGCCGTCGGGCGAGGCGACCCCAACCTGGGCGCGGAGCGGAGCGGTTGCGGCCACGAGCGCGGCCATCGCGAGGCACGTGACGAAGCGGGCGGGGGACCGGCGCATGGGGAATTCCTGAAGCTGGAGCCTGATCACGGGCGTGGCAGGGCTGCGCGAGAACGTAAGCCCGCCGGCGGCCTTCGGCCAGCCGACCTTGCGCCGCACGGCGGTGGCCCCGAACATATCCGGGCGCTCACCCCACCCTCCAGCCCGCATCCCGGAAGGACGGACCATGCCCACGGTCCAGCTCGGCGCGGTAGACTACGCCATCCTCGTCGGGTATTTCGCCTTCGTGCTCGGCATCGGCTGGGCGCTGCGCCGGACGGTCAAGAACAGCGAGGACTTCTTCCTCTCGGGCCGATCCATCCCCACCTGGATCGCGGGGCTCGCGTTCCTCTCGGCCTACCTGGGCGCCCAGGAAGTGATCGCATGGCGGCCTCGGGCGCCAAGTACGGCATGATGACGAGCCACTTCTACTGGGTGGGCGCGATCCCGGCGATGGTGTTCGTCGGCATCTTCATGATGCCGTTCTACTACGGCTCGCGAGCGCGCTCGGTGCCGGAGTATCTCCGGCTCCGATTCGACGAGAAGACCCGGGGCTTCAACGCGATCTCGTTCGCCGCGATGACGGTCCTGTCGTCGGGGATCTCGATGTATGCCCTCGCGAAGCTCTTCGAGCTGGTGCTCGGCTGGAACTTCCACTTCAGCGTCGTGGTCTCCGCCGT
The DNA here is from genome assembly GCA_013820855.1 of Gemmatimonadales bacterium. Classification (GTDB taxonomy): domain Bacteria; phylum Gemmatimonadota; class Gemmatimonadetes; order Gemmatimonadales; family GWC2-71-9; genus CAVVWJ01. The sequence continues at coordinate 3,314 of JACDHV010000104.1, read as the reverse complement.
CGTCGTCCTGGTCTACATCTTCCTCGGCGGGCTGACCTCGGCGATCTACAACGAGGTCCTCCAGTTCTTCCTGATCGTCCTGGGCTTCCTCCCCCTGGTGCTCCTCGGACTCAAGGACGTCGGAGGATGGAGCGGCCTCACCGCGATGCTCGAGCCGGTGGCGATCGACGCCGGATACGAGGCGGGCGCCTGGACCCACTCCTGGCGCTACCTCGACTCGGCGAGCGCCAATCCGATGGGCGTCGAGTGGTTCGGCATGGCGATGGGGCTGGGCTTCGTGCTGTCGTTCGGGTACTGGTGCACCGATTTTCTCGTCGTCCAGCGGGCCATGGCGGCGGAGTCCATGACCGCCGCGCGCCGCACGCCGCTCTTCGCCGCCCTGCCGAAGGGGCATCAAGGGCGGGTTTCTGGGGACTGTCCTGCACACCTACCCCAGCGAGATGGCGCAGAACTTCTGGACCGCGATCGTGGCGTGGACCTCCTGCTTCGTGGCGACGATCGCGATCTCGCTCCTCACCCGGCGCGACAAGTCCGACGGCGAACTCAAGGGACTGGTCTACTCCCTGACGCCCCGGATCAAGGACCACGAGCTCGTCTGGTACAAGCGCCCCGCCGCCCTCGGCAGCTTCGTGCTCGCGCTGGCGCTGGTGCTCAACATCATCTTCTGGTGATCTCCAATGCGATTCGACCTGCGAATTCCGATCGGGCTGATGTTCACGGCATTCGGCATCCTGCTGACGGCGTTCGGGCTGATGTCGGACGAGGCGATCTACGCCCGGTCGCTCGGCATCAACGTGAATCTTTGGTGGGGACTGGTACTGCTCGGGTTCGGGGCGGTCATGCTGGCGTTCGCGGCACGCGGGAGGAGCGGACGGGTGGGCGGCGCCGGGCGGCGCGAGTAGTCCTCCCGCGCGCGAGGACGCTCACCGCCGCCACCGCTCCGCGGACCTCGTGCCGCGGCGGGCGCCCCTCGAGCGCTGCCGATGCGCCGGACAGCTTCACGCTCCTGCCACCCGGCACCATCGCGAGCGCGTACACCGATGCAGCCGCCGCGCCCGGCTCCGTCTCCAGCAGGATCGCGGCGACACCCGCCTCGCTGGAGAACGGATGGGCGCCGACCAGCGCGCCGCCGCCGGTGACCCCGAAGGCCACGTTCTCCCAGGCATCCGGCACCACCGTTCCCGGCGCGTCCACCAGCGAGGCGTAGCAGAAGATCTGATCCTTGCGCCCCCGGTCGCGCGGGCGCCCGGAAAGATCGAAGGCGAGCGCCAGCCGCTCGATCGCACCCGGCGTGCGCACCACGTGCCGAGCCACCCGGCAGCCCCCGACGTACCCCACCGCCTCCAGCGTGCCCGGCCGGAAGCCGCCGGTCCGGACGGTGAACGGATGATGCGCCAGCCGCGCGCTCATGCGGCCGCGGTCCGGGCCCTGGCGGCCGAGCGACAGGCCGTCGAGCCAAAGCTCGACCTCCTCGCAGTTGCTGAAGACCCGCACGTCGGGAGCCGACGCCGGGGTCCAGTGGCTCGCGATGAAGACCACCGGGCCCGAGGCCGCCGACCGCTGGCTCCGGAAGAAGTGGTAGGAGAACTTCGGCAGCCGGAAGATGTCCATGCAGCCGGAGGACTCGATGTCCGGCGCGTAGCCCCGGTTGTAGTCGTACATCACCCACAGCCCGTCGCCGATCGCGGCCGTGGCGAGGTTGTCGTTGTGCGCCTCCCCTGAACGAACGATCTACGCTTCATGCGCTCGCGCTTTCGCCCCGATATCCGCGCGGGCTGGCGGTGGCATCCGCCGGACCGCATACTTCGATCCGACACGTACAGACGGAGGACACGTGCTTCGCGGATTGAGGGTCCTCGCTCCCCTGCTGGTGCTCGCGTCCTCCGCCTGTGCGCGTTCCGGCAATGGCGAGGGTGACGACGAGGTCACGCCGATCCACGCCCCGGTCGCCGTCGACGTCACCAATCACTACGCGCTCCCGGTGGAGGTCTACGTCTTCGGATCGGGCATCACGCACCGGCTGGGCACGGTGCATCCGGGCATGGACGGCCGCTTCGTGGTGCCGCAGAACCTGGTCGGCGGCGGCTCGGTCAGCTTCGAGGTTCGTCCCGGTGGAGACGCGCGGCCCTTCCAGTCCGGAGAGGTCCTGCTTGCTCCGGGCTCGGCGGTGGACCTGATGATCTCGCCGCAGCTCTTCAACAGCACCGTCACGCTGCGGCAGTAGGGTCAGGGCCCGAACTCCAGGCTCACCCACTCCACTTCCACGCCGTGGCGTCCCGCCGGAACTACCGCGCCGCCGTCCCGCCGCAGCGATAGCTGCAGCCGCTCCACCCGATCGAGCCGCGGCCGGTCCGCGCCGCCCCCGCGCCCCTCCGCCGGTTCGACCCAATAGTTCCACTCGCCCGGAAACCCCTGCGGAAGCAGCACCCCCCGACCCACGGTGAAGGCGGAGAGCGGAACCGACCGCTCGCTCCACGTGCTGTCCACCGTCACCGGCGTGGTCCAGCTCGTGCCGTCGTCTTCCATCAGCGTGAGGTGAAGCACCTGGCGCGGCCCGAGACCGCGCAGCCGAACGCGCACGGCCTTCGCACCGGCGATCGCCTGCCGCCGGGCTTCGATCCGCCTCGCTACTACCAGTGACGCGGTGTAGTCGGGCGGACTCCACCCGCCGGTATCCACCGGCAGGGGGAGATGGAACACCGGCCGGCCGGTGACTTCGGACAGCTCCACGCGGAACAGCCCCCGTCGTCCGGCGTCGCCGATGCGGGTGAACGAGAGCAGCTCGGCGTCGGACCCGGGGTCGAACAGGCGCAGCGGCGTCCGGTCACCGACCAGGTCCAGCGTCCACGGCGCAACGCCGGAGTAGTTCCAGTCGGTCGGCTTCCGGCGCACGCCGCCCGGGAAGGTGATGCCGGTGTCGCCGCGGAACACCGTGACCGTCAGCTCGTGCGGGCCCTCCCGCAGATCCTTCGCCGGCACGATCGCGGCGTACTCGTACGCTCCCACCGGCCGCATCGCGTAGCCGCGATAGGCCGGCTCCGCCTTCGCCCGGAGGAACAGCACGGCGGAGTCGGGCGGCGTGGCGGCGTCCACCACGCGGGCGCGCAGCTCCGCGTCGCCGCCGGCGGGTGCCGACGCGGGGAACAGCGGCACCACGGAGGGCGGCACCGTATCGAGCGGCGGCGGGTGATACTCGGCGAAGCCGAGGGGCCCCAGGCGCTTCGGCAGCGTCGCGACGTCCACCGGACCGCGCGCGCTGAGCACGTAGACGCCGGGGGTGACCGTGACGCGGCCGCCTTCCGCCCGCTCGGTGC
>JACDHV010000286.1 GCA_013820855.1 Gemmatimonadales bacterium | reverse complement strand
ACCTGGCGCTGGACACGCTGGGCCGGATGGACGTGATCCTGCACCTGCACCCCGCTCCCGAAGCACCGGCGCCTCCCTTTGTGGAGGTGGCGGGCCTCACCGCCCCGCCGTCCGCTCCCGTGGTCACGGTATACACCAAGTCTGATCTCCTGGCCCCCGCGCGTCGCGAGGAGCTCGACAACATCGGGCCGACCATCTCCGCGGCGAGCGGCGATGGCGTGGACCGGTTGCTGGCGCGGATCCGCGACGACCTGCCCGAGCAGGCATTCCCCTACGACCCGGACGACGTCGGCACCCAGCAGCTGCGCTTCTTCGTGGTGGAGTATCTGCGTGAGGCTGCTTTCGAGCTGCTCGGCGACGAGCTCCCCTACAGCTTCACGGCCGAAGTCGAGGAGTTTCGCGAGGCGGAGCGCCCCGTGTACATTCGGGTCACGCTTTTCGTGGAGCGGGAGTCGCAGAAGGGCATCGTGGTCGGCCGCGGCGGCCGGACGATCGCCGCCATCGGCACCCACGCCCGCGCCCGGCTCGAGGAGCTGATTGGCGCTCCCGTCTATCTCGATTCCTGGGTGAAGGTGCTGCCCAATTGGCGGCGGAACTCGGCGGCGCTTACCCGCTTCGGGTTCCCCGAGCCAACTTCCGAGCCGCGCCCGACCGGCCGCCAGGCCAGGAGTTCGCATGACTCTCGCCCCTGAGCTGCTCGAGATCCTGGTCTGCCCCAAGTGCAAAGGCGACCTGGAGTACCGCACCGAGCCGGAGACGCTCGTCTGCCACGCCTGCCGTCTGGTCTACGCGGTCGAGGACGGCATTCCGATCATGCTCATGGAAGAAGCCAAGCCCCTCTGAGCCCCGATCACACGCCCCACCTCAGGCCCCACTCGTTGAGCCAGGGTGCCGAGCAGGTGCTCGCCCGCGCGCGGGAGGAGGCCGGCAGGCTGGGACACGACTCCATCGGGGCGGAGCACATCCTCCTCGCCTTGCTTCGCCCGGGTGGAGCGGCTGAGCCCGTCCTCCACCGCCTCGGCCTGGAGCCCGAGCAGGTCCGCGCACGGCTCGAAGCCGCGGGCCGCCGTGGCCGCCCGCGGGGCGGCGCTGAAGAGCTGGCCCACACCTCTCACGCCAGGCGCCTGATCGAAGCCGCGTCCAGACAGGCGCGCGAGGCCGGCGCCGAGCTGATGGCGGAGCATCTGCTGCTCGCCGCCCTGCAGGAGCCCCGCGGCTCCATGGCGCGCATTCTGGGCGAGGCCGGGATCTCCCCGGATCGCGTCCGCGCGGAGATCGCCGACGCCCAACGCGGCGGGAAGCCGTCGAGGCGGCAGGCACCGGAGCCCGCACCGGGGAAAAACGAACCCGCTCCGGTCGCCCAGACGGGGCACCCGAAAATTCCGCCGCACCTCCAGAGGAGTCGCACGCCGCGCTGGCGGCTGGTGCTGCTGCTGGCGGTGCCGGCGAGCATGCTGCTCGGGTATGTCCTGCACGCGCCCGCCGTCTGGATCTTCGTGACCGCCTGTGTCGGCGTGCTTCCCCTCGCCGGGTTCATGGGTGAGGCCACCGAGCACCTGGCGCATCGCACCGGGCCCACGGTGGGCGGTCTCCTCAACGCGACCTTCGGCAACGCCGCGGAGCTCATCATCGCCCTGGTGGCACTGCGCGCCGGCCTGGTGGACCTGGTGAAGGCGTCGATCACCGGGAGCATCCTCGGTAATCTGCTGCTGATCATGGGGCTCGCGATCGTCGCGGGCGGGCTGAACCGCGCGGAGCTCCGCTTCAATCGAATCAACGCCGGCATGAGTGCGGGAATGCTCGCCCTCTCGGTGGTGGCGCTCGGGTTTCCGGCGCTGTACCACGCGGTCCATCCCGAGGCGGCGGCGCGAGCCACCGAGCTCCACATGTCGGAGGCGGTGGCGCTGATCCTCATCCTCACCTACGGATGCTCGCTGCTGTTCACCCTCCGGACCCACCGCCGGCTCTTCGGAGGCGAGGCCCACCCGCTGGACGGACCGGTGTCGAACCCCCGCAAGGCGATGCTGATCCTGGCCGTCGCGACCGTGGGGGTGGCGATCGAGTCCGAGCTCCTGGTCCACGCCACGACCGAGGTCACCGAGGAGCTCGGCCTCACCCCGATCTTTCTCGGGCTGATCGTCATCCCCATCATCGGGAACGCGGCGGAGCACTCGGCGGCCGTGGTGCTCTCCTGGAAGGGTCAGATCGATCTGGGTCTCCAGATCGCCCTGGGCTCGAGCACGCAGATCGCGCTCCTCGTGGCGCCGATTCTGGTCTTCGCAGGAGTACTGATGGGCCAGCCCATGGATCTGGTCTTCCAGCCGTTCGAGGTGCTGGCGCTCGCCATGGCGACCGGGGTGACCGCGATCATCACCCTGGACGGGGAGTCGCACTGGTTCGAGGGCGTGCAGCTGCTCGCCGTCTACCTCATGGTGGCGGTCGGGGCGTTCTTTCTCTGATTGACTTGCGGGCGTCCGAGCCCCAAGTTAGCTCGTTGTAAATCCTTACGAGAGGCAAAGGGGTGCGGACTCGCCCGACGATTCTCTTCTACTCGCCGGACGGCTGCCCGGTGCCGGCGCTGGTCCGCCAGTGGGCGGCGGCGAACGCCTTTCCGCTCCTGGTGTTCAGCCGCCCGGACGAGGTCGAGTCCATCGTGCTGCGGGGACATCCCTGCCTCCTCTTCGTGGACGGCAACGGCGCCCGCAACGATGGTGTAGGCCTGGTCCGGCGCCTGAAGAGCGACGCGTTCACCGCCATCGTCCCCGTCACCGCGCTGGCTGCCGACCACCACCCGGAGCAGGTGCAGGCCTGGTTCGCCGCCGGCGCCGACGAGGTGATCAGCGGCCTCTTTTCGCCCGCCGAGCAGCGCTCCCGTCTGGACGCCATGCTGGTGCGGACCGAGCGCGACGTCTCGGTGCATCCGTCCACCCGCCTGCCGGGGACGACCGAGATCGAGCGCGAAATCCGTCGCCGCCTCGAATCGGACCAGGAGTTCGCCGTCTGTTACGCCGACCTGGACCACTTCAAGGAATTTAACGATCGGTACAGCTACTACGATGGCGATCGCGTCATCTATCTCCTCTCCCGGATCCTGCACGACGTGGTAAAGGGGTTGCTGGGCTCGCGGGGATTCGTGGGGCACATCGGCGGGGACGATTTCATCTTCGTCGTGCCGGCGTCGGAGATCAGCGTCATCTGCAGCGAGATCCTGGACGTGTTCGACACCCTGATCCCCCTTCAATACAACGATCAGGACCGGCGTGCCGGCTACTTCTTCGGGAAGGACCGCCGCGGGCAGCTGCACCGGGTCCCGCTGATGACCCTCTCGGTCGGCATCGTGACCAACCGGCACCGGAAGTTTGCGCATCCGGCGCAGGTGAGCGAGCTTGCCACCGAGATGAAGAGCTACGCCAAGACGCTGCCGGGCTCGATATTCGTCGTCGACCGCCGTCAGAGCACCAACGGCGAGGATCGCCAGGGATCGGCCGCGAGGGAACCGTCGTGAGGACGCACCGATGAACGTCACCTGTCCGAACTGCGCCACCGTTTACCGCGTGGACCCCGCCAAGGTGCCCGAGGCCGGCGTGCGGGCCCGCTGCGCCGTGTGCAGCGCCATCTTCGCCGTCGGCCGCGAGAGCCGGGGAGCCG
>JACDHV010000285.1 GCA_013820855.1 Gemmatimonadales bacterium | reverse complement strand
GGCCGCGGGCGTGATGGCCACGAGACCCACGACGATGGCGGTGGCCCCGCCGACGGCCGTCGCCCGCCCGGTGCGGTAGTAGTCGAGCAGCACCCAGACCACCAGCGTGGCCATCGGCGCGAGCGCGGTGTTGCTGAAGGCGAGCGCCGCCAGCTCGTTGGCCGCGAGGGCGCTGCCGCCGTTGAAGCCGAACCAGCCGAACCACAGCAGCCCCGCGCCGAGGAGCACGAACGGCACGTTGTGGGGCAGGATCGCCTGCCGCCCATAGTCCTTCCGCACGCCGAGCACGAGCGCTGCCACCAGCGCGGACACGCCCGCGTTGATGTGGACCACGGTTCCGCCCGCGAAATCGAGCACGCCGCGCTCCATGAGCCAGCCGCCGCCCCACACCCAGTGGGCCATCGGGGCGTACACCAGCAGCGTCCACAGCACGATGAACGCGAGGTAGGGCCCGAACCGCATGCGCTCGACCACGGCCCCGGAAATCAGGGCGGCGGTGATTATCGCGAAGGTGCCCTGGTACACCAGAAAGAGCAGATGGGGAATCGTTCCCGAAGCCTCGAGCCCGATGCCCTCCAGGAACAGGTGCGCGGTACCCCCGATGAGCGCGTTGCCCTCGGCGAACGCCAGGCTGTAGCCGGCCAGCGCCCAGACGATGCCCACCGCGCCCAGGGCGACGAAGCTCATCATCATCGTATTCAGCGAGTTCTTGGACCGGACCAGACCGCCGTAAAAGAAGGCGAGGGCCGGTGTCATCAGCAGCACCAGCGCGGTGGCCACCAGCATCCAGGCGGTGTCGGCCGGGACCACGGCCGGCGCGGCGTCCTGGAGCGCGAGCAGGAGGGAGGGTCTGGTCATCACCTGTCGGATCCCGAGGCAGAGGTTTTGGGGTGCAGGGTTGCACCCAACGCGATTGTAGCGGGAAGTACCGCGATGCGCAATACCGGCTGTCCAGCGAAATGTGCAATTTGTGCAAATATTGTCTGACGGTCATACCGCGAACCGCTACCTCAAATGGCTACGCTGGGCAAGTTCTGCCACCTTTGCACGTTCGTGATGACACCAGCAAGGCATGGCGTCTCCCCTGATCTCCCCGAGGATGGTCGAAAAAACAGCGGCCCCCGCGATCTCTTCCGATCGCGGGGGCCGTGGCACAGCCGCAGCCGCTCACTCGCCGCCGTACACCACGCGCCAGACCCGTCCGCCGTTGTCGTCGCTGATGTAGAGCGCTCCATCGGGTCCCACCGCCAATCCCGAGGGGCGGTGCCGGGCCATACCGGGCTCCTTCCTTGGCCCTGCGAATCCATCGGCGAAGACCTGGTAGTCCCCGGAGGGCTTTCCGCCCGAGAACGGCTGAAAGACCACGTTGTAGCCCTGCTGCGGCTCCGGCGCCCGGTTCCAGGAGCCGTGGAAGGCGATGAACGCCCCCCCGCGGTACGACTCGGGGAATCCCTCGCCCGCAGAGAACGCGAGGGCGTTGGGCGCCCAGTGCGCGGGATAGGAGGCCGCCGGGCCGAGCTTTTCGGCGCACTCTCCGACCTTCCGGCGGTCGCCGCCGTATTCGGGGGCCAGCACCCGCTTTTCCTGACCGGGGTCGTAGTAGCAGTACGGCCAGCCGTAATCGCCTCCGCTCACCACCAACAGGAGTTCCTCGGCGGGCAACTCCGCACTCTGCTTCCAGTCGTAGAGCTTGGGCCAGTTCTCGGCCAGCTGATCGCGTCCGTGCTGCGTGGCATAGAGGGCGCCATCCGCCGGACCGATCGCCAGCCCGCCCGCATTGCGGATCCCCGTGGCGTAGCGGGCGCCCGGGTCGAACCGCTGGCGGGTTCTGTTCGCGCTATAGCGCCAAATGCCGGCACGGGTCGCCAGTTCCTTGCAGGGCCGCTCCCCCGGCGAGCCTGGCTGCCGGTCCGTCACCTGGCAAGAGTTGGTGTTGGACCCGCTGTTCACGAAGAGGTTGCCCTCAGGGTCGATGGTGAAGGGGTGCATGGGGTGCCCTCCCGCGGCCGGAAGACCGGAGAGAATCGTGTCCGGCGTGCCGGCCGGCACGAGCTGGTTCGGCTGGAGCCGGTACCGGAGGATGGCGGGACCGGCCTCCACGTAGATGGCGTCCTTGAAGAACGCGATGCCCGTCCCTCCGTTTCCGCCCTCGCTGCCGAAGCGCCGGATCTGATCGGCCTTCCCGTCTGCGTTGGTGTCGCGCAGTGCTACCAGAAACCCGCCCGATGGGACCCGCCGGGCGCTGTCGTATGGCGAGCGCCAGGTATTGACGTACACATCGCCGTTGGGCCGGGTGGTCATATGGCGCGCCTGACCCAGGCTGTCGGCGAAGACGGTGGCCTCGAAGCCTCGTGGCAGGGCGAGAGAATCCCCGGTGGGCACCGCGGCCGCGCGCGCCGTGTCGCCGGCCGCATCCTCCCCGGCACCCGGACCGCGATCGCCGCCGGTACACGCACCCATGCCGGCCCCCGCCGCGGTGAGGGTGGTGAGGGCGAGCCGGCGGATGGAGACGGTCATACCTAGCCTTCCGTGAGGGGGAACAGCTTGCGAACGTACACCGGGAGAATGAGCCCGCGGGTGATCATCGTCACCTGACCGAGTCCCGGCCTTGACCCTGGGGCCTCCGGACAGGATATTTCAAGTCTCTGTATTTTTGCAGTTGATAACGACTTTCATCATTGCGCGACGAGATATCCGTGAATCTGCGTGGACCCAAAGTCAGGATCGCCCGACAGCTCGGCATTCCGCTCACCCCCAAGGCTACTCGCGTCATGGAGCGCCGCCCGGAGCCGCCCGGCCAGCACGGCGCGACACCCCGCCGGAAGATCAGCGAGTACAAGAAGCAACTGGTCGAGAAGCAGCGGCTCCGTGCGCAGTACAACGTAAGCGAGCGCCAGCTTCAGAACACGTTCGCCGAGGCCACCCGCAAGGAGGGTCACACCGGCGTGGCGCTGCTGCAGCTCCTCGAGATGCGGCTGGATGCCGTGGTGCTGCGGGCCGGGTTCGCCCGCACCATCTTCGCCGCCCGGCAGGCGGTCTCGCACGGGCACTTCACGGTCAACGGCAAGCGGAGCACGATCCCCTCGCAGCGGCTCCAGCCGGGCGACGTGGTCGCCCTCACGGAAAAGAGCCGGGAGCTCGCGGCCTTCCTCGGGCCGCTGGAGCACGCGCGTCCGGCTCCGCACCTCTCGCTCGACCGCGACAAGCGGAGCGCGCGGGTGAACGAGATTCCGGAGCGCGACCAGATTCCCGTCATCTGCGAGATCTCGCTCGTCGTCGAATACTACTCCCGCTGATCGATCAGGCTCCCAGCTCCCTGGGGCTGGGAGCCGAACTCGGAAGTTACGCCCCGCAGTCCGCAGCGCCCTCTCGAGCCGTTACTTCACCTCTTTGCGCCGCCGAACGCCATCCGAGCCACCGAAGTGCATTGGTGGCTTGGCCTCGCTCTTGCCTCCCACGACCGCAAATCCCACTCGATCGTTCATTGATTTGCACCGTAACGGAGGAGATATGGCGGCTAAACGACTGGCATTCTTGGCGGTGACGATCCTGATCGGCTGCGGCGGCGACAACCGGGCCAGCATCGCGGCCGACAGCCTGAGCCGCGATCTGCAACGCGTGGCGGTCGACTCCTCGGCCACCCTCGACGAC
>JACDHV010000284.1 GCA_013820855.1 Gemmatimonadales bacterium | reverse complement strand
TCCTGGGGCTGCCCTGCCGCGGTGCCGGCCGACAGCTTGGAGAGCGCCTCGACCAGCGCGGCCGACCCGAGCGCGGCGAGCCGGTCGGTCAGCGTTCCGCCGGTCTCGCCGTCGGCGATCGGAGTGGAGAACCGGAGCAGAACCGGACCGCTGTCGAGTCCTTCCTCCATCCGCATGATGCTGATGCCGGTCTCCCGGTCGCCCGCCAGGATCGCGTGCTGGATCGGCGCGGCGCCGCGGAAGCGCGGGAGAAGCGACGCGTGGACGTTGATCATCCCGAGCGTCGGCGTATCGAGCACCTCCCGGCGGAGGATGTGCCCGTACGCCACGACGACGCCGAGATCGGCCTCGAGCCGACGGAGACTCGCCAGGAAGAGGTCGCCCACCGGCCGCGCCGGCTGGAGAACCGGAAGTCCCGCCTCGAGCGCGGCGGTCTTCACCGCGGGCGCGACGAGGGTCGAGCGGGAGCGGCCGTGGGGCTTGTCGGGCTGGGTGATGACACCGGCGAGGGTGAAGCGTTCGCGGATCAGGGCGCGCAGGGAAGCCACCGCGAACTCCGGCGTCCCGAAGAAGACGATCCGCATCAGTCGGTCCGGGCGGACTCGGCCTGGACCTCCTTGGTGTACCCGGTGTCGTCCTTGTGCTCGCGGCGCCAGCGGGCGAGGAGCATCTGCCGCTTGATGAGGCTCAGATGATCGAGAAACAGGATGCCATCGAGGTGGTCGATCTCGTGCTGGATGGCCCGGGCCTTGAGGCCGGTGGCATCGCGACGGTAGCGGTTGCCCTCGAGATCGGTGGCCTCGAGCACGACGCGCTCGGGCCGGGCGACATCGCCGTAGATGTCGGGGATCGAGAGGCATCCCTCCTCGGCGATCGCGCGGCCCTCGGACTCCAGAATGACCGGATCGATCATGACGAACCGGTCGCCGTCGGCGTCCACCACGGCTACCCGCCTCGCCACGCCGACCTGGTTGGCCGCGAGGCCGATGCCCTTGGAAGCGTCCATCGTCTCGAACATGTCCTCGACCAGCCGGCGGACCTCGTCGTCGGGCGCGCCGATCTCCACGCTGCGCCGCCGGAGCACCGGGGAGCCGAGGATGTGCAGCGGCAGCAGGCTCATGCGGGCGTCGCTCCCGGGGCGGCATTTCCTCCGATCCGGACGATGCGCGACCGCTCCACCACGACCGTCGAGGTCCCGGTCTCCAGCGTGACCCGGGTCTCCTTGTTGCCGCCGGCGTCCACCTCCTTGATGTCGCGCACCTTGCCGACCAGGCCGCCGCTGGTCATCACCTCGTCGCCCTTCTTGAGGTCGGCCAGGAGCGCGGCGTGCTTCTTCCTCGCCTGGCTGGAGGGGCGCAGGATGAGGAAGTAGAAGACCAGCCCGATGGCAGCCATCTGGAGCACGAGGACCGTGAGTCCCGAGCCGGAGCCGGATTGTGCCTGCAGCATGTGAGGACCTCGATGGAAGTCGAGCCGCGAGTGCTAGGTCTCGTTGCGGACCCGGGAGAGCCAGGCGCGGCGCCACGCGTCGAACGTGCCGTCAAGGATGCGCGCGCGGGCCTGCTCGCCCAGCCGTACCAGAAAGCGGACGTTGTGGATCGAGACCAGCCTCAGGGCGAGGATATCCTGCACCACGAACAGGTGCCGCAGATAGCCCCGCGGATAGGTGGTGCAGGTCTCGCAGTCGCACTCCGGATCCAGCGGCTCGCTCGAGCTCTTGAGCGCCGAGCCGCGGACGTTGATCCTGCCGCTCGGCAGCCACGCGGTGCCGTGCCGTCCGTTCCGCGTGGCGGCGACGCAGTCGAACAGATCCACGCCGCGCGCGATGCCTTCGAGCAGGTCCGCCGGAAAACCGACTCCCATAAGATAACGGGGGATCTCACGGGGCAGACCGGGATGCAGCAGCTCGAGGACCCGGTGCATCACCGGCTTGGATTCCCCGACCGAAAGCCCGCCGATCGCGACGCCGGTCCACGGCCCCCGCTCCAGGGTCCCCTCGAGCGAGCGGAGCCGCAGATCGTCGTGCGTGCCGCCCTGGACGATGGGCCACATCGTCTGCGGGGTCTGCAGCTCGCCGATCTCGTCGTGTCTCCTCCGGCACCGCTCCAGCCAGCGCAGCGTCCGCTCCATGCCCTCCAGCGCCAGCTCGCGCGGAGCCTGGCCCGGCACCACATGATCGAACGCCATGGCGATGTCCGCGCCGAGATCGCGCTGGATCTCCATGGCGCGCTCGGGCGTGAGCGTGTGCGTGGTGCCGTCCACGTGGCTCTGGAAGGTGACGCCGTGCTCCTCGATCCGCCGCAGCCCCTCGAGTGAGAAGACCTGGAAGCCGCCCGAATCGGTGAGCATCGGGCGATCCCACGTCGTGAAGCGGTGCAAACCGCCCATGTCGCGGATCACCGGTGCACCGGGGCGCAGATGGAGATGGTAGGTGTTGCCGAGAATGATCTGCGCGCCGGTGCGCCGCACGTCGGCCGCGCTGAGGCCACGCACCACGCCGTGGGTGCCCACCGGCATGAACGCGGGGGTGCGGACCTCGCCGTGCGGCAGGGTCAGGGTGCCGGCGCGTGCGGCGCCCGCGGTGGCCTCGAGCCTGAACCCGAACATCAGCGTGAGTTGCCGGCCGCGGCGAGCACGCGCTCGATCTGTCGGCGATGAACCAGATCGTGCGCGGCCATGAGCTTCACCAGATGTCCCAGGCTCTCCGGCCCCCGCTCGCTGTGCATGCCCACCCGGTCGAGCTCCGCGGGGCCCAGCGGGCGCAGAATGCCGAGGTTCGCGTCCCGCAGCACCTGGAGCTGCGCCAGCGCGCCCGCGGGCGACGCGTCGCGGTAGCGGAACAGCGAGGCCCACCGGTCCTGATCGTAGCCCTGCAGCGGCGGCCGGTCCTCGGAGAGGATCATCCGGGAGCGAAACCCGAAGACCAGGTCGGAGTCGGCGAGATGCTGGACGACCTCGACCGCCGACCACTTGCCCGGCGCCTCGGGCCGGCGGAGCGCCGCGCCGCGCAGCCGCTGCTCCAGCCACGGCGTCAGCTCCGCCAGCACCTCCAGCGGCCGGCGGTCGCCGAGCACGCCGAGCAGCGCCTGCACGTACGCACCGGCCGACGCGGCGGCGTTGCCCGCGGGGTTGGAGAACGTCACGGCTCCCTCCGGATCACAGGATCACCATCGCGTCGCCGTACGAGTAGAAGCGGTAGCGTCGGGCTACCGCATGTGTGTAGGCGGCCCGGATCAGATCGCGCCCTGCGAAGGCGCTCACCAGCATCAGCAGGGTGGAGCGGGGCAGGTGGAAGTTCGTGAGCAGGCGGTCCACCACGCGAAACTCGTATTCCGGCGCGATCATGAGCCGGGTCTCACCGGGGCCGGCCTTCACCGCGCCGCTCTCGTCCGCGGCGCTCTCCAGCGCCCTGACCACCGTGGTGCCGACGGCCCAGACGCGTCCGCCGTGCTCGCGCACCAGCTCCACCAGCGCGGCGAGCCGCGGGCTGATGTCGTACCGCTCCGGGTGCATGGGGTGATCGCGGGGATCCTCCACCTCGACCGGCTTGAACGTGCCCGGCCCCACCTGGAGATCCAGCCCCGAGATCAGCACGCCTTTCGCCGAGAGCGCGTCGAGGATGGCGGGCGTGAAGTGGAGTCCGGCCGTCGGCGCGGCCACGCTGCCTTCGGCGCGGGCGTATAC
>JACDHV010000103.1 GCA_013820855.1 Gemmatimonadales bacterium | reverse complement strand
CGGGGACTCCTCCGGACGAGTGGGGGCAATATCTCGAGCGGCGACGGACGTTGAAGGCCGCCCTGGAGAGCGCTCTTGCCCGGGAGTCGGGCGGCCGGTAAACTTGCCGCGCAGGTCAGATCGCGAATGGGGACGCTCGGAAGCCGGTGCGATACCGGCGCGGCCCCGCCACTGTAACGGGCGCACGCTCCGCTCTGACGCCACTGGGCAACCGGGAAGGCGAGCGGAGGCCCGAAGCCAGGAGACCTCTCCATTCGCGCCACCACAACGACCCTCCGGGGGGAGGGATGGGTGGCCTCATTCCGCGTCTTCGTCGTCTCGCCATCGCCCTCGCCGTCCTGGCGTGCCGCCAGCCCGGGCACCAGCCGCGCGCACTCGTCGTGGTGGACGATGCGGGTGACTCCGTCCAGGTGCTGGTGCCCGCCACTCGCGTGGTCTCCCTGATCCCTGCCAGCACCGAGCTTCTCTTCGCGATCGGCGCCGGGCCGGCCCTGGTCGGGCGCACCGCATGGTGCAACTTCCCTCCTGAAGCCGCGGCCGTTCCCGACCTCGGCGCCGGCATCAATCCCAATCTCGAGGCCGTCATCTCCCAACGGCCGGACCTGGTCATCCTCTACAATTCGGCGCAGCACGCCGGCGTGGCTGCGCGCCTGCGGGATCTGGGCATTCCGGCGCTCCGGATCAACACCGACGCGCTGGCGGACGTGCCGCGCGTCGGCGCGCTGCTCGGACGCCTCACCGGGCACGCACGCGGGGCCGATTCACTGCGCGCGGTGTTCGATACGGCGCTTGCCTCCGCCACGAGAGACCACGCATCGTCGCCCGGCCCCACCGTGCTCCTCCTCGTCTGGGAGCAGCCGCCCATGACGATCGGCCGCGGCAGCTTTCTCAGCGAGCTGGTGGAGCGCGCTGGCGGCGAGAACCTGTTCGCCGACGTCGAGACGTCGTCGGGCCCGGTGAGCATCGAAGCCGTGAGCGTGCGCGATCCCGACCTCATCCTCACGACAGCGGACGGTCCCGCGAGCTTCGCGAATCGGCCCGAGTGGCAGGTGGTGCGTGCCGTGCGGGAGCGGCGCTTCCTCAGCGTGTCGGGCTCGGAGTACGACCGCCCGGGACCGCGCTCGCCGGGCGCGATCCGGGCGTTGTCCGCGCGGCTCAGGCAGGTGGCACGGTGAGGCGCGGGACCCTACCGCTGATTGCCGCCATCGTCGCCGCTTCCCTGGTGCTCGGCCTCTCCGCCGGCTCGGTGCCGCTCTCGCCCGGGGAAGTGTGGGAGGCATTGTGGACGGCTGGTGCCCCGGCCTCGGTCATCGTCCGTGAGCTTCGGGTGCCCCGGGTCCTGCTGGCGTTCCTCGTCGGCGGAAGCCTCGCGGTATGCGGCGCCGCGCTCCAGGCGATGATCCGGAACCCGCTCGCCGAGCCGTACCTGCTCGGCCTGTCGGGGGGAGCCGGGCTCGGCGCGGTGGTCGCGCTCGCGTCGCGCTCGGCCGGACCCTGGGCGGTCCCCGTCGCCGCGTTCGCCGGGGCCCTGGCGGCGGTCGGCCTCGTGTACCGGCTCAGCCTGGTGGCGGGCCGGCGGCTCGACCCGCGGATCCTGCTGCTCTCCGGCGTGGTGGTCGGCTCGTTCGCCGGTGCCCTGATGAGCGCCATCATCGTGCTCTCCGACGCCCCCACCGTCCGCAACGCCTTCCTCTGGCTGCTGGGCGGGTTCGGGGCCGCCTCGTGGCAGGCCCTCGGCGTCTTCGCCGCGTACGCCGTGCTGCCGCTCGCCGCCATCGGCTCGAGCGCGCGGTCCCTGGACCTCATCGCGCTGGGCGAGGAGCCCGCGCACCACCTCGGGGCGGAGGTGGAGCGCACCAGGCGGCTGGTCTATCTGTGCACGGCGCTCCTCACGGCGGCGAGCGTCGCGGCCTGCGGCATCATCGGGTTCGTGGGGCTGGTGGTGCCGCACGCCGTCCGGACGGTCGCCCGGCCGATCCACCGCACCCTGCTCCCGCTGGTGTTCGTGGGAGGCGGCTCGTTCCTGGTCCTCTCGGACGTGGTGTCCCGCACCGTCGTGAGGCCGCTCGAGCTCCCCGTCGGCGTGATCACGGCGCTGGTCGGCGTCCCCATCTTCGCGCTCCTGCTCCGGCGGAGCGTGGCATGAGCCTGGAGGCTCGCGACCTCGCGGTCCGCTACGGCGGCTCCGCCCTCGCCCTGGACGGCGTGAGCTGCGGAGTGACCGGAGGCCGCTTTCTCGCGGTGGTGGGACCCAACGGCAGCGGCAAGACCACCCTGGTCCGGGCCCTGAGCGGCCTGGTGTCGCTCGAGCGGGGAGAGGTGCGGCTGGAGGGGAAGCCGCTCGCCAGCTGGGCGCGGCCGTCGCTCGCGCGGGTGCTCGCCGTGGTGCCGCAGGGTGAGGAGGTGGCGTTCCCCCTACGGGTCGCCGAGACCGTGATGCTCGGCCGCTATGCGCGACTGGGCCCCTTCGCCTCCCCGGGCGCCGAGGATCGCGCGGCCGTCGCCGACGCGCTCGCCCGGTGTGACGTCGCTACCCTCGGCGGGCGGTCGGTGGACTCGCTCAGTGGCGGTGAATGGCAGCGGGTGCGTCTCGCCCGGGCGCTCGCGCAGGAGCCGCGGGTGCTCGTGCTGGATGAGCCCACGACCTCGCTCGACGTGCGCCACGAGATGGAGCTCTTCGAGCTGGTCCGCCGCCTGGTGGACGGCGGGCTGGCGGGACTAGTCATCACCCACCACATCAATCTCGCCGCGCGCTTCGCGGATCGGATGATCCTGCTGAGCGCGGGCCGGGTCGCGGCGGAGGGGCCTCCCGTCGAAGTGTTGCGTCGTGAGACCCTGCTGGAGGTGTTCGGATGGCCGGTGGCGGTGACCACCTGGTGCGACGGGTCTCCTCAGGTGGTCCCCCTCCGCCCGCACGAATCCCAGGACGGCTGACCACTCCCCGCCGAAAACGGCGGGTTCAGCGTACCTTTCGGCATGCTCCACCACCTCCCTTTCGGATCTCCATGAGCCGTCCTGCAGTGCTGGCGCTGGCGACCGGTCTTCTCTTCGGCTGCGCGGATACCAACGCGCCGCCGCCGGAGCCGCTGGAGCTGCTTCTGGTGGTGAACAGCCAGAGCAATTCGTTGAGCATCGTCTCGATCGACGCGCCTCAATCGGTCGTGTCCGTACCGCTGGGCGGCGCCGGCGCGACACCCAGCTCAGTGGCGGCCCGGGAAGGCATTGCGGTGGTGCCGCTCGGCGCGGCCGACCAGGTGGCCGTCGTGGACCTGATCACCCGGACCCTCGTGCACTTGATCCAGTTGCCGGTCGGGTCCGGGGCCACCGGCGCCGCGATGGTGAGCGACTCGGTGGCGTACGTCGCGAACCCCGGGCGGAACACGGTCACCCGGATGAACGTCTTCACCCGTGAGACCGCCGAGATCGCCGTCGGCGTATTTCCCCAGGGGTTCGTGGTCGCCCGGGGCCGCCTGTTCGTGCTGAACGGAAACCTCGACGAAACCGGTGAGCCCGTGGGACCGAGCTGGCTCACGGTCATCAACCCCGCCACCAACACGCTCGCTCCCGGCATCGACTCGATTCCGCTCACCGGCCCCGGCAACGCCGCGTTCGCCACCGTCGCGGGGGACGGCTTCCTCTATGTGGTGAACCGCGGCCGGACGATGCCCGCCGAGGGGCGGCTCTCGGTGGTGGACCCTCTGGAACGCAGGGAGATGGCCAGCTTCGCTGGCCTCGGCTTGCGGCCGGGAGAGGTGGCGAGCGATGGAGCGTCCCGGGTATTGGTGGCCTCCTTGACCGAGGGCCTGCTGGAGTTCGACACCGACAGCAACGCCGTAGTTCGGGGGGAAGGGGAGGGGATCGCCATCCCCACCAACACGGGCGTGGCGGTGGATAGCAGGCGCCGGGTGTACGCCATCGAGGCGGGCGGCTGCGCGCCCGGCCGGCGCGGCAGCGCGCACGTGCTCGACGAGGAGCTGCGGGAGGTCGGCAGGATTCCGCTCGAGCGTTGCTCGGCCGGCGCGACGGTGGTTCGGATCAGGCAGGAGGCCGGGCAGATCTTCTGAGCGGCGCCGGTATCTTTCCCTCATGCCACAGCTCGATACGCCGGCGATCGTCCTCTCCACGATCCGCTACAGCGAAACCTCCAAGATCGTGCGGCTGGCCACGCGGGAGCACGGGGTCCAGAGCGCGATCGCCAAGGGAGCGCTGCGTCCGCGCAGCCGGTTCGGCGCCTCCCTGCAGACGCTGAGCGAGGGCCAGGCGCGGCTGCTGGTGAAAGAGCATCGCGAGCTCCACGTCCTGGCGAGCTTCGACCTCCTGCGGCTCCACGTCGGTCTGGCCGGTGATCTAGGGCGGTACGCCAGCGCGTCCACGCTGGCCGAGGTGATGTTGCGGTTCGCGCCCGCCGATCCACACCCCCCGAGCTACGACCTGCTGCGTGACGCCCTGAGCCTTCTCGAGGTGGCCCCCGTCGACGACCTCGAAGCACTCGCCTTCCGGGTGCTCTGGCAGCTGGTGAGCACCCTGGGCTTCGCGCCCGAGCTGGACGCCTGCGTACGCGACGGCACCAGCCTGCCGGCCGAGGGAGCGTTGGCGTTCAGCACGCGCGAGGGCGGGGTGCTCTGTCCCTCCTGCGCGGCGGGCCACGGAGCGACGCAACTGCCGACCGAGGCCCGAGCCGATCTCGTGGCCCTGCTGGACGCCACGGCCCCGCTGCCCCCGCTCGACCGGCGTCATGCGGAAGCACACCGGAGGCTCCTCGCGCGGTACATCCGCTACCATTTGGGCGAAGGCGCCGAGCTGCCCGCCCTCGATTTCTGGCTGCGGCGGCCCTGGGTGGCGGCGTGATCGTCGGCACCGCGGGACACATCGACCACGGTAAATCCGTCCTGGTGACGGCGCTGACCGGACGCGTCATGGACCGACTCGCCGAGGAACGTCGCCGCGGCATCACCATCGACCTCAACTTCGCGCCGCTCGACCTCGGCAATGGAGCGATCGCCGGCGTCGTCGACGTGCCGGGCCACGAGGACTTCGTGCGCACGATGGTAGCCGGTGCCTCGGGTGTGGACCTGGCGCTCCTCGTCGTGGCGGCCGAGGAAGGGCTCATGCCGCAGACTCTCGAGCACCTCGCCGTGCTGGAGCATCTCGGGGTTCCGTGCGGCATTCCGGTATTGACCAAGGCCGACCTGGTCGAGCGTGACTGGCTGGAACTGGTCGCACTGGAGCTGAGCGAGGTCCTGGCGGGATCGAGCATGGAGTGGCACGCGCCGGTGAGCGTCTCCGCGAAGACCGGCGAGGGAGTGGACGATCTCAGACGCCTCATCGCCGGGTACGCGCCCGCCGTGAGGGCGGCGGCAGCGGGTGATCTGTTCAGGCTGCCGGTGGACCGGGCGTTCTCGGTGGCCGGGGTGGGAACGGTCGTCACCGGGACCGCGTGGTCGGGACGCATCGCCGTTGGCGACGAGGTCGCGCTGCTGCCCCTCGGCGCCCGCGGGCGGGTTCGCTCCCTCGAGGTCCATGGGAGAGCCGTCGAGCGCAGTGAGCCCCGCCACAGAACCGCCGTCGGCATCGCCGGCATCGACCGGAAGGGAGTTGGCCGGGGGACGGTGCTGGTCGCCGCCGCCGACGCCTGGGGAGCGAGCGCGGCCATCGACGTGGCATTGTCGCTCGATCGCGCCGCGCCGCGCCCGTTGGCGCATCGCACCAGAATCCGCTTTCACCTCGGCACCGCGGAGGTCATCGGCCGCGTATTCCCCCGCGCCACGGTCGAGCCGGGCGGCCGGGAGCTGGCTCGTATCGTGCTGGAGGCACCGGTGGCGGCCCGGGGCGGGGATCGCTTCGTCCTGCGCAGCTTCAGCCCCGTCGCGACCATCGGCGGGGGTGTGGTGCTGGATCCCATTCCCCCCGAGCGGCGGACCGTGTGGCCCGCCGGGCTCGACAGTGAGACGCCCGGCGACCGCCTGGCCGCGCTCCTCGCGCGCAGACCCCGAGGCCTGCCCGCGGCTCGACTGCCCGTCCTGCTCGGCGCTCCCGCCGATCGAGCCCGCGCGCTCGGGCAGGCCTCGTCCGCGCTTCGGCAGGTCGGAGATCTGTGGGTCACCGTCCGGATGCTGGACGAGACCGGCTCCCGCTGCCTCGACCTGCTCCGCCGGTATCACCGCCAGAACCCGATCGAGCGAGGCATCCCGCTGGAGACGCTGCGCCACTCGCTCCGCGTTCCGGATGCGGTGGCCGAAGCGGTGCTGGCCGATCTGGTCCGCGCGGGACGCATGCGCCGTCACGCCGGGCTGGCGGCGATCGCGGGTTTCGCCCCCCGTGTCGCCGGTGGCGATGCCGCGGTCGACGAAATCGTCGGGGTCCTGCAGGCCGCAGGTCTGACGCCGCCCAGCGTGGCCGAGCTGGAGCGCCAGACGGGCAGGCCGGATACGGCTGCCATTCTCCGCCTGGCCGCGAGTGCCGGCCGGGTCGAGGCGGTGGAGCGCGACCGCTACTATCACCGCGCGGCACTCGACGGGTTCGTGGAAACGCTCCGTGAGTGGGGGGCCGGCGAGATCGTCCCTTCCGATCTGCGGCAGCGGCTGGGCATCAGCAGAAAGTACTTGATACCGCTTCTGGAGTGGGCTGACGCCAAGGGGTTTACGACTCGGGATGGCGGTGTCAGGCGTGCGGCCTACCCAAAGCCCGCTTGACACCCAAACCGGCGCTCCGCCATCTTGCGACTGCGTGCGGTCCCTTGCATCCGCCCATCTCGGAGGTGCCCACCGTTCCACACCACGTGTGAAGAGGAGCGCCCATGGTCCGCTTTGCGTGGCCGGGGTGGTGGCTCGCGCTCCTGGTGGGCATCGGCTCTCCTGCTGCTGCACAGGCGAACCTGCCCCCGCCACGAATCGAGCTGAAGGAGAACTACCCCAATCCGTTTTTTCCGGCGACGACGATTCCCTTTTCGATCTCCAAGGAGGTCTGCAGCAGGGGACATCAGCCGGTGGTCAGCCTGAAGGTCTACAACGTGTTGGTCCAGATGGTGGCAATCCCGGTGCTGGCCGATGGATCGGCGGAGAGGCTGGACAGCCTCCGCCTGCGCTGTGGCGAGTACCAGGCGTACTGGGACGGGAAGTACCTCGATGGCAAGCGCGAAGCGACGCCGGGGATCTACTACTACCAGCTTTCGGTGGACGGCGAGCGGTACACCCGGAAGATGATCGCGCAAAGCAGAGTGACGAGTCAACCGTAGGGGCGACGTACCCGTCGCCCCTACGTGCTTTTGGAGGGGTGTAGCTGCCATTCCGGCAGCTTTTTGGGGAATACCGCTTGCCTGTGGGCAGACTCGGTCTGAAGAGTCTGAACCCCCGAAGGAACGAGAGGTTGTGATGATCCGACCGGATCGGATGACCATCAAGGCGCAGGAGGCGTTCCGCGATGGGGCCGAAGAGGCCCGCCGTCGCGGCAACCCGGTGGTGAACGACGCCCATCTGCTCTTCGCCTTGCTGCAACAGGAAGAAGGAGTGGTGCAGCCGTTCCTCCAGAAGGCCGGGATCAACGTGACGCGGCTGCTGGAGGAGGTCGAGCGCGAGATCGCCCGATTTCCCGAGCAGGAGGGATCCGGCGCGGAGCCGACCTTCAGCCGGGAGCTCAATCGGATCTTCGACCGGGCGGAAGAGAAGGCCCGCAAGATGGGGGACACCTACGTATCCACCGAGCACCTGCTGCTCGCGCTGGCCGAGGAGAAAGGAACCGCGGCGCGCACGCTGCTGAGCGCGCAGGGTGTCTCCGCCGACGACCTCCGCCTGGCGCTGAAGGAGGTGCGCGGCTCCCACCGCGTCACCGACCAGTCGCCCGAGGAGAAGTACCAGGCGCTCGAGCGATACACCCGCAACCTCACCGACCTCGCCCGCCGCGGAAAGCTCGACCCTGTCATCGGGCGCGACGAGGAAGTGCGCCGCGTCATGCAGGTCCTCTCCCGCCGCACCAAGAACAATCCCGTCCTCATCGGCGAGCCCGGTGTGGGCAAGACCGCGATCGTCGAGGGGCTGGCGCAGCGCATCGTGAACGGAGACGTCCCCGAGTCCCTGCGCGACCGCGAGCTGGTGGCGCTCGACATCGCGCAGCTCCTGGCGGGCGCCAAGTTCCGCGGCGAATTCGAGGAACGGCTGAAGTCCGTGGTGAAGGAGCTGTCCGAGAGCGAAGGGAAGTACATCACCTTCATCGACGAGCTCCACACCATCGTGGGCGCCGGCGCCGCCGAGGGCGCGATCGACGCCAGCAACATGCTCAAGCCCGCCCTGGCCCGGGGTGAGCTGCGGGTGATCGGCGCCACCACCCTGGACGAGTATCGGAAGCACATCGAGAAGGATGCCGCCCTCGAGCGCCGCTTCCAGCCGGTGCTGGTGGGCGAGCCGACGGTGGCGGACACCATCGCGATCCTGCGCGGCCTCAAGGAGAAGTACGAGATCCACCACGGCGTGCGGATCACCGACAACGCGCTGGTCGCCGCCGCCACGCTCTCCGACCGCTACATCGGCGACCGCTTCCTCCCGGACAAGGCGATCGACTTGGTGGACGAGGCGGCGAGCCGCCTCCGGATCGAGATCGACAGCCTGCCGCAGGAGATCGACGAGATCGAGCGCCGGCTGGTGCAGCTCGAGATCGAGCGCCAGGCGCTGCTCAAGGAGAAGGACAAGGCGGCGCGCGAGCGGCTGGCAACGCTGGAGCAGGAGATCTCCGAGCAGCGGGAGCGGAGCGCCGCGATGAAGGCGCAGTGGCAGGCGGAGAAGGAGACGATCCACGAAATCCAGGAATTGAAGGCCGAGCTGGAGAACCTGCGGAGCCAGGTGGAGCAGGCCACGCGCACGGGCGATCTTCAGCGCGCCGCGGAGCTGCGCTACGGCCGGATTCCCGAGGTCGAGCGGAAGCTGCAGGAGCAGCAGGGCCGGCTGGGAGAGATTCAGGCCGGCGGGAGCTACCTGAAAGAGGAGGTGGACGCCGAGGACATCGCGGAGATCGTCTCCCGGTGGACCGGTATTCCCGTGACGAAAATGATGGAGAGCGAGCGCGAGCGGCTCACGCACCTGGAGGACGAGCTGGCGCGGCGCGTGGTGGGCCAGCAGCAGGCGGTCACCGCCGTCGCCAACGCGGTGCGGCGCAGCCGCGCGGGCCTCGGCGATCCCAATCGCCCGACCGGCTCGTTCATCTTCCTCGGGCCCACCGGCGTGGGGAAGACCGAGACGGCCCGGGCGCTGGCCGAGTTCCTGTTCGACGACGAGCGGGCCATGGTGCGGCTCGACATGTCGGAGTACATGGAGAAGCACTCGGTGGCGCGAATGATCGGCGCGCCGCCGGGGTACGTCGGTTACGAGGAGGGCGGCCAGCTCACCGAGGCGGTGCGGCGCCGCCCCTACAGCGTCATCCTGTTCGACGAGATCGAGAAGGCGCATCCCGACGTGTTCAACGTGCTGCTGCAGATGCTCGACGACGGGCGGCTCACCGACAGCCAGGGGCGCCTGGTGGACTTCCGGAACGCGGTCATCATCATGACCAGCAACATCGGCAGCCAGTATATCGTGGAGGCGGGCGCCGCCAGCTGGGACCGGGTCGAGGAGCGGGTGCGCGACGAGCTGCGCAACCACTTCCGCCCGGAGTTCCTGAACCGGGTGGACGACATCATCGTCTTCCGCCCGCTGTCCCGGTCCGACCTGGTGCGGATCGTGGATCTCCAGCTGGTGGGGCTCGAGCGAATGCTGTCGCAGCGGAATCTCAAGCTCGACGTCACCCCCGAGGCGCGCGAGCTGCTGGCGGAGCAGGGCTACGACCCGGTGTACGGGGCCCGGCCGCTCAAGCGCGTCATTCAGCGGGAGCTGCAGAACCGGATCGCCATCGAGCTGCTCGAGGGCACGTTTCAGGAGGGAGCTACCATCCGGGTCGAGCGCGACGGCCACAATCTCAAGCTGGTGCACCCGTCCGTCGTTCCGGAGATGGCGAGTGCGTAGGGGGACACCGTCCCCCAGCGACCTGACCGGGATGCAGGCGGCGATCCGCCTGGCGCGGGCCGCGTCGGTTCGCGAGGAGGTCCCGGTCGGGGCGGTGATCGTGGCCGACGGAGACCTCCTGGCCGAGGCCCACAACGAGACGGTGCAGCGCCGCGACCCGACGGCCCACGCGGAGATGCTGGCCCTGCAGCGGGCCTTGCAGAAGGCCGGCGCCGACCGGCTGCCCTTCGCCACGATGTACGTGACGCTGGAGCCCTGCGCGCAGTGCGCGGGGGCCCTGGTGCTCGCCAAGGTCGGGCGGCTGGTCTTCGGTGCCTACGACGGGCGCTGCGGGATGGCAGGGTCGGTTTACGATCTCCTCCGCCATCCCCGGCTCAATCACCGCCCGGAGGTGGTGGGTGGCCTGTTGGCCGAGGAGTGCGGTGATCTCCTCAAGCGATTCTTCCAGAGCCGGCGGGCGACGCTGTAGAGCCAGGTGACACCGGGCTGATCGTGCCGATGAAGGGCGGAATGCCGGTTCTGGACGTGGGGGCGCTGCGGAAGAACCTCACGGCGAAGTGAAACCAGGCCGCCGTGGCCCGGCCCAGGCGAACCGCCGGTTCGACAACGGCTTCGGGAAGAACTTCGCGCTGCACGTCAGCCGCGACATCGCGCCTGGCGTGAGGGTGGGCGGCTTCGGGTATTTCGGCCGAACCACGAGCGGGTCGGTCCGGAACGAGACCAGCATGCTTGGGGTGGACGCCACGCTGGCGCGAGGTCCGCTCGAGCTCAATCTCCAGTACCTGCATCGGAACGACGATCGTCCGACGTTCGAGCCCGGGATCCGGCGCACCGACGTGGACGGCGGATTCGCCGAGCTGCTGCTGAGGCCGCAAGGGTCTCGCTGGCACGGCTTCGTGCTCTACAATCGCGTGTCCGCGACCGACCCGCTGTTGTCGCTGCGTCTGGGCGAGCCTGGGCCGCTGAACCGGTACGAGTCGGTGACCGGCGGGGCGGGCTACCTCCTGCGTCGGAACTTCCGGGTCACGGGAGAGGCGACCCACGATATCGAGCAGGGCGGCGTGCGCTGGGCCCTGGGGTTCGTCTCGGCGTTCTGATCCCACCGCCCGGGTTGAGGAACGTGGCAGGCCGGGCTATCCTGACAGGCGGAATGACGGAGGCGTCCGGCCGTCTCGCGCGAAGTGCGGTACGCGCTACTGGAAAACTTGAGGCGAGCACGGTAAACTTCGCGCCCCGAAGTAGTTGAGTCGGTCCCAGGACAGGTGTCCGAGTGGCTGAAGGAGCCGGTCTCGAAAACCGGTATACCCTTACGGGTATCGTGGGTTCGAATCCCACCCTGTCCGTTCCCTCTGCTCATCGAAGCACGGCTCGTCCCGGGCTTCCATCGCGCCCGCTTCCGCTCCGACCGACCCGAGCCCCAGTGTACCGCGATCGGTGTCGGCGGCGACACCGATACGATGGCGGCGATCGCGGGCGCCATCTCCGGTGCCCGTCTCGGTCCTGACGCGCTGCCCCAGGACCTCGTGGACCGGCTCACCGACCGTGGCGAGTGGGGACGCGACCGGCTCGCCGAGCTGGGCCGGCGGGCCGCACGGCTGGTCGAAGACTGATCGGCGGTTATAGTTGGCTGATCACT
>JACDHV010000283.1 GCA_013820855.1 Gemmatimonadales bacterium | reverse complement strand
AGCACTTCCTGCACCCGCCGCCGCATCCCTCCCTCGGCCAGCCGCGGCGGAAGCGACCAGAGGAGCTCCGTGGTGGTGCGCTCGCGCGCGGGGATCCCTTCGGCCGTCTCGAGGTAGTCGCGGAGCGCGTCGGCCACGGCCTCATAGTGCCGGGCGACATCGCCGTGCGCCGCCCAGCGCCGGGCCTCGATCTCCTCGAGCCGGGCCAGCGCCGCGGTGTAGGGATCGGCCGGCGGAGGCGGGGGTAGCGGAGAAGCGGTAACCTCCGGCTCCGGTATGACGCGCCTGGTCCGCCGCCTGGTCGCGAGCCACGCGAGCGCCGCTGCCGCCGCGCTGCCGAGCAGCACCCAGAGCGGGCCGAGGCTGCGGGGCAGGTCGGGCTCCCGGATGTCGCGCAGCGCCGGGTTTCCCGCCGGCAGCACCGAGGCGACCTCGACCTCGACGGCATCGCTGCTCACGATGCCGCGGTGGCCGGTCACCACCTGCACCCAGGGCACGCCGAACGCCGGCAGAGCGCGCTTGCCCGGCCGGTAGAACGCGAGGACCGCGGTGCCGGTGAACACGCGATCGGCGCCGCGGCGCAACTTCTCGACCGAGAGGATCCGGATGCCCGCGGCCAGCTCGTCCACCGGCCGGGGCACCGTATCGGTAAGCAGGTCCCGCTCGTTGAGGGTCAGCCGGAAGCGCACCGTGACCGAGTCGCCGAGCCCGACTTTCGTCGGCTCGGGGGCGGCGGTAAACGAGCGGCCCTGGCCGAGCTGGGCGGAGGCGGCCGGTGCCGCGGCCATGCCCGCCAGCAGCGTCATCGCGAGCGGAGCGACCCTCACCGCCACAGCCTGCTCTCCCGCCGCCGGAAGAACGCCAGCAGCGGCTCGGCGTACGACTGGCCCGTCTCGAGGCGGAGCAGATCCGCGCCCGATTCCAGGAGGGTGCGCTCGAGCGAGGCGTCGAACGCGGCCGCGCGGCGGCGGAACCGCTCGCGCAGGTTCCGGTCTCCGGTATCCACCACCCGCCAGCTGCCGCTCTCCGGGTCCCAGAGCGTCACCAGCCCGACGTCGGGCAGCTCCCGCTCCCGGGGATCGGTCACCTGGATCGCGATGAGATCGTGGCGGCGTGCGAGCCGGGCCAGCGGAGGCTCGTAGCCCGAGCCCAGGAAATCGGAAACGAGGAAGATGACGGCGCGGCGCCGGAGCATCGGCTCGAGGTAGGCGAGCGCGGCGCCGAGATCGGTTCCGGGGCACTCGGGCCGGAAGGCGAGGAGGTCGCTGATGACACGGAGCGCCTGCCGCCGTCCCTTCCGCGGAGCCACGTAGTGCTCCACCCGATCCGTCGCGAACACCGCGCCCACCCGGTCGCTGTTGCGCGCGGCGGCCAGCGCGAGCACCGCGCACACCTCGGTGGTGAGGTCGCTCTTGGTGCGGCGCACGCTGCCGAAGGCCGTCGAAGCGCTCATGTCCGCCACGAAGAGCACGGTCAGCTCGCGCTCCTCGAGGTAGCGCTTGACGTACGCCGCGCCCAGCCGGGCGGTGACGTTCCAGTCGATCGTGCGGATGTCGTCGCCGGGCTGGTATTCGCGCACCTCCGCGAACTCCACGCCCCGCCCGCGGAAGGCGCTCGAGTACTCGCCGGCCATGATGTCGCGCACGAGGTGGCGGGTGGTGATCTCGAGTCGCCGGACCTCGCGCGTGACGTCCTCCGGACTCATGGCACCGGCACCGCCTCGAGAATCCGGCGCACCACCGCGTCCTGATTCATCCCCTCGGCGTCGGCGCGGTAGGTGAGGATCACCCGGTGGCGCAGCACGTCCAGGCCCAGAGCCTTGATGTCGTCGGGCGTGACATAGGCGCGGCCCTGGAGAAAGGCATGGGCCTTGGCCGCGCGGAGCAGGAAGATCGCGGCGCGAGGCGAGGCGCCGAACTCGATGAGCGGCGTCAGGTCGCCCAGCCCGGCTTCCGCGGGGCGCCGGGTCGCCGCGACGAGATCGAGCACGTACTCCTTGATCCGGTCGTCGGCGTAGATCCGCTGAACCAGCCGGCGGGAGCGGAGAATCCGCTCCGGTTCGACGATCTGCCGGGCCCGGGGCTCGTCTTCCACCGTCATCCGGTCGAGCACCTCCCGCTCCTCCCGCCGCTGGGGATAGCTGACCACCAGCTTGAACATGAAGCGGTCCACCTGCGCCTCGGGCAGCGGATAGGTGCCCTCGTGCTCGATCGGATTCTGGGTGGCCAGCACCAGGAACAGCTCGGGCAGCGGGAAGGTCCGGCCGCCGATCGTCACCTGCTTCTCCTGCATCGCCTCGAGCAGCGCGCTCTGCACCTTCGCGGGCGCGCGGTTGATCTCGTCCGCGAGCAGCAGATTGGTGAAGATCGGCCCCTGCTGCACCGCGAACTCGCCGGTGCGTTGGTTGTAGATCATGGTGCCGATCAGGTCCGACGGAAGCAGGTCCGGCGTGAACTGGATCCGGTGAAAGCCCGCGGCGATGGTGGACGCGAGCGTCCGCACCGCCAGCGTCTTCGCGAGGCCGGGCACGCCCTCGAGCAGCACGTGGCCGTCCGCCAGCAGCCCGATGAGAAGCCGCTCCAGCATCGCGTGCTGGCCGACGATCACCCGGCCGAGCTCTTCCATCAGGTCCGCGGCGAGTCGGGCGTCCTCCTCGATCTCCGCGGACGGCAGCAGGTCCGGCGTGGACCGTTCCGGTATGGATGTCATCAGGGGAATGTAGTGGGACTCGGCGAAGGCGGAACGGCGCGCGTGGGAGTGCCGATTCGGGCGGCCGTGCGCGGCCGAAACCGGAGACGAGGCGCCCGCGTCGGGAGAGAGTTCCCCCCTCACCGAGGCTTCATGTCCAGAACCGCAACCGGTCTTCTCGCCGCCGCCGTCCTGGCGGCCGGTATCGGCATCGCCGCGTCGTCGGCGTCGCAGTCCGCCGCTACGATGTTCCGCGGCGATGCCGCGCACACCGGCACGTACCGCTCCCCGGCGCTCGGCCATTTCGCCGGGCTGCAGTGGCGGGTGCAGACCGGAGGCATGGTGCACTCGTCGGCCACGCTCGATGGGGGGACGGTGTGCATCGGAAGCGGGGGCGGCCGGCTGTACGCGTTGGATGCAGGGACCGGCAGCGAGCGCTGGCAGTTCCCCACCGGCCGCGCCATCTCGTCCACCCCCGCCGTCGCCGGAAACCTGGTGTTCGTCGGCAGCCGGGACAACACGTTCTGGGCGGTGGATGCCCGGATCGGCCGGCAGCGGTGGCGTCTGGAGACCGGGGCCGACATCCCGCTGCCCTGGGGATTCGAGACGGGAGACCTCTACACCTCCTCGCCCACGTATGCCGACGGAACGCTCTACTTCGGCAGCGGTGACGGCCGGGTGTACGCGGTGGACGCCGGGAACGGCGAGGTGCGCTGGAGGTTCGCAACCGACGGGCGGGTGCGGTCTTCGCCCGCGGTCGCGGGTCGCAGGATCTTCGTGGGCAGCGCCGACGGGACGCTGTATGCGCTCGATTCCGGCAGCGGACGGGAGATCTGGCGCTTCGACACCGAGGGCCGCGGACTGGAGTCGGGCGAGTTCGGCTTCGACCGACGCACCATCCAGTCCTCTCCCGCCGTCGCCGACGGACGGGTCTTCTTCGGATCCCGACGGCTTTCTCTACGCGGTGAGCGCGGAGACCGGCAAGCTCGCCTGGCGGCTGGATCATCGAATGTCGTG
>JACDHV010000102.1 GCA_013820855.1 Gemmatimonadales bacterium | reverse complement strand
CGCCGCGACCGCGCTGCTGTTCGCGCTGGGCCTGGGAGACCGAAACGGGAAGCCGCCGGAGAGCCCCCGGATCGCCGTGCTGCCGTTCCACAATCTGGGCGCGGCCGAGGACGGGTACTTCAGCGATGGCATCACCGAGGAGATCACCAGCCGGCTGGCCATGCTGCGAAGTCTCGGCGTCATCTCCCGCACCAGCGCCGAGCAGTACCGGGGGACCGGCAAGTCCATCAAGGAGATCGGGCGGGAGCTCGAGGTGGACTACATCCTCGAGGGCAGCGTACGCTGGGAAAAGCCGGCCGGAGGGTCGAGCCGCGTGCGGGTCACGCCGCAGCTCATCCGCGTCTCGGACGACCGCCACCTCTGGGCCGGTCGCTACGACGAGACCCTGGAGGAGGTCTTCCAGGTGCAGTCCCGCATCGCCGAGCAGGTGGCCACGGCCCTGGACCTCGCGCTCCAGCAGCCGGACCACGAGGCGCTCGCCGCGCGGCCGACGGAAGATCTCCGGGCCTACGACTTCTACCTTCGCGGCAACGACTACCTCGACAAGGCAGGCGACCCCGACGGGCTCCGCACTGCCGAGGAGATGTACACCCGCGCAACCGAGCTCGATCCGGCGTTCGCGCTCGCGTTCGCCCGTCTCGCGCGCGCGCACATCTGGCAATTCCATTTCTCCGACCGCACCGAGGCCAGGCTGGCCAAGGCCCGGATCGCGGCCGATTCCGCCCTGCGGCTCCAGCCGAAGCTGCCGGAGGCCCACCTCGCGCGGGGGCAGATCCACTACTGGGGCGAGCTCGACTACGAGAAGGCGCTGGCGGAATTCCGGAAGGCGCAGGCGGGCGATCCCGGCAACAGCGACATCGCCTGGGCGCGCGGCCTCGTGGAGCGGCGCCTGGGGCAGTGGGAACAGGCCCTGGCGGACCTGCGGCGGGCCGTGGAGCTGGACCCGCGCTCGGTGGTGAAGAACCTCGACCTCTTCGAGGTTCACCTGCGCCGGCGCGATTACGTGGAGGCGGCGCGGTACGTCGACCGTGCGCTGGAGCTGGAACCGGAGACGCCGGCGTACGTGTACAAGGCCCTGCTGATCGTCGCACGCGACGGCGATCTCCGCGCAGCGGCCGCCGCCATGGAGGAGGGGAATCGCAGGGCAGGCGTCGAGAACCTGGCCGTCTGGGCTCCGACCTTCGATCTCGGGGCCGCGCTGTGGCGAATGCTGGACACCTCGGCCCAGACCGCCGTGGACCGGCTGACCGTCGATCGCTTCGGCGCCGATTCCGCCGGGTACTACCTGGCGAAGGCGAGAGCCCACCGCTATCGGGGAGGCGCGCCCGTTTCCCGTGCCTACTTCGATTCCGCGGCGACGGTGCTGGAGGCGGGGAGTCGGGCCCGTCCCGACGACCCCGCGATTCGCGCCGAGCTGGCGTACGCCTACGCAGGACTCGGCCGCCGGGAGGACGCGATGCGCGAGGGGCAGCATGCCGTGGCGCTGCGTCCGCCGTCGAAGGACACGTGGCTCGGGGTGGACATGGTCCGGAACCTCGCCGTGGTCTACGCCACGCTGGGCGAGGCGGACTCGGCCGTGAAGCAGCTGAGGGCTCTGCTCTCGGTTCCGTCGTGGATCTCGATGCCAGGGCTGCGGGCGGACCCGACCTGGAAGCCCATCCGGCGGCATGCGGCCTTTCGGGCACTACTCCAGACCGGGAACTAAGCGGTCACCTCGCCGCCACCAGAGGTGCGGTCAGTACGAACGTGACCGGCGTTTTCGCCTTCACCACCACATCCTTGGCCGCCGTCTCCGATGCCACGACGGCGCCACCCGCCGCACCGACCACGCCGCCGATCACCGCGCCCCTGGTGTCTCCACCGAGCACCCGTCCGACGACGGCTCCGCCGGCCGCCCCCGCGCCGACCTTGGCCGCCTCGTCGCCGGTCACTCCCCGGCCGCGGAGCTCGTGGGGTATCGGCCGGATGCTGGCCTCCAGCTGTCGGGGCTCCCCGCCGATGGCGATCGCATCGACCCGCATCTCCAGCACCCCCGGGCGGTCGCCCCGGCCCGGCTTCACCTGTGTGAGGGTGAAGTGAACGGGTGAGCCCGCCGGAATGAGCACGAGGCCATCGGGTCCGGTCACGTTCTCCATGAGCCGGCCGGTCACCTCCTTGCCGGACACGTCGTGCCGCGAGTGGATCGAGTCCTCGAGAGCGGCATGGATCACAGTGCCGCTCGCGACGGTACGGGCCGCGACGTTGTCGGGGGCTGCGGTGCCTGGGTCGCCGGCGCTCGGTGTCCCTGCGGCGACGGTATCCGGAGGCGGCGCGGGGGCGGGGACGGAGGCAGGGGAGCGAGCCGGTGCAGGCGCGGTGTCGATGGAGGTGCCGGTTGTATCGGGCTGCGAAGGGATGTCGGCCGGCGATGAGCCCCCGGTGTCGGTGTCGGGCTCCACGCGCGGATAAGGAGCGTAGCCGGCGGTATCGGGCTCCGAAGGGGGGTCCGGAGCGGTGGACGTCTCCGGAACCGTTGTCGGCTCCGGGGTGGCCACGGGTTCCGTCGCGGCCGCGGTATCGGCAGCACGCGTGGCCCGAGCGCGCGGGGCCGAATTCGGAGCGGGTGCAGCCGTAGCACCGGTCCGGTGAGTGTGTACCCGCTCCGGGTCGGCCACTGGCGACACGGGCTCGGCCCGCGGAGGGGTCTCCTCCGCGCGGGCGATCACGGCCGGCCGATCGGGCTGATCGTTCGCGGGAATATCCCGGCGATCGGTATCGCAGCCCATCAGGGCGGCGAGTGCAGCTGCGGCAATGGTGCGCTTGATCATCGTTCCCCCTAGAGGCCTCGCTCGCGAGGCTCAGGGTTACCCCATCGGCACCGCTCCGTCGGTGTGATACGTCACCGGATCGGGCGTGGTCCGAAACGAGCCGGGGGGCGCCATTGCGCGGCGGGCCGTGGGGCTCTACTCTCGGTGGCTCCCAGAACTCAAGCGAAGGTACTCGAGGCGGCGTCCCGGCCGAGGGGACAGGCGTGCTCTTCAACTCGCTCACCTTCGTCGTCTTCTTCGCCGTGGTCCTGGCGCTGCACGCGCTGCCTCTGCCCTGGGCCGTCAAGAAGACCAACCTCCTGCTGGCCAGCTACCTCTTCTACGCGGCGTGGAATCCGCCGTTCATCGTGCTGCTGTGGATCTCCACGGTGCTCGACTGGTACGTGGCGAGGTGGATCTACGCGGAGGAGCGTCCGGCGCGCCGGCGCCTGCTCCTCTTCCTGTCTCTCGCCGGCAATCTCGGCATTCTCGGCTACTTCAAGTACGGCGGGTTCCTGCTGGAGAACTGGCAGGAGGTGATGGCGATGGCCGGCATCGCATATGCCCCGCCGGACTGGTCCATCGTGCTGCCGGTGGGCATCTCGTTCTACACGTTCCAGACCATGGCTTACACGCTCGACGTGTACCTCCGGCGGGAGCGGCCGGCGTCATCCTTCCTGGACTTCGCGCTGTTCGTGACCTTCTTTCCCCAGCTCGTCGCCGGGCCCATCGTGCGGCCCGCGGATCTGATTCCCCAGTTCGCCACGCCCCGCCGCGCCACGGCGGGGCAGTTCATCTGGGGCCTGGGGCTCGCCAGCCTGGGCCTGTTCCAGAAGGTGGTCGTCGCCGACACGCTGCTGGCGCCATCGGCCGACACCGTCTTCAGGGCGGCCCAGGGGCTCCATCCGCTCGACGCCTGGATCGGCGTGCTGGCCTTCTCGGGCCAGATCTTCTCCGACTTCGCCGGCTACTCGACGACGGCGATCGGCGTCGCCCTGTGCCTCGGCTTCTCGCTGCCGGACAACTTCCGCTTCCCCTATGCCGCGATCGGCTTCTCGGATTTCTGGCGGCGCTGGCACATCTCGCTCTCGACCTGGCTCAGGGACTATCTCTACGTGCCGCTGGGCGGCAATCGGAAGGGACGCGGCCGCACCTACTTCAACCTGATGGCGACCATGCTGCTGGGCGGGCTCTGGCACGGGGCGAGCTGGACCTTCGTGGTGTGGGGCGGCCTGCATGGGCTCTACCTTGCGGTGGAGCGCTATGTGGCCGGGAGGTTCGGGGGCAGGCCGACCGCCACCAGGCCGTGGTCACGAGTCGCGCTGGCATTGCTCACCTATGTCCTCGTCAATCTCACCTGGGTGTTCTTCCGCGCCCGGGACTTTCCGTCGGCCTGGCGCATGATCAGGTCGATGCTCGGCGTCGCGCCCGAGGCGCAGAGGGTACTGTACTGGAACGGCATCATCGCGGTCACGGTCGTGACGGCGGTCATGCTGCTGGTTCACTGGCGGATGCGCGAGACGACGCTGGCGGCGGTGGTCGAGCGGACGCCCGCCTGGGTTATCGGCGCGATCTGGGCAGCGATGGTCTTCGGGGTGATCACCACCCAGGGGTCGGGCAATGCATTCATCTATTTCCAGTTCTGAGCGGCCGGTTCCTGCGCGGCCGTGGCCGGGGATCCTGGCCGCGGTGGTAATGGCGACCCTGCTGCTCACCGCCGGATGGGAGCTCTACTGGCGCGGCATCGGCTTCGTCGATCACGACTACGTGGACACGCCCGGCCTGTGGGCCATGGAGCGGCGCCGGGCCACCGGCGACCGCACGATCCTCATCGGATCGTCGCGCACGTATTTCGACATCAATCCGCGGATCTGGGCCGAGCAGGCCGGCGGGGGCGAGCCGATCCAGCTCGCCCTGGTCGGCACCAGCCCGCGGGGAAACCTGACGGAGCTGGCGAACGATACGACGGTATCCGGGCTGGTCGTGGTCGGCGTCACGCCGGGAATTTTCTTTCGCACCAGGCGGGGCTACCTGGCGGACTTTCCGGATAGGGCCGCCAAGGAGACGCCCTCGGAGTGGCTGGGCCAGCGGCTGCTGATGCGGATGGAGAACCTGTTCGCCTTCATCGACTGGGACACCCAGCTCGGCACCATTCTCGAGCGCCAGCCGCTGCCGCTGAGGCAGGGGCTGATACTCGATCGGGCCGTCCGGAAGATCAGTGTGACCCGTGCCCACCGCCACACGCACCTGGATCCACGGATTCTCCGCGATTCGGCATACCGTCAGCTTGCCCGCGACATCTGGATGGACGGCACCGACGACCCCGGCCGGCCGCCCACGCCCCCCGCGGATTCGGTCACCGCCACCATCGCCGAGCTGTCCCGCGACATCGCCCGGATTCGCGCGCGAGGCGGTGACGTGGCCTTCGTGCGGTTCCCGTCCTCGGGGGCCCTGCGGGAGCTGGAGCGGCGCAACTACCCGCGGGAGCGCTACTGGGACCGGCTGGCCGGCGAGCTGGATGTGGCGGCCATTCACTTCGAGGATTTTCCGGCGCTCGACGCCTACGAGCCGCCGGAATGGTCGCACCTGTCCCGGGAGGACGCCGAGCGGTTCACCCGCGCGCTGGTACCGATCCTGATGGACTCGGTGGCACGGCGCCGGGCCGTGCGCGAGGGATCCAGGCCATGAACATCCTGGCGGCCCTCGACTTTTCCGGCTTCACGGAGCCGATCCTCCGCGCCGTGGACCGGATCGCGGCCGCCTCTCCCGGGAGCAGAGTCTGGCTCCTGCACGTCGCCGAGCCCGACCCGAGCTTCGTCGGATACGACGCGGGTCCTCCGGTGGTGCGCGACCAGGTCGCCGCGGAGTACCGGAGGGAGCATCAGCAGCTCCAGGATTGTGTGGCGCGTGTGCGTGGACGCGGCCGCGAGGCATCCGCGCTGCTGGTCCAGGGCGCGATCGCGGACACGATCCTCGCGGAGGCGGCCCGGCTCGATGTTCAGGTCATCGTGATGGGGTCGCACGGGTACGGGACGATCGCCGAGTTGATCGTTGGCGGGGTGAGCAAGGTCGTGCTGAGGAAGGCGGGGTGTCCGGTGCTGGTCATTCCTCCAAAGCTGGTCAGCGAGGGCTGACCCGGCGTTGTTCCGCCGCCATGTCACACTCGCGTGCTAGACTCCGGCCCTCACCTTCGAGCCCGAGGAGTTGGCGGCCGTGACGGACGCGGCCGCGCGGGTCAAGGAGGTGGGCGAGCCCGTGCTCGCCGAGCACGTCGAGTCGGCGATGCGGCACGTCCGACGCCATGACGGCCCATCGACGATACTCCTCGAGGCGGCCCGGGCCTGGAGCGCGAGAGACACCGAGAGCGAGCCGTACGTGTGGTGGGCAAGGTACGCTCGCGCAAGCGGCAACAGCCGCTGAAACACCTGCCGCACATCCAGGAGATCGCCGCCGAGCTGGCCGGCGAGGACACCCGCGAGTGTCACCTCTACCTGACGGACTACCGGTCGCTCTACGTGGGTGAGGTGGACGCGATTGGACACGACGGAGGGGGTGGCAGCGTGCCACCCCCTCGTCGTATGCGCCTCTGAGCCGCTTTAGATATTGGCCGTACGCCGCTCCGGGCCGGAGTAGTTACTGTCGTGCTGGTAGCGCCGCTCGTTACCCCGCCACGAGTCCGTTCCGGACAGGCCGCGGTCGCGGTCCTGAACATCGTCGGACTCCTCGACCCTGGCCTCTTCGCGGCGGACCGTGCCGCGCACGCGCTCGGTATCCTGCACCTTGCGCTTGCCGACCGAGATCTCCTCCTTCACCACCGGGGTCTTCTCGACTCGGACCTGCTCCTCGGTCAGAGGAATGCGGATCTCCTCTCCTTCCTCGAGATCGCCGCCGGTCGCCGGCCTGCCGCTCACGGGGCGCCGCTCGATCACGGCCTCCTCGCGGGTGACGGGCACGTCGATGGTCCGCTCTTCCGTCACGACGTCCTTGCGAACCCGGACCTCACCCGCCTGCACCCGCTCCTTCGAGGTCCGGAGCTCCTCCTCGCGCAGCTCGATGCTCTCCCGGTCGTCCCGACCGAGGTCGCGGTCGCCACCGGCATAGGCCTGTCCCGCCGAGGGCGCCAGGTCGGCGCCGGAATCGGCCAGGATCCGGCGTGCGTCGGTGGCACGGCCTGCCGCTGCCACGGTGACGAGAATGCCGCCCTCCTTGACGCCGGCCTCGTAGTACCGCGCCTCCTCTTCCGGGATCCCCATGCCGGCGAGGGCCCCGATGAGTCCACCGGCGGCGGCACCGATGCCGGCCCCGGCCAGTGTGGAGGCGAGTGCGCCGCCCGCGATGATGGGTCCGATGCCCGGAATGGCCAGCGCGCCCACTCCCGCCAGCAATCCGAGCACGCCGCCTACGACGCCGCCGCTGAGCGCGCCGGTGGCGGCGCCCTCGCCGGCCTTCGTGCCGGTGTCCTCACTCAACCGCTGCTGCCGGTCGGGATCCTGCATGATGACGCCGATCTGGTCATCGGAGAATCCGGCTGCCTTGAGGTCTCGAATGGCCCGCTCCGCCTGCGGCTGGCTGCGGAATAGGCCGACGACCGTCCCGGCCTCGCGGCGGGACTCTGAGTTCTTGGTTCGTGCATTCATCAGGCTACTCCAAACTGACTGAGTATGGAAATTCGCGCTCGAGTCCGCGACAGCGTCGGGAGCGTGCGCGAGAGAAGTAGGAAATCCGTGCGTGCGGGCCGCAGCGACATGGCCCTTCGAACGCGAGCCTGAACCTAGGGCCATGTACCGACGGTTGTTGTGATGCCGCTCACTGACCGAGCGAGTTGGTCGGCTGCAGTAACATGGCTCTGGTGCCGCAGGTGTTCCCGACCCATCTCAGGAGCGCTTCCATGGCGTATGTCGACGGGTTCCTCATCCCGGTCCCCAGGAAAAACGTGCAGGCCTACCGCCGCATCGCGCTGAAAGCCGGTAAGGTCTGGCGCGAGCACGGCGCCCTCGAGGTCCGGGAATGTGTGGGCGACGATCTGAACGTGAGAGGGATGGGAGTGACGTTCCCGCGGAGGCTCAGACTCAAGCGCGGTGAGACCGCGGTCTTCTCGTGGATCGTGTACAAGTCCCGGGCACACCGCGACCGGGTGAACGCCAAGGTGATGAAGGACCCGCGCCTCGCGAAGATGATGCAGGACCCGAATGCCATGCCTTTCGACGGGAAGCGGATGGCCTACGGCGGGTTCAAGGTCATCGTCGACCTCTAGCGGCTGCGGCCCCGAGAGGCAGCAGGACCGCAGGCACCAGTATCCAGGCCTCGGGCGAGCCCAGCGCCAGGAGGGTCGCACCGCTGACAGCGCACCAGAGCACCGGCGCGATCAGCAGCCTCCAGGGCGGAGCCCCCTCCACCAGCAGGAGCAGGCCGACCGGGGCGAGCACCGTCGGGTCGGGGACAACGCCGAAGATCTCCGACTGGCGCCAGCCGCGCCCCGCGAGCGGCGCCAGCAATGGATAAACGCCCAGCGACAGGAGGAGGAGCGCGAGGCCGGTAGCGCCCGCCGCATCGCGACTCCAGCGGAAGCTCAGGGCCCCGCGGACCACGCCGGCCCAGAGCAGCAGCAGCACCTCCACCACGTAGAGCCCCGTCAGGTACGTCGCCGCCCAGTTGATGACGGCGTAGCGCCGCCACACGAACGACCACGCCACCCAGCTCCAGAGTGCGGCCAGCACGCCGGAGACGAGTCGCCCCTGCCATGGCGCTCGGTGGAGCAGCAGCCCGGCGGTCGCGAGTCCCAGCCCGAGCGTCATGATCTGCCAGGGCCAGACGGCGGCGTTGTGGCGCTCGATCAACCGGTAGTACGTGCGGGGCGAGAACAGCAGAAAATCGGAGAGTGTGTAGGTCCACCACTCCGGCATCAGAGACGCTCGATGTGGGCCGCGATCCGTCTGCGCATGGCCGGCTCGGGAAACACCCCGGCGCCCGCGCGCATGTTCTCGACCACGTGGGCGACCTTGGCGGTCGCCGGAATGGCGCAGGTCACCGCCGGGTGGGAGACGATGAACTTGAGGAGCAGCTGTGCCCAGCTGGCAGCACCGATCTCGCCGGACCACGAGGGGAGACGGTGACGCTCGACGTGGCGGATCAGCGCGCCCTGCCGGAAGGGCCGGTTGACCAGGACGGCGATGCCCCGGTCCCGGGCCAGCGGAAGGATGCGGCGCTCGACCGCGCGATCCACGGCATTGTAGGTGATCTGGACGAAATCGATCGGCCGGCTCGCCATGATCTCCTCCACCTCCCGATGGCGCCGCCCCTCGGACGTCGTGATACCCACGTATCGCACCCGGCCTTCGGCCTTCATGGCGAGCAGGTCGGGTAGATGCTCTTCCCACGCCAGGAGATTGTGGACCTGGAGCAGGTCGAATCTGGGAACCCTCCACGAGGATCTGGATTCCTCGATCTGCGCCGGCCCGCCGGCGCCGGACGAGGTCCAGACCTTGTCCGCCGAGAAGAGATCGGGAGGGCGGCCCAGCCGGCCGAGTCCGTCGCCGATGACTTCCTGCGACGAACCGTACATGGGCGAGGAGTCGATCACCCGGCCACCCTCCCGAAAGAAGGCGCGCATGACCGCGGCGCATTCGTCACGCAGCTCGGGGTCGTCGCCCACGTTGAAGGTGATCCAGGTGCCGAGCCCGACGACCGGGAGCCGCTCACCGCTGGATGGAATGGGACGAGTGACAGGGGCGGTCAGCGCGCGCGCCGACAGCGGCCGCAGCAGGGCCGCCGCGGCGGCCATGGCCATGGCGCGGATCATCGCGCGCCGGCTGTGAGGCGGCGCGGCCTTCACCCGACCGGCTCAGTCGATGTCGAAGGGGACGCTGAAAGCGGGACCCACGTCCGGGAAATCATCCGACAGCGCGCGCAACCGATAGTCGTCCCCTTCCCTGCTGACGCGGAGACCGCTGAAGACCGCCACACCGTTCTCGGTCGGTCGGAATCGCTCGCCCTCCAGATCGCTGTTGGATGGCGTGTCCCTTCCTTCGCGGAAGAGCCCGAGGTAGATGAGCACCCCGGAAAGCGGGACCACATCGCCGTTAGCGTCAACCAGGGCCACCGCGACCGTGAACGGCTCGTCCTCGTCCACGTCGCGCGGCTGGATCCTGAACTCGAAACGGGCCACGGTGCCGACGACGGCGGTCGCCTCCGCGCGGAAGACCACGGGGCTTCCCTGGAGCGAGCCCGCCCGCGCCTCGAGGGTGTTGGGTCCCGCCGCCTGGCCCAGCGTCCAGTCGCCCACGCGGGCGACCCCGTCGGAGCCGGTGGTCCGAACGGCGCCGCTCACGCTCCCGCCGCCGCCCGTCACGACGAAGGTGACCTCCACACCCCCGACGGGACGGCCCGCATCGTCGGTGACCCGGACCGCCGGCTTGATGGGCACCCGGGAGCCCGCCGGAGCGGTCTGGCCGTCACCCTCGAGAGCCACGATCGTCGTTGCCGGTGCCTGTGTGACGGTGACCCGGGCGGTCTCGCGCACCTCGACCGATCCGTTCACCGTGGCCGAGACCACCTTGGTGCCCGCGACCGTGCTGCGCAGCGTGCCGGTGGCGACGCCGTCGGGGCCGGTCGGACCGGAGGGCTGGGTCAGGGTGTTGCCGCCGCCGCTGGCCTCGAGCTCGACCTCCGCGCCCTGCACGGGATCACCGGAACCGTCGCGAACCATCACCGTGATCGTCGCGGTCCCCGTGGCTATCTCGATGGTCGTGGGGTCGGCCGAGACACCGGAGCGAGTCGCGCTGGGCTCGCCGCCGTCTCCGTCGTCTTCGCTGCCGAGGGCACTGAACGTCACCCCACCGATGCCGGCCACCACCGCGCTCACCGTGTTGGGGCCGGCGGCCGGCCCCAGGGTCCATTCGGCGGAGGCGAGCCCGTCACGATTGGTGGTACTGGTCGCGGGGCTCACGTTGCCGCCTCCGGTGGCCACCACCCATGTCACCGACTGGCCCGGTACTCCGATGCCCGCCGTGTCCACCAGCCGAACCACCAGGTCGTCCGGCAGCGGCTGGCCGGGAGTGCCCACCTGGTCGTCCCCCTCCAGAATCTCGATGTTCGCCGGCTCGACGGTGGAGGGGAGGACCAGGTCTCCGCCGTTGCAGCCCAGAGCCACGAGGGCGGGGACCGCGACCAGGAGCAAGTGAAGGCGGCGCTTGGGCA
This sequence comes from Gemmatimonadales bacterium, assembly GCA_013820855.1. GTDB lineage: Bacteria > Gemmatimonadota > Gemmatimonadetes > Gemmatimonadales > GWC2-71-9 > CAVVWJ01. The sequence goes on along the minus strand of JACDHV010000102.1, from coordinate 695 downwards.
TCAGACCTCGTGTGCAGTGATGTACCGACCGCCCATCCTACCACCCATCTTCGGCGCCCGACAGGACACCCGTCACATTGCCCCGGATTGCGCCGCCTTCCCGTTGGGGGGGGCGATCAACACCTCGACGGCGGAATCCAGCGCGACCGCCACCTCTCCCTCCTCCAGCCCCGGTCCCGGCGGCTCGTCGTCCGGGTGTGGATCGGGACGCCACGCCGCGTCGTCCACGTGCAGCTCGGCGGGGGAGGCCCGGATCTTCACCCGGGTGCCGCGCCGCCCGGTGAGCTTCGGTGGGGCGGCGCCCCCGCTCAGGCGCGCCTGCACGTACTCCGCCAGGACCTCGCGCTCGTGCTCGCCGACGGTCACGACCTCGAGCTGCTCATCGCCGTAATCCGCGCCCGGCGCCAGCGGGATGTTCGGCCCGACCAGCGGCATGTTCATCACCTCGACCAGCAGGTACTCACCCGAGAAGTCGGAGCCGTCGATCTCCAGCTGGCGGAGCCGGGGCACCCGCTCCGCCAGGATGCGCTGGAGGAGCAGCAGGGCCCGGTCGATCGCGTGTCCGGTGAGCCCGGTGCTGCTCTCGTTCACCTCGGTATCCCCCCGGGTGACGAGCTCGGTGAAGACCCCGACGCCGACCGACTCGACGAACCGCATCGCCCCCCAGCGGGTCGTGACCGTGCCCACCGCCAGGC
>JACDHV010000101.1 GCA_013820855.1 Gemmatimonadales bacterium | reverse complement strand
CCTGCACTGGGCGCTGCGCCGCATGGAGCGCCGCGCCGAGGGTGCCGTCCTCGCCGGCGAGAAGCTGGTGCCGGCGCTCCGCGCCGAGGCGCAGGCGATCTGGGACGAGGACCGCGCGATGTGCGAGCGGATCGGCGCGCTCGGCGCGCCGCTCGTTCCCAGCGGAGCCACGGTGGGAACGATCTGCAATGCCGGCGCTCTGGCCACGGGGGGCATCGGCACCGCGCTCGCGCCGATCTATCATCTCCGCCGCGCCGGCCGAAGTCCTCACGTGGTGGTGCCGGAAACACGCCCGCTCCTGCAGGGCAGCCGGCTCACCGCGTGGGAGTTGAGCCGCGCCGGCGTGGAGTGCACGCTCATCGCCGACGGCATGATCGCGAGCCGGCTTCGGCTGGGGGACGTCGCCTGCGTGCTCGTAGGCGCCGACCGGATCGCCGCCAATGGCGACGTCGCCAACAAGATCGGGACCTACGGCCTCGCGCTGGCCGCGAAGGCGCACGGGGTGCCGCTGTACGTGCTCGCGCCGACATCCACCATCGATCCCGGCGTTCCCGACGGCGCGTCGATCCCGATCGAGCTCCGCGCACCCGAGGAGGTGGCCGAGTGGCGGGGCCTCCGCGCGGCGGCGGACGGGGTCACGATCTGGAATCCCGCCTTCGACGTGACTCCCGCGGAGCTGGTGACCGCGATCGTCACCGACCGCGGCGTGGTGCCACCCGGCCAGATCTCCCGCCTCATGGATTGATGCCGTCGATCCTGGCCCTCGACCAGGGCACCACCGGCTCGACGGCCCTGGTCATCCATCAGGATGGATCGGTGCTGGGACGAGGCTACCGGGAGTTCACCCAGTACTTCCCGCGGCCCGGCTGGGTCGAGCACGATCCGGAGGAGATCTTTCGGGTCTCGCTGGAGGCGATCGCCGAGGCGGTGGCTTCGGCCGGCGAGCGGCCGGCCGGTCTGGGCATCACCAACCAGCGCGAAACCGTGGTTCTCTGGGAGCGCCGCACACTCGCGCCGGTCGCGCCGGCCATCGTCTGGCAGGACCGGCGCACCAGCGCGCGCTGCCGGGAGCTCCGCGAGTCGGGCGCGGAAGCCCTGCTCCGCGCGCGCACCGGCCTAGTGGCCGACCCGTACTTCTCGGCCACCAAGCTGGAGTGGCTCCTGCGCGATCCCGAGATCGGCCGCCGGGCCCGGCGGGGCGAGCTCGCGGCGGGCACCGTCGAGAGCTGGCTGGTGGCCCGCCTCACCGGCGGCCGGCTGCATGTCACCGACCATACCAATGCCAGCCGCACGCTGCTGTACGGATTGCGGAGCAGGCAATGGGAACCCGAGCTGCTCTCCCTCTTCGGTATACCGGCCGAGATTCTTCCCGGTATCGTCAGGTCTTCGGGAGTCCTGGGTGAGTGCGAGCCGGCGCACATCGGCTGGTCGCTTCCCATCGCGGGCCTCGCCGGCGACCAGCAGGCGGCGCTCTTCGGGCAGGGATGCTGTCGGGAGGGACTGGCGAAGAACACGTACGGCACCGGGGCGTTCCTCCTGATCTACCGGGGCGACCAGATTCCCGAGCCGCGGGAAGGGGTCCTGACCACCGCGGCCTGCGGTCCGTCGGGCGAGCCCGCGTATGCCCTGGAGGGAAGCGTCTTCGTCGCGGGGGCCGCGATCCAGTGGCTTCGCGACGGGCTCGGTCTGCTTCAGGCCGCCTCGGAGTCGGAGGCCCTGGCCCGCAGCGTACCCGACACCGGTGGCGTGCATTTCGTGCCGGCTTTCGTCGGTCTCGGGACGCCCTACTGGGAGCCGGCGGCGCGCGGCACCATCACGGGTCTTACCCGCGGGACGACACGCGCCCACTTGGTGCGCGCGGCCCTGGAGTCCATCGTTTTCAGCAGCGCGGAGCTGCTCACGGCGATGGCCGGGGCGGAAGGGCTCGAAGTACCGGCGCTCCGGGTGGACGGCGGCGCCGCCGCCAACGACTGGCTGATGCAGGAGCAGGCCGACATTCTGGGGGTGCCTGTCGAGCGGCCCGACATGGTCGAGACCACCGCGCTCGGCGCCGCCGGCCTCGCCGGGCTCGCGCTGGGAGTCTGGCGCACCAGCGAGGAGTTTCTGTCGGGGCGGCGCTTCGACGGCTTCGGTCCGCGGATCGACCCAGCCGAGCGCGCCGGACGGCTCGCCGGGTGGCGGAGGGCGGTGGAGGCGGCACTGGCCTGGGCCCGGGCGCAGCCTCAATCCCCCGGGAATGCCCGGTGAAAATCGGCTTAGATTGTCATGATGCCGCGGCACCGGCCACGGGGGGCCGAGCCGGGTAGCATGGAAGCCCTCTCGCTCACAGCGGCGTTTCTCTTGCGGGCGTGCCGGATCCAGTGCCGTTCAGCCTGACCTCCGGCACGATCCTGGCAGCCATCCCGCGGATGGAACACGACGTTCCGCAGCGCCGCCGACCCTCGGGAGCACGTCATGAAAGCTGGCCACAAGTTCCTTCTGGGCGCGGGTGTGATCGTCGCGAGCGTCGTGGTGCTGATCGCCCAGGGCGTCAAGGAGACCGGAGTGTACTTCCTGACCCCGACCGAGCTGGCGGCCAAAACGTCTGCCGATCCGTCCTTTTACGACATGGGTCTCAAGATGGGAGCCAAGGTCGTGCCCGGCTCGATCCGGCGTGCCCCCGACAACCGGCAGATCGACTTCGAGGTGAGTGACGGTCTCCGGAGCTACCCGGTGACGTATCGCGGTCTGGTGCCAGACACCTTCACCGACGCCAACGACATCGAGGTGATCGTGGAGGGGCGGCTGGGTCGCGACGGCGTGTTCCGAGCCACCGAAGTGCTGGCCAAGTGCGGCTCCCGCTACGAAGCGGTCTACGACGAAGCCAAGGCCTAGCGATGACCCTGCTGGGTGAATTCTGTCTCTGGGTGGCGCTCCTCCTGTCGCTCTGGGCGACGGCCGTCGCCTTCTCCGGGCGGTGGAAGGGTCGGCCCGACCTCTCCGCGAGCGTGTCGGGAGCGGTGTACGGCACGTTCGGGGCCCTCGCCGTGGCCACGCTGGCATTGTGGAAGGGACTGGCGAGCCACGACTTCAACATCGAGTACGTGGCCGCCTACACGTCGCGCAACCTGCCGACGGGCTACATCGTCTCGGCACTCTGGGCGGGGCAGAAGGGCTCGCTGCTCTTCTGGGCGGTGGTCCTCTCGCTGTTCGCCGCGCTGGCGCAGCTGCTCACGTCGCGCCGGCACGCGCACCTGCTTCCTTATGTGGCGGGGGTGACCTCCGCGGTCACCGCGTTCTTCGTGTGCACCATGCTCTTCGCCGCCAACCCGTTCGAGCGGATGGCGTTCACGCCGGCGGATGGCCGCGGGCTCAATCCCCAGTTGCAGAACCCGGGGATGATGATCCATCCCCCGATGCTTTACCTCGGCTACATCAGCCTCACCATCCCGTTCGCCTTCGCGATCGCCGCTCTCCTGTCCCGCAGCCTCGACACCGGCTGGATCCACGCGATCCGCAAGTGGACCCTGGTGAGCTGGCTCTTCCTGGCCATCGGCATCACGCTCGGCATGTGGTGGGCTTACGTCGAGCTGGGGTGGGGCGGCTACTGGGCGTGGGACCCCGTGGAGAACGCGAGCCTTCTCCCCTGGCTCACCATGACCGCCTTCCTCCACTCGGTCATGATCCAGGAAAAGCGCGGGATGCTCAAGCGCTGGAATCTCGGGCTCATCATCGGGACGTTCCTGCTGAGCATCTTCGGCACCTTTATCACCCGCTCCGGGGTGATCGCGAGCGTGCACAGCTTCACCCAGTCCAATGTGGGGTACTTCTTCCTCGGCTTCCTGGTGGTCTGCTGCATCCTGTCGTTCACGCTGCTCTATACCCGCTGGCCCTCGCTGAAGGCGGACGTGCAGCTCGAGTCGGTGCTGAGCAGGGAGGCCGCGTTCCTCTTCAACAACCTGCTGCTGGTGGGCATCGCGTTCTCGGTGCTGTGGGGCACGCTGTTCCCGATCCTCTCGGAGCTGGTGCGGGGGAGCAAGATCACGGTCGGGCCGCCGTTCTTCAACCGGGTGAACGTGCCGCTCGGCCTGCTGCTGCTGGGGCTCACCGGGATCGGACCGCTGATCGCCTGGCGGAAGGCCTCGCCGGCGAACCTGCGGCGCCAGTTCACCTGGCCCGTGGCCGCGGGGATCGTGACGGCGCTCGTGCTGTTCGCGATCGGCGCGCGGGATCTCTACGCGCTCACGGCCCTTGGCCTGGCCGGCTTCGTGGCAGGGACGATCCTGCAGGAATTCTACCGCGGCATGCGCGCGAGGCGGCGGATGCACGGGGAGTCGGCGGCCGTCGCCCTGGCGCGCCTGGTGGCGAGAAACAGGCGCCGCTACGGCGGGTACCTCGTGCACGCGGGCGTGCTGATCTATTTCGTGGCGTTCTCGGGGATGGCGTTTCGCCGGGAGATGGAAGCTACGCTCAAGCCGGGCGAGTCGGTGACGCTGGCGAGCCCGTTCGGCCACACCTACACCCTGACGCATGTGGGGATCTCGCAGTTCGAGGCGCTGAACCGGATCGTGAGCGCCGCCACGGTGTCCGTGGCGAAGGACGGCCGCTCGCAGGGTCTGATCACGTCCGAGAAGCGGCAACACGTGGACAGCTTCCGCCGGCCGACGTTCGAACCGTCCACCGAGGTGGGCATTCGGAGCAACCTCCAGGAGGATCTCTACATCACGTACGCCGGATCGGTGGGTGGTACCGAGGAGGCCGTCTACCGTTTCACCATCAATCCGCTGGTCTGGTGGGTCTGGTTCGGCGGGTTTGTGCTGGCGCTGGGCGGTCTGATCACGATGTGGCCTGGCGGAGGCGCCGCACTGGTGTCGCCCCGACGGGTCGAGCCGGGGTACCAGGCCAGCCTCGCCGCGACCGGAGCGGCCGAGTGAGCGATCTGTCCCGTCGCGGGTTTCTGGGCCGGCTCGGCGCCGCGACGCTTCTCCCGATCCAGGCGCAGGGTCCGCTCGCCGGCCAGGGGGAGGTGGGCAGGCTCCGTGATCCCGCGGCGGCGGGCCGGCCCCGCGCGCCGACCGAGATCGCCGACTACGACGAGCGGATCAAGGCGATCGAGCATCGGCTGGCCTGCACCTGCGGGTGCACCCTCGACATCTTCACCTGCCGCACCACGGATTTCACCTGCACCTATTCTCCCCAGCTGCACCGCGAGGTGGTGGAGATGGACCGGGCGGGGAAGACCGCGGAGGAGATCATCGACGCCTTCGTGGACAAGTACGGCGAAAAGGCGCTGATGGCACCGAAGCCAGAGGGCTTCAATCTCTGGGGCTACCTTCTTCCGGGCTCGGCGATTCTGGTGGCGGGGGGAGCGCTGGTCGCGCTGATCTCGCGGCGGCGGATCGTGGTGGCCGGTGCGGCCGGCGGTGCGGGGCCGCAGCCGGGTGTCGATGACACCGGGGGCGAGACGAACGCCGCGCCGCCGGCGTCAGCGGAGGAGATGGAGCGGCTTCGCCGCGCGCTGGCCGAGGTAGACGACTGATGCTCGCGGAGGTGGTGGCCGCGGCGCTAGTGGGAATGGCAGCGCTGTGGCTGGTGCTGCGGCCGTTGCTGGGCCCGCCCCGCGGGCCCGATCTGGTCCAGGAGCCGATCGACCCCGAGGAGACGCCCAGAGGCGTGGCGCTGCTGGCCCTGAAGGAGATCGAGTTCGACCGGGAGACCGGAAAGCTCTCGGACGCCGACTACCAGTACCTCAAGGACAAGTACACGGCGGAAGCGCTCGAGGCGATCAGGAATGAGGAAGGAGCGGCGGTGCCCGACGACGTCGAGGCCCTGATCGCTCATAGGGTGCGAGCCCTTCGCTCCGCTGCGGCGACGGCGCCGCCGGACGCCCCGGCCTGCCCTTCCTGTGGGCCACGTCCCGAGTCGGACGCGGTGTACTGCTCGACATGCGGTGGCAGCCTTCCTGCCCCCGCGGCGTGCGCCAACTGCGGAGCGGCTCTCTCGCCCGACAGCCGGTTCTGCGAAGGCTGCGGGAACCGCGTGGCCGCCTGATTTGGCGTGACGCTCAGGTCCCCACCCGCAGCCCGACACCCACCGAAACAGATCGCAATCCTCTCGAGTCGGATATCGCTCCGATATCCGAGGCCTTGATGGGGCTTCCGGAGAGCCCTATGCCGACCCGGTTTTCCAGCTCGACGGAGCCGAGCGCGACGCGGAGCACCAGCCGCGCCTCCGCTCCCGCGCGGAGGCGGTTGTCGCCGTCGATCGTCCAGAGGTCCAGCGTGGGTGCCAGAACGATCGAGAGATCGCCGGCGCCGGCCGCCGCGACCCGCCGGCCGAGACCGGCAGCGAGCCGGTAGCGGCTGACCCCCGACGTCCTGTCCTGAATGGAGACGGCGTCGTTTCCTGCCTCGATGTGACCGCCCGCCCAGCCGGCTTCGAGATCGACGCCCCAGCTGCCGTATGTCCGACCCAGCGAGAGATGGAGGGCGGGCCGCGGCGAGGGGCGAACTTCCGCGGCGATGCCCGGCGCCGCCTGGCTCACGATGACATGCCCGAACCGCACCGCCTCGACCCCACCGCCCAGGTGCCAGCCGACGTGGTCGGCCGGCATCTGGGCGGTGGTCGGCGGAGCGGCCGCCAGGAGGGATATGAGGAGGATCGGGTGGAGCGGCATGGACGGTCCCGGGTGGGAAGTGCGAACAAGCTGTGACCCGAGCGTCAACCGAGCGTCAATCGTCCCGCTGCGCTATTTCATTACGAGCCGGATCCAGCCGTTCGTCTTGTTGTTGTCCCCCTTGACGACCCAGTTGCTGTTGGGATAGGACTCGCCCACGACGGTGCTCTCCACCGCGTTACCGATGAGCTCGTCGTCGGTCTTGATCAGGGAAGCCAGTGCCTTGAGAATCCGCTGAATTGCGTGGGCCTTCTTCCAGATCCGCTGCAGATTCGAGCCGGTAGTGTCCCGCCCGCCGGTGAGCATCGGATAGACCGCCTCGACCGTCTTCACCAGGTTGGTGAACCGCGCGGGATCCGTCTTGATCTGGCAGGACGTGTCGTCATCTTCGACCAGGAAGATGCGGAAGTTCTGGTTGGGGTGCGCGCTCTTGTAGTTGTTGAGCTGGGTCTGACTGAGGAGCAGCACACTGCCGCTCCAGTCGAGCGAGTTCTGGTCGAAGTAGTAGTAGCCCGACGAGGCACCCCCCGCGCACGCGTAGGACGTCAGCGAATCGGTGCTCCCCGACTGGCCGAGCATGTGCACCTCGATTTCCGGCGCGCCCTTGACCCAGCTCTCGAACGTCTCAACGAGGTGGGAGTTCGTCATGTACAAGCCGGCCGGGGGTGTGGACCCACCGCCGGTGGGACTGCCCTGGAGCTGGGGCGGCCGCCCGACCCCGTCGAAGTCGGTTTCGACCGGCACCAGCGCCAGGACCGGAACGTCGGGCGGAGTGGTGGCGCTGAGCACGAAGCGCTCGCCCTTCGGAGAGAACGCGACCGGCGGCTGGCGCTCGTCGCCCGTGGTGGCGACCAGGATACGATCATCCCCGGTCCACGCGGCCCGGTGTGCCGGCACCGGCAGGTACAGCTCGAGAGCCGGCGCGCGCCGCGCATCGAGCTCGACGGCGGTATTGGCGGCGCCGGTGAGCCGCGCGATATCCGACGTGGCGCGGGCGTGTGACGAGGAGAGATAGCGCTGGAGATGGAGCTTGTTCTCGCGAACGGGCGAGCGGTCGAGATCCTGCTTGAGCCGGGCCCGGAACCCCTCGTCGGCGAGGGCGAGGGCGATGCGGCGGGCCAGCCGCTCCCGGGCGGCGGACGGGGTATCACGGCTCACCTGCGCGTTCTCGGTAGGAATGTCGGGGCCGGTGCGATCCGAGCAGCCGGTGAGAGCGAATACCGCGGCGAGCGCCATGAGGCGGGTGGTGCGAGACATGGGTCCTCCTTGGGTGGATCGCGCGCGCATGCCGCGCGGGGTTCCAATGGCGCGCCCAAGGTAGGCCGTGCGTTCCGGAGTACCGGGACCGGGTTTATGCGGTGGAGAACGGGAAAGAGCGGGAGCAGGTCGGAGCCGACGGGGCGGCGGCTCCGCTCAGGGCGGTGCGGTACCGGGAACGACCGCCACGATTCTGAGCGGACCGCCGCTGCCGCCCTTGATCTTCATCGGCAGCGCCACCACGAACGCGCCTCGCGCCGGCAGCCGCTCGAGGTTCGTGACGTTCTCGAATGCGGGAATGTTCCGGGCCAGGAGTATGCGATGGGTATCGAACGTCTTCGACTGCCCGTAATCGATGCTCGGCGTGTCGATGCCGACGGCCTTGACTCGCCGCTCGAGGGCCAGCCAGCGGGCGGCGGCGGAGTCGATCCCGGGGAAGTGGAGCTCCGCCACCCCCGCGGATCCGGTCTTCGTCGTTCCCAGATAGCGGGCCTTGTCGGGCCAGCGGCTGGACCACCCCGTGCGCAGCAGCACGATCGTCCCCTCGGGAATCCGGCCGTTGCGGCGCTCCCACTCCTCCAGCACGGCCACCTCCAGCCGATAATCCGGATCCGCGTTCGCGCGCGCCACCACGTCGACGACGACCGCGGGGCCCACCAGCCGATCCAGCGGCACCTGGTCCGTCGTCCACTTCCCTTCGGCGAAGTGGATCGGCGCATCCAGGTGGGTGCCGCCGTGCTCCGAGGTCGAGAAGTCGTTCGCGGCGTAATAGAAGCCGCCGGGCGTGTGCTGGGCGGAGACGATCTCGAGCCTGAACGGCGTGGCGGTGGGCCAGTAGATGGTTTCGCTGGAGAAATCGTGGGAGAGATCGACCCAGGTGCCCGAGGTCGGCAGGTCCTGGTTCGACGTTGAACGGGGCGGCGGCTGCTCTGCCCGGCAGGCGAGGGCGAGGAGCAGCGCGAGCGAGGCGAGCCGGTGCATGAGACCACCAGGAGAGCGGGAGGGGCAACATGTGCCGCCGCCGCCCGGCCCGCAAGGCGCCACCGGCTAACGGCGGGCGCGACCCCCGATGGCGGCACGCGCGGCGTCGAGCGCGCGCTCGATGCCGTCCGGCGGCACGTCCAGGTGGGTCACCGCCCGGACCGTGGTGGGTGCGATGACGCTGAACCGGACCCCGTGCGACGCCAGGGTGCGGGCCGCGAACTCCTCTCCACTCAGCCCGGTGGCCTCGACGTCGAAGATGACGATGTTGGTCTCCACGCCGTCCGCGTCGAGGGCGATGCCCGGCAGCTCGCCCAGGCCGGCCGCGAGGCGCCTGGCCCGCTCGTGGTCCTCCGCCAGCCGCGCGACGTGGTGCTCCAGAGCGTACAGCCCGGCGGCGGCGATGATCCCCGCCTGCCGCATCGCCCCGCCGAGCCGCTGCTTGAAGACCCACGCCTCCTCGATGAACGTGCGCGAGCCCGCCAGCACCGCGCCCACCGGGGCGCCGAGGCCCTTGGTGAGATCGAGCCAGATGGAGTCGACGTGTGCCGCGAAGGCCCGGGCCGGCGTGCCGCTGCTCACCACCGCGTTCATCAGCCTGGCCCCGTCCATGTGGCGCACGAGCCCCGCCTCGCGGGCCGCGGCGCAGACCGACTCGACCTCCCCGATCGGCCAGCAGACGCCGCCCACGATGTTGGCCGTCTGCTCGATCGACACCACCCGGCTCCGGGGCATGTAGTGGACCGCGGGCCGCACCGCCTGCCGCACCTGTGCGGCGGTGAACCTGCCTCTCGCGCCGGAGAGCGGCCGGAACACCGCCCCCACCAGCGCCGCGGCGCCACCGGCTTCGTACAGCAGCGGGTGCGCCGTCTCGTGGAGCAGGATCTCGTCGCCGGCGCGGCAGTGGACGGAGAACGCGACCTGGTTGCACATCGTGCCGGAGGGCAGGAAGAGCGCCGCCTTCTTGCCGAGCAGCTCGGCGACCGTTTCCTGGAGGCGATTGACGGTGGGATCTTCGAACTGCTGCTCGTCGCCCACCTCGGCGTCGCACATGAAGCGCCGCATGGCGGCGGTGGGGCGGGTGACGGTGTCGCTGAAGAGATCGACCGCGATGCCGGCACTCACTCCACGCCGCCCGAGGAGATCTCCATACGCTCGATCCGGCGGGCGCTGAGACGGAGAGGCACGATGGTGGCGGCGACCAGGACGAGCACGATCGCGCCGCCGGTGGCGAGGAGGTGGGCCGTGAGCCCGAGCGCCTCGCCGCGCTGGAGCGCCCGGAGCTGCGCGGCGACGGGCGGAGCCTCGAGCATGATGACCAGCGCGAGCAGGCTGAGGCTCGACATCATGTAGATAACGCCGCCGAAGCTGGTGGGGATCTGCGCCGCGTTCTCGGTGCCGAACTGCGGGTAGAAGACGCCGAACGTGAGCGCCAGGGCGCTCGCCGCGAGGGTGTACAGCAGAATGGTCCCCACGCTCACGGCCATCATGAAGACGCCGGCCTGGAGCAGCCAGTTCGTCAGCACGGTGAGCACGAGCGCGAGCACCAGCAGCGGCACCGTGCCCGTCCAGTACTTGCTCCAGAGCATGGCCTCGGGATCGAGCGGGCTGGAGCGGAGCAGCCACATCTGCCGTCCCTCGAGCGACACCGCGGGGAAGACGAAGCGGGCCGCCACCGCGGCCAGCACGAAGCCGGCCAGCCCCAGGTTCAGAAACGAGATCACGATGACCAGGCTGAACGGGATCCGCTCCCCCGAGTGGATGGGCAGCGACTTGATGTTGAAGATGTAGATCAGGACCAGCACCCCGAGCAGGATGAGCTGGCTCCACTGGGTGTTGTCCCGGAAGAAGAGCCGCAGATCCTTGAAGATGAACTCCCGCTTGGCGGGGGGCATGCTCCTGAGCACAGCGCCCAGCGGGCCGCGCAGCGCCCGCCGCACCTTTCGCTCGGCGCCCTCCTGCGCCTTGGTGAAGCCCGAGTGGAAGAGCCGGCGATGCACCAGGGCGCCCACGGTCACCGCCGCCAGCGCCGCGCTCCAGAGCATCACGACCGGCCACGGGTCCGCCACCCGCAGGAGCCAGTTCATGATCATCTCCGCCGTCCACTCGCTCGGCAGCAGCGGGTTGGCCGGGGTGCGCAGCTCGGCGAGGTAGTCCACGAAATTGCGGAAACCCTCGGGACGCGCGAGCTGCTCCGGCCGCATGAACCGGAGCAGGATCACGGCCGTCACCAGCGCGCCCAGTCCGACGAGACCCAGCAGCTCCCGCGTCCGTCGCGCCGGGAAGACGTTCACCAGCACCACGGTGAGAATCGTGCCGAGGACGGCCGGCAACACCAGGAACGGGACGAAGGCCGCGAGGACCACCAGCGGGAACAACGGCCCCCCGGAGTACACGATGCCGTAGGCGGTGAAGATCGGGAGCGCCAGCAGCGCGACCATCCAGGACGAGTGCACCACCGTCTCGCTCAGCTTGGCGAGGTACAGCCGGAGCCAGCCGACCGGCGCCGCCACCAGCAGATCGAGGTCCTTGGCGAGGAAGTAGGTCGAGAGCGCGGTGATGACGTTCGAGAGCAGCAGAATCGAGTGGAACGCGAGGAGAATGACGCCGAGCACCTTGCCGGCCAGCAGGTCGCCGATGTCCGCCACGTTCTGGATGTAGCTGAGGACCCGATACGCGATGCCGAAGATGGCCGTCCAGAAAAACCCGCCGGCCACGGCGAACAGGAGCAGCTTGACCCACGAGCCGCTCCGCTCCTCCCGCAGCCGGGCGAGCGCGCCGCGCCACTTGGGCGTGAGCACCGTCCAGACGCCCGGCTGCGACCGCTCCACCCCC
>JACDHV010000282.1 GCA_013820855.1 Gemmatimonadales bacterium | reverse complement strand
CCGCCGGGTGGCGATCGATCGAGGCCCGGTTAGCCGAGCTTCGCCCGCGCGCGGATCGCCTGCAGCAGCTCCGCGATTCCGCGCTGGGCCTGGAGGCCGAGCTTCGCGTGGCGGAGCATGAGGCGGGCTCGGCGGGCCCGCGAGTCGATCGCCTCGAGGCGCAACTGGCCGAGGCGCAGGCCTCGGGAGCGAGGCTCGCGGAGGTCAGCCGGAAGCTCGACGCGCTGGGCGAGCTTCGCCGCGAGGCCGTGACCCTCGACCGGCTGGCGGAGATGCATGCCCGCCGCGAAGGGTTGAGCGCTCAATTGTCGTATGTCCGCAATCACCTGACCTCCGTCGAGGAGCGGATCCGGCGGGCACCCGCGGAGCAGAGCGTCGTCGGCGCGCGGCTCCGCACCAACGAGCTGCGCGCCTCGCTCACCGCCGTGACGCTCGAGGCGGAGAGCGCCAGGAGCGCTTGGGTGCGCGACGCGCAGGACGCGCGCACCAAGCGCCAGGGTCTGGCCGATCAGTACCAGGAGCTGCGTGAGCAGCGCCAAAGGCTGGTGAAGGCCGGCCCGCAGGGCGATTGTCCCACCTGCACCCGACCGCTGGGCGCCGAGTACGAGAATGTGCTGGGCCTGCTCGACCGGCAGATGGAGGAAGTGGTCGGCAACGGCAACTTCTACAAGCAGCGCATCGATCAGCTCCAGAACGAGCCGCCGGAGCTGGATGAGCTGGACCGGCGCCGACTCGGGCTGGAGCGGGATCTCTCCGACGCCACTGCCGAGCTGGGGCGCCTGGAGGCGCAGGCGCAGGACGCCACGCCCCTGGCCGGCGAGCGGCGGCAACTGGCCGCCCGGGTCGCGGAGCTCGAGGCCGCGATCGGATCCGAGCCGGTTGCGTACGAGGATCGCCGGCATCGCGAGGTGCAGAACGGCATCCGCGAGCTGGAGCCGCTCGCCCTCGAGGCCGAACGGCTGCGGGTGGTCGGTGATCGCGCGCTCGCCATCCGCGCCGAGCTCGATGGGGCCCACCGCGACCGTGTCGCGGCCGCTGAACGGGTGGCCGAGCAGCGAGCCCGGCAGGCGGAGCTGGGCTACAGCGAGGCGGCGCACGCGGAGGCGCGGGAGGCAGCCGCCGCGGCGGAGCGCGAGCGGCGAGAGGCCGAGCTCGGGCTGGCGCGGGCCAAGGCCGAGAGCGGAGCCGCCGCCGAGGCGGTGCAGGTGGCCGAGCGCCGCCGTCGGGAGTGGACCGCCCGGGAGCGCGAGGCCGGCGTCACCGCGGGAGACCTGGCACTCCACCAGGAGATCGACCGCGCGCTCTCCGATCTGCGCGGCGAGCTCAACGCGACGCTCCGCCCCGATCTCTCCGACCTTGCGTCGTCGTTCCTCCGTGACCTCACGAACGGTCGTTACGCGGAGCTGGAGCTGAACGAGGATTACGGCGCGATTCTGCTCGACGACGGCGACCCCAAGACGGTCATCTCCGGTGGCGAGGAGGACGTCGCCAATCTGGCACTGCGCCTCGCCATCAGCCAGATGATCGCCGAGCGCGCCGGGCAGCCGCTGTCGCTCCTGGTGCTGGACGAGATCTTCGGATCGCTGGACGAAGACCGCCGCGCGGCGGTCGTAGACCTGCTCCGCAGCCTGGCCGACCGCTTCCCGCAGGTCATACTCATCACCCACATCGACTCGGTGCGCGACGGGTTCGACCGGGTGATCCGGGTCGGTCTGGACGTGGCGAGCGGCGTCGCCACCGCGCGCGACGAGCCGTTGGCGGGGCACGATGTGGCGGCCTGACCGAAGCGTGCGCGGGCCCGACCGGCCGGGATATCGGGACATCGACCCGCTCAACCGGGTGTTCGCCGAGGCGTTCACCGATCGGTACAGCCGGGACGGGCTGGTGGGCGTTCGCGTGCCGCAGCTCAACCCGCTGGTGTGGCGCTATGCGCTCGACGACGCCGGTGACGGAGCCATGGTCTGGCGCGACGCCGAGGGTCACATGGTCGCCTTCAACATGGTCCACCGATCGGGCACCGAGGGTTGGATGGGTCCGCTCGCCGTCCGACCGGATCGCCAGGGCGAAGGGCTCGGCTCGTTGATGGTGCGGACCGGTCTCGAGTGGCTGCGCACCCACGGCGCGACCACGATCGGCCTGGAGACCATGCCCCGCACCGTGGACAATATCGGTTTTTACAGCCGCATCGGCCTGGTGCCGGGACACCTGACGGTCACCCTGGTGCACGACGTGCCGTGCCGCGCCGCCGCCGAAGCCGAGCTCCTGTCGACCAGCCCGGTCGGCACGGAGCGGGGAATTGCGGAATGCCGCCAGCTCGCCGGAGCGCTCCTGTCCGGGGTGGACTTCACTCGCGAGATCGCGCTCACCCGGGATCTCGCCATCGGCGATACGACGCTGGTTCGCGACGGCGGCGAGCTGGTCGCCTTCGCGCTGTGGCACTCGACGCCGCTCGCCGCCGGTCGGCCGAAGGACGAGCTCCGAGTGCTGAAGCTCGCGGCCCGCCATCCGGCCGCGTTCGAGCGGCTGCTCGACGCCCTGCCGGCCGCCGCGGCCGGCGAGCGGGTCAATCGGATCGCGGTGCGGTGCCAGACCGAATTCGCCTCGGCCTACCTCCGCCTCGTGAGCCGCGGATACCGGGTCCACTGGACCGACCTCCGAATGACGCTCGAAGGCTTCGGGCAACGAGCGCCGGACGGCGGGATCGTGATGTCTAACTGGGAGATCTGAGACGGTCGGATCTCGCCAGCAGCTCTTCGACCGACTCGAGGAGACGGGAAGGCAGAAACGGCTTGCGGAGCATCGCGACGGTGGGATCGTACAGATCGTGCGCTTCGAGATAGCCGCGGGGATAGCCCGATATGAACAGCAGCGGAAGATCGGGGCAGTGCTCTCTCATCCATGACGCCACCTCCCGCCCGCCGACAATCGGCATCACGAGATCACAGACCACGAGGTCCAGCACCTGGGCCTCGACCTCCAGCAGGCCGATGGCTGCGGCGCCGTGGTGGGCCTGGCGCACGCGGTAGCCGCCCTCGAGCAGGGAGCGCGCGATCAGCTCACGGACGATGTCCTCGTCGTCCACGAGCAGTACCGTGCGTGGCGAGCTCGGCGGAGGATCCGGCTGCGTCAATGGCTTTTCCGTCGGGGTGAGCGCCCTGTTACATACCGGAACCCGAGTCGCCACTCCGTGACGCTGCTCACACGGCCCCCACAGCCTCCCGGTAAACCGCGAGCGTGCGGCTCACGCTATGAGTGAGCGTGAAGTCCCGCTCGTAACGCGCCCGCCCGTTCACTCCCATCCTGACTCGCTGATCGGGTGACTTGAGGAGCCAGTCGATCCGGTCTCGAAGCTGTTCGACATCCCCCCGAGGGACGAGGTAGCCGTTCTCGCCGTCCCGCACCGATTCCCCGATGCCGCCGACCGTGGAAGCCACCACGGGTAAGCCCGCCCGCATCGACTCGAGGATGCCGAGCGGAAACCCTTCCCAGTTGGTGACGAGCAGGCTGAGCTGCGCCTGGCTCAGGATCCGGTCCACGTCGGTGCGCTGCCCCAGGAACCGCACCCGGTCGGCCAGGCCCAGGGTGCTCGCGAGCGCCTCCATCTCGCCCTTTAGAGGACCACCGCCGATCAGATCCAGCTCCCACGGCTGATGAGCAAGCTGCGCGAGCGCACGGAATAGTGTGGGATGGTCCTTCTGCGCTCCGAACCGGGCCACCATGACCAGCCGTGGCGGCGTGCGCGCGGGATCGGCG
>JACDHV010000281.1 GCA_013820855.1 Gemmatimonadales bacterium | reverse complement strand
GCCCCGATGCTCGGCGCCGCCGGGAAGGATCACCTCCAGGTCTACCTGCTGCGCCGCGGTGAGGCGGTCCGGGTCGGGGGGCGGCACGTCTTCCGGACAGGTGATTTCCAGCACCTGCGCCTTGGGCACCAGTGCGACGCCGCCTTCGGCCAGCGTCAGGGCGAAGAAGGCGTCCGGGCGGTTGAGCATCTCGAGCGGCGTCTCGGATCCGCCCGGCTGCGGGTACGCCGGACGGGTGAGGAGGTGCAGGTCGCCATCGAGAACGACGCCCTCGAGCAGCGCGACGTGCGCCGGCAGCCGGTTGGTCGATCCCCAATCGTTCATCGTTTATGTCGGGGCATAAGGGCAGAAAGTGAGTGGACGAAGGAAGCGCGGCAAGTGGCGGGTCAGCCGCGGATTTCCACGCCGGACCGGGACTCGATGAGGCGGATCGCCTCCAGGTGGTCGGCCGACTCGCAGAGCGCGGCACGGGCCCGTCGGAACAGCTCCCCGGCCAGGTCGAGCACGGGCCCCTCGACGCCGGTGTCGCGCAGGAGCTGGCGCGCGATTCCCACGTCCTTCTCCAGCAGCGCCAGACGGAACGTCCGTGGCCAGGCGCCGGTGAGCACCCGCTCCGGCACCAGCGTCTCGCTCACGAAGGACCGGCCACTGGAGACGTTCAGCACGTCGAGCGCCGTCCGGGCGGATACCCCGGCCTTCACCAGCGCCGCGAGACCCTCGCCGACCGCGAGGATGTTGACCGCGAGCAGCGCGTTGTTCACCGCCTTGAGCGCATGCCCCGCACCGACCGGACCCACGTGCACGATGCGGCTGCCCATCGTCTCGAGCACGGGGCGCGCGCGGGCGAACGTGGCCCCGTCGGCGCCGACCATGATCGTCAGGGTGCCCGCCTCGGCGCCGTTGGTGCCGCCGCTGACCGGTGCGTCGGCAAAGGCGATGCCCTGCCCCGCCAGGCGGCCGGCGATCCGGCGCGACGTCGCCGGGTCGCCGGAGGTGCAGTCGAGCAGGAGAGCGCCCGGCGCCAGTCCGGCCAGGAGTCCGTCGCCGCCGTCGAGCAGCGCCTCGACTTCCCGCGAGGTGGGGAGGCAGGTGAGAACCACGTCGGCCCCGCTGGCGGCCTCAGCGGGCGTGGCCGCGCTGCGCGCGCCGTGCACCCGGGCGAACTCCTCGGCACGCGAGCGCGTGCGGTTCCACACGGTGAGAGGCCTGGTGCCGGCCAGACGCGCCGCCATGGGGGCGCCGATGGCGCCGAGCCCCAGAAAGGCGGCCGGCCGGCCGGTCACGTGGGATTCGACGGGGACTCGACCTCGCCGCTCTTCCGCTGGCTCAGCTCGCGGTCCAGCATCAGCAGCCC
Source organism: Gemmatimonadales bacterium (assembly GCA_013820855.1). Lineage (GTDB taxonomy): Bacteria > Gemmatimonadota > Gemmatimonadetes > Gemmatimonadales > GWC2-71-9 > CAVVWJ01. The sequence goes on along the minus strand of JACDHV010000281.1, from coordinate 2,399 downwards.
AGGACGGTCCTCTCCGACCATGCGAAACTGCTCGGCCAGGAGGCCGCTGGTCTTCTCCTCCTCCACCTGCTCCCGCACGAACCAGTCGAGGAACACCGTGCTCGCGAAGTCCCGCTCGTCCACCGCGAGCCCGTAGACCCGGTTGATGCTCGCCGTGACCTGCTGCTCGTGCTGGTGGGCCTGGTCGAAGACGTCACGGGGAGAGGCGAAATCCGCCGGCGGACCGGCCAGATCCTTGAGCTCGATTTTCCCGCCGCGGTCCAGCACGTGATCGAAGATCTTCATCGCATGCGTCGTCTCCTCCCGCGCCTGGGCCCGCATCCACCGGGCGAGGCCGGGGAGGTTCGCCCGGTCGCAGTACGCCGACATTGATAGGTACAGATAGGAGGAGTAGAATTCGTGCTTCATCTGCTCGTTCAGGGCGTCCTGCATCGTCTTGCTCATCATCGGCTGGAGCTCCGGTCCGTGGGTGCGTCGAAGATAGCATGAGCGCACGCATTCTCCACGTGGATCTCGACGCCTTTTTCGTCGAGGTCTGCCGGCAGCGCTACCCCGAGCTCCGCGCGATCGAGCTGCTAGTGGTGGGCGGCCGCCGCGACCAGCGCGGCGTCGTGCAGTCCGCGGCCTACGCCGCCCGCAGATACGGCATCCACGCCGGCATGCCGATCGCCCAGGCGGTGCGGCTCTGTCCCGCGGCCACGTTCTGCCAGGGATCGTTCGTGCACTACCGGGACGCCTCCCGCGCGGTGCGGGCGGTGCTCGAGCGATTCGCCCCCACGGTCGTGATGGCGTCGCTCGACGAGGCGTATCTCGACCTGGGCGGCACCGACCGGCTCTACCCCGTCTCGCTCCTGCCCGTCGCCGAGCGGATCCGTGACGCCGTGCGGGCGGAGACCGGCCTCGACTGCAGCATCGGTAGCGGGCCCAACCGCATGATCGCCAAACTGGCCTCCGACCGCGCCAAGCCGCGTGGGCTGATGGAGGTCAGGGCGGGCTGGGGGGAGGGATTCCTCGCCGGGCTCCCGCTCGCGGCGCTCCCGGGAGTGGGGCCGAAGACCGCCGCGCGGTGGGCCGGGCTCGGGCTCACCGACGTCCATCAGGTGCAGGCCATGGCCGAGGCCGCGCTGGCCCGCCTGGTCGGCGGCGACGCGCAAGCGCTCAAGCGGCGCGCGCACGGTCACGGCGGCGCCACGCTGCGGGCGGAGCGGCTCCCCAAATCGGTGAGCCGGGAGACGACGCTCTCGCGCGATCTGCGGGACCCCGAGGAGCTGGAGGCGATCCTGGCGCTGCTCACCGCGCGCGTGGCCGGGCAGCTCCGCGAGGAGAACCTGGTGGGCCGGACCGTGACGCTCAAGCTCAGACACGACGACTTCCACACGGTGACTCGCCGCCGAACCCTCGAGACCGCGACCGATCTCGACGCCGAGCTCTACGAGGCGGCGCGCGCGCTGTTCCGGGGCGCATTCGAGGGGGTGCGGTCCCGAAATCGCGGCGTACGGCTGATCGGCATCGCCGCCACCAATCTCGGCCTTGCGGCGGAGGCGGACCTCTTCGAGCCACCCGCGCGCCAGCGGCTCAAGGAGCTCTCCGCGGCGGTCGACAAGGTGCGGGAAAAGTACGGCTTTGGCGCGGTGACCCCGGGATCGGCGCTGCGGGCCAGGCGGCGCGGCCGCTGAGGAGGGCGATCACTCAGCGCGGCCTGAGGTCCTTGCTCTCGAAGCGGAGGCCCACGGTGCCGTCACGGCTCTTCACCTGGGGACCCAGGTCGCGGAAGATGGCTTCATGGCCGGAGGGCGAGCGCGCCCTGACCGTGCTGTTGCCGTAGAGCCGGTAGTAGCCCAGAAACACCCGGGTCGTGCCGGGGCGAACGGCGCACTCGCAGTCGCGGGCACCCGCGAGACCGGCGTTGACGGTCACCCTCAGAAGGTCGGCGCTCGCATTGGTGACGAGCGGCGCGAAATAGTCGGCGTCGCCCACCCGAACCCAGGCGCTGTCGGCCACGGTCCCACGGCCTCGCGGCACGATCGCTCCGCGCATCTCCTCACCCATCGGCTTGCCGTCGGCGGACAGCGGACGAACCAGCTCCCACCGGGCCACCGACGCGCCGCGAGGCACCACCAGCTCCACCGTCTCGCGGGGTGGGATGATGCGCGGAGGCCCGTCGGCGAAGACCAGCCGGACCGGGGCGGCAAGTCCGTTGGTGAATCGGAGGCGCGAGCGGTCGAGCATCGTGCACGCCGTGCCGGTGGCCGCGAGCCCGAGGAGGAGCGCTACGAGCAGCGTGCGGCGCACCGCTCAGCGTACCGGCAGGATGGCCTCGAGCGGGTTGCGACCCGGTCTCTCCCGCCTCGCCTCGGGTTGAGACCGCCGCGGCACCGAGTGGCGCGGCGGTCGCAGGT
>JACDHV010000100.1 GCA_013820855.1 Gemmatimonadales bacterium | reverse complement strand
GGGCATGGCGGCCCATGCCGCCATGCCCCCGCCGCCCGGAGCCGCAGAGTGCGAGCGCGCCGTGATGCGGCCGTGCCGTCAGGGCGCGCGGGTTCCCTCGAAGCGGAGCCGGGCCACGCTATCGGGGCCGGTGACCTGATAGCGCGCAACCGTGGTACCCACCAACTTGTCGTTCTGCAGCCGAGCCACGACGTGGGTGCTGACCTGTACCCCCTTGCGGAGCGCGCTCTCGAAGGGCCCCGCCTCGGACACGATGCTGTCGCCCTCCACCGCGACGACCCTCACCGGAATCGGCTTGCGATTGGGGAAGGTGATCGACCAGCCGGAGCGGTCCTCATTGATGCGCATGTCGTAGGTCACCACTGTGCTCTCGCTGCCCTCCACCGTGCTTCGCACCTTCCAGGTACCCGCCGCGTCCGCCAGGGAGATCGTGGCCGGAGCGGATTCCATCTCAGGGACCTCGCCGACCGTCGTATCCGCCGGTTTGTCCGCCGGCTTGTTGCAGCCCACCAGCACGAGCGCGATCCAGCAACTCGTCACACCACGCATTGTACCCTCCCTCGTCGAGGTTATCGGGCAGAGCTATCCTCATTATCAGGTATCGGGCATCTCCGGGTGCTCGCGCTCAGCGCCGGGTGTGGCGGCCGGTGCTCGGGCTGCGGGCGCAGGGAGGGTGTGTCGGGCTTAAGGTGGCTGGCATTTGTGAACTCCGCTAGAGTGGCCGCTTCTGCGATCCGCGTCGGAACTCGGCTTGACGATCTCTTGACCCGATGCCGCCAGCCGACGCTTTTAGTATCGGCGGGGCAGATCCCTCAGATGATGCACAGTGGGGTCATGCTGCGCGGCAAATTACCGCGAGTACAACCCTGGTGCTCACCGGATGCGCCAGGGCGCGCTCCGTCAGGATGCCGCTTCGCTCAGGGTGACAGCCGGGGGTGAGCCGCCTATTGCCGCCGCCAGAGCACCGCGTGGCTGGTACCGGCCGACGCCTTGCTAAACCCGACAATCGTGCCGGCGCGGTTGACGCCATAGGCGCCCGCATGGCTGTCGAGTCCATCCGGGACGAGAGTCGGCAGGGCCGTTACCGATCCGCTCTCCCACACCCACGCCCGCTCCGCACGGGGCTCGTCTCCCGTGTCGAACGCCTGGCCGACCACCACGCCCACCGGACTGATGGCGCGCGGGATCACCGCGGGGCGGGTACCGCCGACGAACGTGAACGCCTCCTGGTAGTACAGGAACCCGGCGGTCCATTCCAGCTCCTCCCCGGCGGCGTCCTGCGTGGGCCCCAGCGCGCCCACGATCTGGCCCTTGGTGTTGATCGCGGTGGCGAAGCTGTACTGGCGGCCCTGCGCGCCCAGGTCCTTGAACCCGCCGTCCTTCCAGCGGAAGGCGTGGCGCTCGCCGGAGGCGGTGGTGCTTTGGCCGACCACGACGCCGCCGCGGCTGATGCCGTTCGCCTGCGAGGTGGGCCCGCCCAGGGTGCCGAGATCGGTCATGGCGCCGTTCCGCCAGATGAAGGCATGGCGGTTGCCGCTCGCGGTCTCGCTCCATCCCACGATGATCCCGAACTCGTTGATGCCGGTCGCCTGGCTGTTCCGGCCTCCGAGGGTCCCGAGGTTCTTTTTCCTGCCATTCTGCCAGCGCACTGCACGCGTGGCTCCGGACTTGACCGTGCTCCACCCGACGATGACCCCGTCGTCGTTAATCGCAGTGGCTTCGCTGTGCCCACCGGCCAGGGCGCCGAGATCGCTCATGACGCCGTTCTTCCAGACGAAGGCATGGGGCAGGGTCGATCCCGGCACGTTGCTGGTGCCGACGATCACCCCGGCGGAGTTGATCGCCCGGGCCGACGAGAAGGCTCCACCCAGGGTCCCCAGGTCACGAATGACGTAGGTGGCGAGGGATGCCACATCGGGAGCGGACTCGGCCGAAGGCCCGGTGGAGGATTCTTCGGCTGAACAGCCCCAGGCTGCGAGTGCCAAAGCCATGGCACCCAGGCGGATCGTGGCAGGGGACGCGGCAGACATGGCGGTGCTCCTCAGGGGTGAAAGGCTCGCGGCGCCGTTCGGCTGGTTGCCCTCGGGTGACCGGGCGAGGATTCGCCGGCACGCTACGGAGGAACTATCAAGCCATTCTCAAGTGCGGAAGAGCCCAGGCAGAACCAGTTGGAATCTCGGGTTGCCGATCCCAGAACCGAGATGGCCCCGTTCGTTACCTGGAGCATTGCCGCGGGCGAGGGTGTGACGGCACAAAAAGCCCCGCGAACACGAAAGTGTCAGCGGGGCAAGAGCTTCCAGAGAGCGGGCGACCGGACTCGAACCGGCGACGTCCAGCTTGGGAAGCTGGCATTCTACCACTGAATTACGCCCGCGAATGGAGGGGAATGTTAGACCGGCTCCCGGGAGAGTCAAGCGGCCTACTTCCCTTTCGACGCCTCCAGGAAGCTCCGCAGATCGGGCTCGCTCACCGCCGGCTCGCCCGGGGCCACGTTGTCCAGCCGCCCCTCGCGCATCCACCGCTCGAGCTCGCCCACCAGCTCGAAGAGATGGTCGAACGAGTCCACGATGAAGAGCAGCGGCTGGTAGTGATCGATCTCGAAGTACTGGTTGATCACCCACTCCAGTTGCATCGGGTAGCGCTGCACCTCGGGCGAGTCGATGGAGTTCGCGATCTCGCCGTAGGAGCTGAGCAGTCCGCTGCCGAAGACCTTCAGGCCTCCCTCGCTCCGCATCAGGCCGAACTCGATGGTGAACCAGAAGAACCGGGCCAGCGCCTTGAAGATGCTGGTGACCCGCCGGATCTTCTCGCGCTCGTCGGTGATCCCCGCCGCGATCTCCGCCGCGGTATGCGCGCAGTCGCCGAAGCGCACCAGCGTATCCGCGAACGCCCGGTCGGTGTGCATCGGCACGTGCCCGGCGATGTCGTGGAAGATGTCCGGCTCCGGCAGGTAGTCGAGCGTGGCGCCGTCGCGGATGGTGATGGTGGTCGGAAACTCTCGATTTCGTAGACAATCGAAGAACAGGAAGGACGGCACGTACCCGCTCACCGGCTTGGCCTGGAATCCGGTGAGCGGGCTGAGAAATCGGTTCACGTCCTCGAGCTTCGGTACCCGGTCGGGGTCCAGACACAGGCTGTCGATGCCCTGGAGGAAGCGTGGGTTCGCGTAGCGCTGCCACCGGTCTTCCATCCGGGTGAACAGACGCCGCCACGCGTCGTGATTGTCCCGGGAGTACAACTCGTACGGCTGGTGGATGTAGAGACGCCCTTCGGCCTGCGCCTGCTCGATGAAGGGCGCTCGTGTCGTCGTGAGCCCGCCGGGGGCCTGTACTCCCGCCATGATCTCCTCCTGGCTACTTCGGCGAATACCGCCACGCGACGACGCCGTTGCCCTGCGCGGCCGCCTTAATTTCCTGAGTCTTGCCGGGCTCCAGAGCGGGCACCTGCACGTCCTGGCTGCCGACCACCGTTCCCTTCGCATCGAGGAATTCCACGGCGAGCGCGACGGGCGCGGGCGGGATCGGCTTCCCCGCCGGCGTCTGCGCCTCCCGGCCCGTGGCCGTCGCCAGCAGCGTCGCGCCGCTCGCACCCGGGCTGAAGTCGGTGACGCGCACGTCCACCGGCAGCGCGAGCACCTTTTCCGCGATCTTCACAGCCTCGTCCACCTGCTTCGCCTGCTTGTACCCTTCGCCCACCAGCTTCAGCGAGTTCTCGCTCAGCGGCTCGATGGCGGAGAGCCGCTGTGCCGTGGCGAGGAGCTTGCGACCGTCCTGCAGCGCGAGATACGTGTTCGACAGGTTGAACAACGCGTCGCGGTTGTGGGGCTCCGCCTCGACGACCTTGGCGAACGCGTCCGCGGCCTCGGCATACTTCTTGTCGTTGTACAGATTGACGCCGACGTTCATCAGATCCGCCGTGCCTGCGCCGGCCCCGGGTGCGCCCGGCGCCGCCGAACCTCCCGCGGCCACGATCTGCTGCTCCAGTGCCTGAGCCTTGTCGGCCTGCCCCTGCCCGCGGTAGGCCCCGGCGAGGCCGCGCTTGGCCTCGATGTCGTTGGGCACCCAGGTGAGGTACTTCTCGAACACCGCCGCGGCCTCGGCGTGCTTCTGCGCGTTGAGCAGGAGCGCGCCCTGATTGAAGGCCGACCGGTTCCGGATCTTCTGTTCCGTGGTGTCGGTGACCGCCGCGCTCGACTGGACGGCCTTCCCATAGTACGCGGCCGCGCTGTCCGTGGCGCCCTGCTGGTTGAACACCCCCGCCGCCTGATAGAAGGGGATCGGTGACTTCCGGAACACCACTCCCGCCTGGCGGTACAGAACGAGCGCCGAGTCGAGGTTCTTCTGCTCCTCGAATCCGTTTCCGCCCTTGATGAGCGCAACCCAGCCGTTGCGACGATACCCGTCGATCTCCCCGGCGCAGGCCGGCGCCAGCTTTTCCGCGCGGGTCAGCGCCGAGTCGGCACCGTAAATGTCGCCTCGCTGCAGATAGATTCGGCCGAGATAGTACCACGCGGAGGGATTGTTCCCCTGGTTGTTCTGCCGCATCGCCTCGAGCAGCACCCGCTCGCCGTTGTCGAGCGCGCGCTTGGCGTTATCGGGGATGTCCGCCTCGACTCCGGTCTTCAGATAGGTCGCCCCGCTGCTGACCTTGAAGTGGCCCGACTTCAGTCCGCAATCGGGAGCCTGGTAGCTCGTCGGCATCGACTTCGCGACTCGCTCGTTGATCACGCGCTGCTGCGCCTCGGCGGCGGTTGCGGCTAGAGAGACAAACAGCACGGCCGACGCGATCGTCGCTTTCACTCGTTCGACTCCTTGTTCGGGGTCACGGCCTGGGTGGCTCCATCCGGACTCACCAGGCGAAGTGCTCTGTGGTGCAAGTCCCTTGCCACCTCGTGAGCGGCGCGGCCCGTGCGGAGGGCAACTGCCGCCACATCATCGTACTCCGGCTTCACGCGCGGACCGTCCGGCGCATCCAACACCTTGACGCGCACGTTGATCCCCTGCCCCGCGTCCACCTCGACCTCGCGCCGGGGGAGGGTGTAGCGCTCCATCGTCTGGCGGCGGATTCCCGCGGTGGTGCTGTGCCGCATGAATGCGTCCGACACCCGATCGGCCTCCGCCGGGGGCACCAGGGCCTCGACCCTGAAGCCGATCCGGCCCTTCTTCATCTGCGTCGCCCACATCTGCACATCGAGCGCTCCGGCATCGAAGAGGGCTTCGCGAAGCGGCTCCAGGTACTCCGGGCTCAGGTCGTCGAGATCGGTGGAGAGGACCACGATCTCGCCCGCCTCGTGGGAGGGCTCGGCCACGATCAGCCGGAGCGCGTTGGGATACCCTTCGGGGTCACGGCCGCCGGCTCCCCACGCCCCGGCGCCCACGATCCGCCAGCGGGCCGGCGGAGCACCTGACGAGAGCACGCGCAGCAGGACGGCTCCGGTGGGTGTGGTCGCCTCACCCACCACCGGGCCACCCGTCGAGACCTCGAGTCCCTCGAGCAGGATGGCGGTCGCGGGAGCGGGAATGGGAATCGCGCCGTGCGCCGCGCGAACCCACCCACTGCCGATCGCGACGGGCCTGTGGTAGATCCGGTCGATACCCAGCCGCTCGAATCCCTCGATCCCGCCCACCACATCGACCAGCGCGTCCATGGCACCGACCTCATGCAGGGCCACTTCCTCGGCCGGCATACCGTGAATGCTCCCCTCGGCCTCGCCCAGCAGCCGGAATGCGCGCACGGCCCGCGCACGTACCCACTCAGACAGGGTCGCGCGCTCCAGAACCCCGATCAGCTCGCCGACGTGGCGGTGGGGCGCGTGGTGATGATCGTGCGAGTGCGGGTGGGTGTGCGGCTGGTGGATCAGCTCGCTGGGGGACTCGTGGCTGCCGTCGGCGAGCTGGACGTTGACCTTCGTCGCCCGGACGCCGCAGCGGTCTACCTGCTCGATGTGAACGCCGACGTCGGAGAGGCCGAGCCGAGCGGGCAGCTCCCGGAGCCATTCCGCCGGGGCTCCCGCGGCAACGAGAGCACCGAGCAGCATGTCGCCGCTGATGCCGGCGGCCGGATCGAGAATGGCAAAACGTCCATCGGACATAGACTTATAAATATGGCAGCAGTCCGACCGTCAGGCAATTCCAGGCGGCCCGGGACCAACGCGTGTTGGCGTCACGACTTGAGACGCTCCTCCAGCTCCTCGAGACTGCGTGGCCAGTCCTTTCGCAGGAGCCTGGAAAGCCCTCGATCGGCCAGCAGCCGTCCTTCCGTCTGGCACACCGGGCAATAGTTCGTCTCGTTCTCGGCGTACCGGATCCGCTGGATCGGGGTCCCGCAATCCGGACATGGTTGCCGGAAGCGTCCATGCACCGCCATCCCGTCACGGAACGCGGTGACCTTCTCCGGAAAGCTTTCCCCGGTCTCACGGCGCAGGCGATCGGTCCACTCGGCGAGCACGGACCGCGTGGCGTCGAACAGTCGCGCGGCGTCTTCCTCCGTGAGCCGGCTCGTCAGCCGCAGTGGCGACAGACGGGCGCGGTGAAGGATCTCGTCGGAGTATGCGTTGCCGATCCCGCTGAAGAGACGGGGATCCGTCAGCGCCCGCTTGAGCGTGTGATTTTCGCGGCGAAGCCGCAGGACGAACTCCGCTTCGCCCGCCTCGAGCGGCTCGAGCCCGCCTCGCTCGAACGCCTGCACGGCGGACGCACCACTCACCAGGTGCAGCGAGGCGCGCCGCTTCGACCCGGCTTCGGTGAGGAGCAATGTCCCGTCCTCGAAGTCGAATGCGGCGAGTCCGATCCGACCCGGCGCCCTGGCTCCGGCCGCGGCCCAGCGAAGCCTCCCGGCGATCATCAGATGGAGGACCACGAAGAGGTCGCCTTCGAGCCCCCAGACGAGCCGCTTTCCAATACGGCGCAGCAGCAGCACCCGGCGGCCGTCCGCCGCCGAGAGCGGTGGGTCCACGGTGCGGAGCACGAACGGGCTCACCAGCCGGACGCTCTCCAGTCGGCGGCCGAGGATCCGCCGCTCGAGCGCTTCCAGATAGACCACGACGTCCGGGAGCTCGGGCACGTCAGGTCCGGGTCTGCAGATGCTCGAGGACGCGCTCGGCCAGGCGGGTGGAAAAGCCGGGCACCGCGGCGAGCTCGGACACCGAGGCGGATTTCACCCCCGCCAGACTCCCGAAGCGCTCCAGCAGCAGCCTGCGCCGGTTCGGCCCGACACCGGGAATGTTGAGCAGCTCGGAGGTGATGGTCCGTTGGGTTCGGCGCTTCCGGTTGTACGCGAGCCCGAACCGGTGCGCCTCGTCGCGGACGCGCTGGAGCAGCCTCAGACCGGGACTGCGGCGGGACAGACGGAGGCAGTCGGGCCGGCCGGGCAGAAAGACTTCCTCCTCCCGCTTCGCCAGGCTGGCGAACTGGAGCCCTCCCAGACCCAGCCGGTCCGCGGCTTCCAGGGCGGCGTTGAGCTGGCCCTTCCCTCCGTCGATGAGGATCAGGTCCGGCATGGGCAGCTGCTCCTCCCGGCGGCGCGTCAGGTACCGGGTGACGACCTCCTGGATCGCGGCGAAGTCGTCCTGCTGCCCCGGGCCCTCGATCTTGAACTTGCGATACTCGCTCTTGCGCGGCCGTCCGGCCTCGAACCAGACCAGCGAGCCCACGGTGTCCTTGCCCTGGTTGTGCGAGATGTCGATGCAGACGAGGCTTCGCGGCACCGTGCTGAGCCCGAGGTCGCGGCCCAGCGCGTACACCGGATCCTCCGCCCGTTCCTCGGTCTCGAACGACTCGATCCGGAGACTCTCGAGCAGGTGGCGCGCGTTGTGGTCGGCCAGCTCCAGCCAGCGCTGGGCGGTGCCCCGCTGGGGCACGATCCAGTCGGACTCCGGCAGCAGCTCGCGCAGTGCGTCCCAGTCGTCCGGCGGAAACGGCAGCACGATCCGGCGCGCCCGCGATTCCGCCGGGACGTAGTAGCGCACCAGAAAGGCGCTCAGGATGGCCGGGTCGGTCTCCTCCTCGACACCTTCGAGAAAGCGGTGCTCCCGCCCGACGACGCGGCCGTCCCGTACCCTCATCAGGACCGCGACGGCGTCGTCCCCGTCGCGCGCGAAGCCGACCGCGTCGGCATCGCCGGTACCGATGACCTCCACCGACACCGGCTCCTCGAGCTTCTCCAGCCACCGGAGCGCGTCCCGCAGGTCCTTGGCCCGCTCGTAATTCTCCCGCTCGCTGGCGGCGATCATGGCCTCCCTCACCCGGCCCCTCAGGTCCCCGGTCTTTCCCTCGAGGAACTGGAGCACGTCGTCCACCATGCGGCGGTAGTCGGGCTCGTCCTGCCAGCCGACGCAGGGCGCCTGGCAGCGCCCGATGTGGAAGTCCAGGCAGGGCCGCTCGCGGCGGTCCTCGGGGAGGTCGTCGTGGCAGCTCCGGACGGTGTACAGCCGCCGGATGATCGCCAGCGTGCGCCGGAGCTGGCCGACGTCGCTATAGGGACCGAAGTAACGGGCACCGGGAATGTTCCGCCGGCGGGTCACCAGCACGCGGGGGAACGGCTCGCCCACGGTAACCGCGATCGAGGGATAGCTCTTGTCGTCCTTGAGCCTGACGTTGAACCGGGGCCGGTACTCCTTGATGAGGTTGTTCTCGAGGATGAGCGACTGCGGCTCGCTCGGAACCACGATCGTCTCCACGTCGGAGATCAGGCGCTGGAGGAGCTGATTCCTCGCGCTGGTCGGGAAATCGGTCGCGAAGTAGCTCCGCACCCGGCTCCGGAGCCGCTTGGCCTTGCCCACGTAGAGCACCTCGCCGCCGGCGTCCTTCCACAGGTAGACGCCGGGGCCCTCGGGCAGCGTGTCGAGCTTCCGCTGGAGCTGGTCGGGGAGGGCTGGGGTGGACATACGAGGGGAATTTAGCGGCGGAACGCAGGGGCGGCACCGAATCCGCCGCAGAAGTTCCCTGCTGGGTCGGTGAAGCGCCGTCTTCGGAAGACCGAACTCAGGCCGTCATCGTATCCGGAGCAGCCGTCTGGCCTGGGGCACGCCGAGCAGCGAGGCGCTCCCCACGTACGTCGCGCCGAAAACGCCGAGGATGAGGACGGCTGCAGGAATCGGGTGCAGCACGGGGAGCGTCGAGCGGAGCACCCAACCGGCTGCTACGCCGAGCGCGGCGGAGGTCCAGAGGCGAACCACAAGTCCCCGGTCCAGGCGGGTGATACCGATTCTGCCGCCCAGCGCGCGCCGCAGCAGACCGTACTCCACGCCCGCGGCAAGTCCCGAGGCGAGGGTGATTCCGGCGGCGCCCCACCGCGCGTCCAGCCCGAGCGTGCCTGGCAGATGGAGGGCGAGCCCGTACCCGAGCGCGATACCGAGCGAGACCCGGATGACCGCGATGCGGAGCGGCGTGCGCGTGTCGTGGAGCGCGTAGAACGCGGAGGAGTAGAGCCGGCCGAGCGTCGAGGGCAGCAGACCCACCGACGCCGCTCCGAGGATGGCCCAGACGTACAGCGTCATCCCTCGGGTGAACTCGCCGGACTGATAGAGTGCACCCGTCACCACGTCGCCGAGGGCGATGAATCCGGCGACCGACGGCACGACGAGAAACGCGATCTGCCGAAGGCCCGCCTCCAGTCTGCCCCGGAGATACGCCGCCCGCTCGGCCTCCGTGCCGGTCGCGCTCGACATCTCCGGCAGCTCGGCGGCCGACACCGACATGCCGAAGAGGCTCACCGGCAGGGTGTAGAGCACCTGGGCGTACGAGACCGCGGCCACCGCCCCGGTGGGCAGAAAGCTCGCCAGCACCGTGTCCACGTAGGCGCTGATCTGCACCACGCCCCGGCCCACGAACACCGGAAAGAAGTTACGAAGAACGGCCCGCACCGGCTCGCCGGCGAGCGGCCCCGGGCGAAGTCCGCCGAGGAGTCGGAGCACGGTCGGGAGCTGCACGGCGAGCTGGAGGAGGCTGCCGGCCACCGATCCCCAGGCGGCGATCACCGCGAGATGGTATTGCCCCCTGTCGTCGCCCGCCCAGACCAGCGCCGAGATGATCGCCAGGTTCCAAACCACGGGAGCGGCGTAGGAGAGAAAGAAGCGCCGATGGCTGTTGAGAACCCCAAGGCACCACGCCGAAAGCACCAGCAGTCCGGCGCCGGGAAACAGGATCCGCACCAGTCGCGTCGTGGCATCGCGCTTCTCCCCCTCGAAGCCCGGCGCGATCAGATCGATGAGCCACGGGGCGAGCAGGATCCCCGCGGCCACCAGCACCGACACGGTGAGCGCGAGGAGCGCGGCCACGGCAGCCGCCATCGCCGAAGCCTCGCGCTCGCGGTCCCGGGCCCGAAGGCCCGCGTAGACCGGAATGAACGAGGCGGAGAGGACGCCCTCCCCGAAGAGGTTCTGGAGGAAGTTGGGGATCCGGAACGCGGCGTTGAAGGCGTCGGCCGCGTCGGAGGTGCCGAAGTAATGTGCGAAGACTCGATTGCGGACGAGGCCGATGATCCGGCTGAGCAGGATCCCCGCCCCGACCATGAGCGCCGGCCGGTGCGCGCCGCCACCGGCGGTGGTCAGGCGGGGGGCCGTGGGAGGGGCGAGCGGCTCGAGGGGTCGGCCAGCAGGCGCTGCAGGAACGCGTTGTCATCCTGGAGCGACTGGACGCTTCGGGTCAGGTCGTCGACCTCGGCCTCCAGCAGGTCCACCTTCTTGGCGAGCTCGTCGAGCCCCGGCGGCACGTCGCGCGGCCCTTCCAGGCGGCGGGCGAGCGCGCGGCCGATCGGGGAATCGACGACGATGCCCATAATGGGAATGAGCAGCGCCACCAGGAGGATGAGCGCGATCACCGACATGAGGTCGAGTCTAAGACCGGGTGGACGCCCCTTCAAGGGCGCCCGCGTACCAGTCTTCGATCGCCTCCCCGAAATCGGCGAACAGGGCCGGCCCGTAGCGGGCCAGGAACGGCGCCACCGTCAGCACCCGCTCCTGGGGCTTTCCCCCCGGATGCACCGCGGTTCTCGCCCTGGCGATCTGGCTCAGCTCGGTCTCCTGCCGCCGCTTGAGGTGCTGAACCAGCTTCTTCTCGACATCGTGCGTTCCCGAGAGCGCCTGGCGCCGGGCGCCCTGAACGGGCCGGACGAGCGTCGGATCGATCTCGGCCGCGGTGCGCTCGAGCGTGTCGTAGCCCGCCTCTACCGCGGCGCGGATGGCTTCGAGCGCGCCGAGCGCCTCGGCGGGAAGCTGGGATCGGACCAGCCTCGCTTCGAGCGCCCCCGGCGGCTCGAGCAGCTCGTCCAGGTCGATGCCGAACTTTTCCAGGACCCGGTCCACCCTCCGCTCCACCAGCACGCCGGACCACCGTGGCATGTGGTGCTGGGGCTCCACGCCGAGGCGCCGGTACACGGGAGGTGTCAGCGCGAGGTAGCGAAGCTCCGCCGGCCCTCCGAGATAGGCCACGGTGGGCAGGAGCGCGCTCTCGACGACCGGGCGCAGCAGCACGTTGGGCGACAGCCGCGTGGGCTCCTCCTGCGCGATCCGGCGGAGCGCCGCGAGATCGTAGCGCTCCTTGCCGCGCCGGGTCACGAACGCGCCGTCCGCTGCGATCAGGCGGTCGCGCCCCTGGGCGCCCTCCAGCATCACCAGCGCGGCGCCATCGCCCAGGACCACGCCGGAGCTCCTGGCGGTGCCACCGAGGCTCTCCGCGTGGCGCTCGAGGTCGTCGTCGATCTCGGTGGCCTGCTCGAGCGCCCGCAGGATCAACGGGGCGCCCGCCGCTTTGGCGGCCGGATGGCTGCTGTCGAAACAGACGATCCCCGCCGGCGCCAGCACCTCGGCCATGGCGCCCATGAACGCCGCGGCGACGGTG